>NZ_JBSFCF010000011.1:0-252323 GCF_053593335.1 Streptomyces sp. NPDC002324
TGTCATCACCCTCGTCGCTGCTGCACTGGACCCGCCGGATGATCGAGATCCGCAAGCAGAACCCGGCGTTCGGCCTCGGCAGCTACACCGAGCTGCAGTCGTCGAACCCGGCCGTCCTCGCCTTCCTCAGGGAGGCGCCCTCGACCGAGGGGGACGGGGACGACCTGGTGCTGTGCGTGAACAACTTCTCGCGTTTCGCGCAGCCCACCGAACTCGATCTGCGCGCCTACGAAGGGCGCCACCCCGTCGAACTCATCGGCGGAGTGCGCTTCCCGGCCATCGGTGAACTCCCCTATCTCCTCACCCTCGCGGGCCACGGCTTCTACTGGTTCCGCCTGCGGAAGGACGCCGTGTAAGCCCGACCCGAACCCCGGGCGGGCCGGTTTCTCCCGGCCCGCCCGGGGCACGCAGACAGGAACACCCCGCCCCCGGGGAAAGGACGCGAGGCCATGTCGGAAGCCGCCACGCACCCCACCGCGCCAAGTCCTGCTCCACCGCCCGCCACGGAGCCCGCCCCCGGGCTGCTCCTCTCCCTGGAGCCGCTGCTGCGGGAGTGGCTGCCACGGCAGCGCTGGTTCGCGGGGAAGGGCCGGCCGGTCGCCGGGTTCAGCCTGATGTCGGCCACCGAACTGCTGCCCGCCGGCACCGCCAAGGCCGGGCTGCTCCACCTGCTCGTCCGCGCCCACCAGCCGCTCGTGCCGTCCCAGGGGGCCCCGGCCCACCCCGGCGACTGCTACCAACTGCTGCTCGGCGTACGCGAGACGCTCCCGCCGCGGCTGGCGCCCGCGCTGATCGGGCACGTGGCCGAGGGGCCCCTGGCCGGACGCACGGTGTACGAGGCCCTGCACGACCCCCGCCTGGCCGATGTCCTCCTGGAGGCGATGCGGACCGAGGCGCACGTCGGGGAGCTGCGCTGCGGGCGGGACACCCGGCACGACATCCCCGAGGGCCTGGTGCCCCGCCTGATCACCTCGGAGCAGTCCAACTCCTCGCTCGTCTACGGCGATACGTTCATTCTGAAGCTGTTCCGCCGGGTCGTGCCCGGCGACAACCCCGACCTGGAACTGCCGAGGGAGCTGTCCCTGGAGGGCTGCCCCCGGGTACCCGCGCCGGTGGCCTGGATGGTGGCGGAGCTGGACCGGGGCGCCGGCGCCGACGGCCACCACGTCCTGGGCGTCCTCCAGCCGTTCCTGCACGGCGCGGCCGACGGCTGGGAACTGGCGCTGAGCATGCTGGCGAAGGGTGAGGACTTCACCGCCGAGGCGCGGGCGCTGGGCCGGGCGACCGCCGAGGTGCACACCGCGCTGGCGCGGGCCCTGCCGACGGTCACCCTGGGCCGACAGCAGCTGGAGTCGCTGGTCGACGGGATGACCGGCCGCCTGGAGTCCGCAGCGCAGGCCGTACCCGCGCTGCGGCCGTACGCCCCCGGTCTGCACACGGCCTTCGAGGCGCTCGCCGACCTGGCCGCCGAGGGGCGCACCTGGACCGCCCAGCGCATACACGGCGACCTCCATCTCGGGCAGTGCCTCCGCGCGCCCTCCGGGGAGTGGTCGCTCATAGATTTCGAGGGCGAGCCGTCGAAGCCGCTGGCCGAGCGGCGGATGCCGCAGCCCGTCGCCCGTGACGTCGCCGGCATGCTCCGCTCCTTCGACTACGCCGCGCACTCCCTCCAGCCCCCGGCCGCCGACTGGGCGACCGCCTGCCGGGCCGCGTACTGCTCCGGCTACGCGGACGTCGCCGGGGCCGACCCCCGTACGGATCCCGTGCTGCTGCGCGCCTACGAGACCGACAAGGCCGTGTACGAGGTCCTCTACGAGGCCCGCCATCGCCCCGACTGGCTACCGGTCCCCCTGGCCGCCGTGCACCGGCTCGCCACGGACCCCAACGCCGACACCCCCTGACACCACCCCAGCCCAGCCCTGCCGAGGAGGCAGTACCTGTGACACCCCGCCCGCCGTCCGACGACAGCACCCAGCCCACCGGCCCCGCCGACGAGGGGCCCGCCCCGGTGAAGAAGACGGCCGTGAAGAAGACGACCGCGAAGAAGGCCGTGGCGAAGAAGGCGACCGCGAAGAAGACGGCGACGAAAAAGGCGGCGACGAAGAAAGCGACGACCGCGTCTGCCGGCAGCGCTACGACCGCCGCTGCCGAGGAGACACCGCAGCCGGTGCGGACGGCCGGCGGGACGCGGAAGCCCAGGAAGACGGCGGGCGTCAAGGCCGCCGAGGTCAAGGCGGCGGCCGAGAAGGCCGGCGAGGGGGCACCGGCGGCGAAGGAGCCGATCGAGGGCGAGCCGGCCGCAGGGACGTCGGCGCCGATCAAGGCTGCCGAGCGCGAGGGCGTGGCCGAGAAGGCTCCGGCGAAGAAGGCCACCACGACGAAATCCACGGCGAAGAAGGCCGAGGCCGTGGCAAAGAAGGCTGTGGCGAAGAAGGCGGTGGCGAAGAAGGCGGTCACGAACAAGACCGCGGCGAAGAAGGCCGTCACGGACACGGCCGTGGCGAAGAGGACCGTGGGGAAGAAAGCCGTCACCGCGAAGCCCGCCACCACCGCCACCCGGACCGCTGTCGCGAAAGCCACCGCCGCGAAGACCGCCGTGGCGAAACCCGCCGCGTCGACGAAGGCCGCCACGAAAGCCACAGGCTCGAAGAAGACGGCCGCCAAGAAGGCGGGAGTCAAGAAGGCAGCCGTCAAGAAGGCAGCCGCCGAGGGGGCAGCCGTCGAGGCGTCCACGTCCGGGGAGGCTGTCACGACCGAGGCCGCCGCCAGGCGCACCGCCGCGAAGAGGGCCGTGCGGACGCCGCGGCAGTCGGAGAGGGCGCAGACCCCGGTGCTGGTCCCCGCCCTCCCGCCGGGCGCCGGGGCGGCCCCTCCCCCACCGGTGCCGGCCGACGCACCGGCCCCGGAGGCCGTGCTGCCCCAGCAGGCCTCCGCCGAGCCGGTGGTCCCCGAGCAGAGCGCCGCCGAGCCGTCGGCCCCGCAGCCGTCGGTCCCCCGGCAGGACACCCCCGAGCCGCCCGGTGTTCCCCAGGACGACCCCGCCGTCGCCCACCCCGTCGTCTCCCCCGCGATGGACGGCGCCGATCGCGAGCGGCTGCTGGCCGGGACCCATCACGCGCCGCACTCCGTGCTGGGGGCCCACCCCGTGCCCGGGAGTGTGGTGATCCGGGCGTTCAGGCCCTACGCGCTGGGCGTGAGTGTGGTGGTGGACTCGCTGCGGGCGGAGCTGCACGACGACGGGGGCGGCTTCTTCTCCGCGCTGCTGCCGTTGCGGGAGGTGCCGGGGGCGTACCGGCTGCTGGTGTCGTACGAGGGCACCGTGCAGGAGACGGAGGACGCGTACCGTTTCCTGCCCGCGATCGGTGAGCTGGACCAGCATCTGATCAACGAGGGCCGGCACGAGGAGCTGTGGAAGGCACTCGGCGCCGAGCCGATGACCCACCAGGGCGTGACCGGCACCCGCTTCACCGTGTGGGCGCCGAACGCGCTCGGCGTGCGCCTGGCCGGGACCTTCAACTTCTGGGACGCCACGGGGTACCCGATGCGTTCGCTGGGCTCCTCGGGCGTGTGGGAGCTGTTCGTGCCCGGGATCGGCGAGGGCGAGCTGTACAAGTTCGAGATCACCCGGCCGGACGGGTCGAAGACGCTCCGGGCCGACCCGATGGCCCGCCGCACGGAGGTCCCGCCGAACACGTCGTCCGTCATCCACGCCTCGCGGTACGAGTGGAGCGACGAGGAGTGGCTGGCCCGGCGGACCAAGGCCCCCGCGCACGAGGCGCCGTTCTCGGTCTACGAGGTCCATCTGCCGTCCTGGCGACCGGGCCTGACGTACCGGCAGCTGGCGGAACAGCTCCCGGCGTACGTCTCCGACCTCGGCTTCACCCATGTCGAGCTGCTGCCGATCGCCGAGCATCCCTTCGGCGGCTCCTGGGGCTACCAGGTCACCGGCTTCTACGCCCCGACCGCCCGCCTCGGCACCCCCGACGACTTCAAGTACCTGGTCGACGCCCTGCACCGGGCCGGGATCGGGGTGCTGATGGACTGGGTGCCGGCCCACTTCCCGCGGGACGACTGGGCGTTGGCCGAGTTCGACGGGCGTCCGCTGTACGAGCACGCGGACCCCTTGCGGGCGGCGCACCCCGACTGGGGGACGCTGGAGTTCGACTACGGCCGCCGCGAGGTGCGCAACTTCCTGGTGGCGAACGCCGTGTACTGGTGCGAGGAGTACCACATCGACGGGCTGCGGGTGGATGCCGTGGCGTCGATGCTGTACCTCGACTACTCCCGCGAGCCGGGCCAGTGGACGCCGAACGAGCACGGCGGCCGGGAGAACCTGGACGCGGTCGCCTTCCTCCAGGAGATGAACGCGACGGTGTACCGGCGGGTGCCGGGCGTCGTGACGATCGCGGAGGAGTCCACGGCCTGGGACGGCGTCACCCGCGCCACCCACCACACCGGCCCCGGCGGCTTCGGCGGTCTCGGCTTCGGCCTGAAGTGGAACATGGGCTGGATGCACGACTCGCTGGACTACATGGCCAAGGACCCCGTCCACCGCAAGCACCACCATCACGAGATGACCTTCTCGATGGTGTACGCGTACAGCGAGAACTACGTTCTGCCGATCTCCCACGACGAGGTCGTGCACGGCAAGGGCTCACTGGTGTCGAAGATGCCGGGCGACTGGTGGCAGCGGCGGGCGAACCACCGGGCCTACCTGGGCTTCATGTGGGCCCACCCCGGCAAGCAACTCCTCTTCATGGGCCAGGAGTTCGCCCAGGGCGCGGAGTGGTCGGAGGCGCACGGGCCCGACTGGTGGCTGCTCGATCCCGCGTACGGCGCCGAGGCCGACCACCGGGGGGTGCGTGACCTGGTCCGTGACCTCAACACCACCTACCGCGACACCCCGGCCCTCTGGCAGCAGGACACCCGGCCCGCCGGGTTCTCCTGGATCACGGGTGACTCCGCGGACGACAACGTCCTGGCGTTCCTGCGGTTCGCCGAGGACGGTACTCCCCTGCTGGCCGTGTCCAACTTCAGCCCGGTCGTCCGGCAGGAGTACCGGCTGGGTGTCCCCGAGGACGTCCCGGCCTGGCGCGAGGTGCTCAACACGGACGCGGAGGCCTACGGGGGGACCGGTGCCACGACCTCCGCGCCGGTGAAACCCGACGCCCACCCCTGGCACGCCCGCCCGGCCAGCATCCGCGTCACGCTGCCGCCCCTGTCCACGGTCTGGCTCCGCCCGGCCTGAGTTTGTCCGCAGGCCCGATGGGGCTTGTCGCGCAGTTCCCCGCGCCCCTGAAAACCAGGGGCTGCGCCCCATGCTTTTCAGGCCCGAGGGGCCTGAGCTTCCAGGGGCGCGGGGCACTGCGCGACCGGCCCCCACCGAAGCGGCAGCCGAAGGCCCCCCGATCGCCGGTCAGCCGCCCCTCCGCCCCCCGAACATCATCCGCCGCAACGCCCCCAGCAACCCACTCCCGACCCGCTCCCCCACCGGCTCCACCGACGGAGTCGCCCGCTCCACCGACGGGGTCCCCGGCGGCACCGCGGACGGCACACCCCCGCCCCCGTCCGGCTCCCGCCGCCCCACGGCCCCCCGAGCCGCGCTGTGCTCCGCGAGTTCGTACCGCACCGGCAGCAGCCGCAGGCCCCGCACCACCGGTCCCGACCGCCACGGCAGCTGGTCCGGCGGCAGAGTCAGCTCCGCCCGCGCGAAGTGATCGAAGATCCGCCCGACCGCGGTCGTCACGATCGTCCCCGCCAACTCCCGGGCGGCGCTGGGGCACTGGTGCGGCCCAGCCCCCCACGCCAGATGCGCCCGCGTACTGATCGTGGAGTCGACGATGTGGGAGGAGCCGACCGCGAGCAGGTCCCGGTGCGCGGCCGCCACCGACGGCGAGACGATGTCACCGGCCCGGATCAGGTAGTTCCCCAGCCGCACATCACGCGCCGCGAAGCGGAAGCAGAGATTGGCCGTCGGCGGATTCGCCAGCGCCGCCCTGTTCACGGTCTCCCCCAGCTGCCCGTCGGACAGGCTGCGGCGGACCGTGGCGTTGCCCCGCAGCACCTCCAGCAGCGTGTTGCAGACCATGTTCCCGGTGATGTCGTTCAGATAGACCGCGTTCATGAACAGCTCCCGGCCCAGCTGTTCGTCGCTCAGCGAGGGGTCGGACAGCAGCATGTAGGAGGTCAGGTCCTCCCCGGGACGCGAGCGCCGATGAGCCGCCAGCCGGATCATCGCGCCCAGCGACCGTTCGGTGGCCGGTCCCGCGTCCGGCCCGCCGTCCAGCATCCGCCACAGGTCCATGACCATCTCGTCGCCGAGTTCGACGGGGCACCCGAACAGCTTGGTCGTCACCATGAGGAGCAGCGGCCGGGTGTACTGCGCCGCGAGATCGGCGAACCCGGTGGTCCCGGACTCGGCCGCGAGCACGGCGATCAGCTCGTCGGCGTAGCGTGCGACGGCCGCCCGCAGTTCCCAGCCCTCGGGCGAGTGGCCGTCCTGGAAGGGGCGCAGCGCCGAGTGGTGGCTCAGCCGGGCGCGCCGGTGTTCCTCGTCGTCGAAGAACATGGTCTGCCGGACCTCGTACCCGGCGAGGAGCGGCCAGTCCTTCGGCAGCCGCCCCTCCGCCCGCGCCCGCCAGTGCCGCACGTCGCGCCGCCAGACGGTGTCGTTGCGCAGGACCTCCAGCACCTCGCGGTAGTCGAGAACCAGCCACGCCGGGACGCCCAGCAGCCCCACCGGTGCCACGGGACCGTATGTGCTCCGCAGTCGCTCGTAGACGCCGCCCGGGTCCGCGTCGAACTCCGAGGTCAGCAACGGCTCCACGCGCAGCGATTCCAGGCCGGGGCCACCGGCGGGAGCGGCCGCGAACGGATGTGTTTCCATGACCGACACGCATACCGCATGAACCGTGCACAAGCAGTGACGATGACGAGAACTGTTACGGGTTGGTGATCCCCGATGCACCTGTGGTGACGGTGACGGGAACACCGTCTGCCCGCTAGCAGGCAGACGGCTCCCGCCGTCGGCTTCACGCCGCCGTCAGTTCCTCCCCGAGCGCCCGGGGCAGGTCCTCCGCGTGGACGACGCCGAGCGCCTGGGTCGCCCGGGTCAGCGCGACGTACAGATCGCTGGTGCCGAGGCGCCCCGGCTCGACGACGAGGACGGAGTCGAACTCCAGGCCCTTGGCCTGCCGGGGGTCGAGGAGGACGACGGTCCTGGTCAGGTCGGGTTCCGCACCCGCCGTCACCCCGTCCAGCCGGGCCGCGAGCGCCCGGTGCAGTTCGCGCGGCGCGATGACGGCGAGCCGCCCCTCGGCCGGGGTCAGTTCGGCCGCCGCCCTGGCAACCTCTGCGGGCAGCTCCTTCGCCGCCGCGCGCCGCGCCCACGGCCGTACGCCCGTGGACCGTACGGAGCTGGGCGGCTCGAAGTCCGGCCGCTCGGCGCGGACGACCGCGGCCGCGACGGCCATGATCTCGGCGGGGGTGCGGTAGTTGACGCCGAGCCGGGTGTGCTCCCAGCGGTCCTGGACGTACGGGGCGAGGATGTCGGCCCAGGAGCCGACGCCCGCGGCCTCCGCGGTCTGGGCCGGGTCGCCGACGAGGGTCATCGAGCGGGTCGGGGAGCGCCGCATCAGCAGCCGCCAGGCCATCGGCGACAACTCCTGCGCCTCGTCGACGATGATGTGCCCGAACGCCCACGTCCGGTCGGCGGCCGCCCGCTCGGCCGCGCTGCGGTGGTCGTCCTCCTCGTGCCGCTCGGCGAACCGCTCGGCGTCGATGATGTCGTGCGCGGACAGCACCTCCGAGCCGTCGGGGTCGCTGTCCTCCTTGTCCTCGAACTCGTACGTCCGGGAGGCGTACGACACCTCCAGCACGCCCTGCGCGTACGCGATCTGTGTCTCCCGCTCGCGCTCGGCCCGTGCCCGCGCCAACCGGTCGTCCTCGCCGAGCAGTTCGGCGGCCTCGTCGAGCAGGGGCACGTCGGCGACGGTCCATGCCCGGGTGACCGGACGGCGTACGGCGTCGGCCTCCCCCGGGGAGAGATACGCGTCCGGCTCGGCGAGGAAGTCGGCGATCAGGCGGCGCGGGGTGATCCGGGGCCACAGCCGGCCGATGGCGGCCCAGACCTCGGGGTTCTCGGCCAGCTCGTCGCGGATCTGGGTGATGTCACTGGCGTCCAGGAGGTTGGAGCCGTCGTACGGGTCGGTGCCGATGCGTTCGGCGACCATCTCCGTGAGGGTGTTGAGGATGTGGCCCTCGAAGTACTCACGGGCCGCGTTGTGCGGGAGTTTCGCCTCGCGGGTGCGCTCGCGGGCGACCCGGACGAGGTCGTCGTCGAGCATGAGGATCTCCCGGTCGTGCTCGATGGCGATCACCGGGTCGGGCAGTGTCTGCCGGTCCCGTACGACGGCCGCGAGCACCTCGGCCATGGCGGCGCCGCCCTTCACGCGGGCCGCCGCCGGGGTGTCGGCCGCGGTCGCCCGTACGCCGGGGAACAGCTCGCCGACGGTGGACAGCAGGACGCCCGTCTCGCCCAGCGAGGGGAGCACCTCGCCGATGTAGCCGAGGAAGGCGGGGTTGGGGCCGACGACGAGGACGGCGCGCTTGGCGAGGAGTTCGCGCTGCTCGTAGAGGAGGAAGGCGGCCCGGTGCAGGGCGACGGCGGTCTTGCCCGTGCCGGGGCCGCCCTCGACGACCATCACGCCCTGGTGCGGGGCGCGGATGATGCGGTCCTGCTCGGCCTGGATGGTCTGCACGATGTCGCCCATGCGGCCGGTGCGGGCGGAGTCGAGGGCGGCGAGCAGGACGGCGTCGCCGGTGGGGTCCTCGTAGCCGGTGCGGGTGGCGTCGCCGAGGTCGAGGATCTCGTCGTGCAGGGCGGTCACCCGGCGGCCCTCGGTGGTGAGGTGGCGACGGCGGCGCAGACCCATCGGGGTGTGGCCGGTGGCGAGGTAGAAGGGGCGGGCGACGTCGGCGCGCCAGTCGATGAGGATCGGGGTGCGCTCGGTGTCGTCCTCCCGCAGCCCGATGCGGCCGATGTGGTGGACGCCCCCGTCGGCGAGGTCGAGCCGGCCGAAGCAGAGCGAACCGTCGACGGCGTTCAGCGCGGCCAGCAGCCCCGAGCGCTCGGCGACGAGGATGTCCCGCTCCAGGCGGGCCTGCATGGGTGTGTTGCCCTGGGCGAGCGCGTCCGTGACCGAGCCCTCGGTCTCACCGCGCAGGGCGTCCACGCGGGCATACACCCCGTCGATGAATTCCTGCTCCCGCCGCAATTCATCGTGCGAATAGCCGGTGTTTGACACTTCCACTCCCGCCCCGATATACTGTGCTCACTGAACTTCTTTGCGGCTCCATCTGATTGAAGTCGCGAACCATTAAATATACGCAAGAAAATCCCCCGAGCGCAATTGCTCGGGGGATTTTCCGTTCAGGCCGTCGGATCGCCGGATCGGAACTTCAGAGCACGTCGGCGATTTCCTCCAGCAGCCGCCGCTTCGGCCGCGCGCCGACCATGGACTTCAGTGGCTCACCGCCCTTGAACACCATGAACGTCGGCATCGACATCACCCGGTAGGCGTTGGTGGTCTCCGGACTGGTGTCCACGTCCAGCTGCACCACCTTCAGCCGCCCGCCCTCCTCGGCGGCGAGGGCGCTGAGCACCGGCCCCATCTGCCGGCAGGGCGGACACCAGTCGGCCGTGAACTCCACCAGCACCGGCAGCTCCGCCCCGATCACCTCCGCCTCGAAGTCCGCGTCCGTCACCTCTGCCACACCGGCCGCCCTGATCACAGCTGTCCGCCTCCCAGTTCACACTCCGGCTCCGGGCCCCCCGGAACCTCCGCCTCGGCCGCCAGCCGCTCCCGCGCCCGCTCGGCCCGCGCCAGCTGCTCGCCGACCGACGCCCGCACGGCCGCCAACTCACCGATCAGCGCGTCGAGTTCGTCCAGCTTCCGCCGGTACACCGCCAGCGACGCCGGGCACGAGTCACCCTCCGGATGCCCCGCCCGCAGACACTCCACGAACGGCCGCGTCTCCTCCAGGTCGAACCCGAAGTCCTGCAGCGTCCGGATCTGCCGCAGCAGCCTCAGATCCGCCTCGTCGTACGTCCGGTACCCGTTCCCGGCCCGCCGCGCGGGCAACAGCCCCCGCGCCTCGTAGTACCGCAGGGCCCGTGTCGTCGTCCCGGCGCGTTCCGCCAGCTCCCCGATGCGCATACGAGGACGGTATTCCTTGACGCCGACGTCAGGGAAAGCCCGCGCACCCACGACGGCAAAAAGCCGAGCGGCCAGGTCTATAGGGGGAGGACCTGGCCGCTCGGTGTTCTGGGAAGCTCTTCAGTTGTGTGTCCTGGAACCGTACGGCCGGGTCTACGGGGGGAGGACCCGGCCGTACGGGGTTCTCGGGGGCCGTGGGCCCCTCCGGGGCGCGTCACGCCTTGGCGAGTTCCTTCTCGCCGTCGGGTTCGGCCGCGGGCGCCGCGGCACCGTGCCCGTCGTCCAGCAGCGTCTTCTCGTCGAAGGGCAGCTGACCGGCGAGGACCTGGTCCACGCGCTCCCTGTCGATCTCCTTGGTCCAGGTACCGATGAGGACCGTGGCGACCGCGTTGCCCGCGAAGTTGGTGAGGGCGCGGGCCTCGCTCATGAAGCGGTCGATGCCGACGATGAGGCCGATACCGTCCACCAGGGCCGGCTTGTGGGACTGCAGACCACCCGCGAGGGTGGCCAGACCCGCGCCGGTGACACCGGCCGCGCCCTTGGAGGCCACCAGCAGGAAGAGCAGCAGCGGGATCTGCTCCCCGACCGACATCGGCGTACCCATGGCGTCGGCGATGAACAGGGACGCCATGGTCATGTAGATCATGGTGCCGTCGAGGTTGAAGGAGTAGCCGGTCGGGACGGTGATGCCGACGACGGGCTTGCTGACACCCAGGTGCTCCATCTTCGCGATGAGGCGCGGCAGCGCCGACTCGGAGGAGGAGGTGGACAGGATGAGCAGGAACTCACGGCCCAGGTACTTGAAGAGCGTGAGGATGTTCATGCCGGCGACGGCCTTCAGCAGCGCGCCGAGCACGATGAAGACGAAGAGGAAGCAGGTGACGTAGAAGCCGAGCATCAGCACGGCGAGGCTCTTGAGGGCGTCGATGCCCGCGGAACCGGTCACGGCCGCGATGGCGCCGAAGGCACCGATCGGGGCGGCCCACATCACCATCGCGAGGATGCGGAAGACAAGGCGCTGGATGTGCTCGACACCGCGCAGGATCGGCTGACCGGAGTCGCCCATGGCCTGGAGCGCGAAGCCCGCGAACAGGGCGACGAGCAGCGTCTGGAGGACCTCGCCGCCGGTGAAGGCGGAGACGATCGTCGTCGGGATGATGCCGAGCAGGAACTCGGTGGTGTCCTTGGCCTCGGCCGACACCTGCGCCTGGCCGGTCTCCTTGATCGCGTCGGTGACCGCGAGGCCGGTGCCCGGCTCGACGATGTTGCCGACGACCAGGCCGATGCCGAGGGCGACCAGCGACATCACCGTGAAGTAGGCGAGGGCGATACCGCCGACGGCGCCGACCTTCGCGGCCTTCCGTACGGAGCCGATGCCCAGCACGATCGTGCAGAAGATGATCGGCGAGATCATCATCTTGATCAGGTTCACGAAACCGGTGCCGATGGGCTTCAGCTCGACGGCGAAGTCCGGGGCGATGAGGCCCACGGCGATGCCGAGGGCCACAGCCACGATCACGGCGATGTACAGGTAGTGGGTGCGGTCCCGCTTGGCGGGAGCGGTAGGTGCCGTATGGGTGCTGCTGGCCACGGCTGCCCTCCTCGTCGACGACGTCGTCGGCTCGCTGTTCCGGCGTGCGGCTCACGACCGGGGGAATTCGGGAGACGGTCTCCCAGGGTGGGAACCGGCGGGTTCCCGGGTGGGAGACCGGCTCCCGGGGTCGGGAGCCGGCGGGCTCCCGGAGCCGGCAGCTGGGGGACTTCCGGCGGCGGTGGGAGCGGGGCTCCCGTGGGGTGTGGGAGCCGGGCTCCCGGCGGTGGAAGCCGGCGGGCTTCCGGCCGAAGGCTGGGGGCTTCCGGCGGTGGGAGCTGGGGGCTCCCGGTGGTGGGAGAGGTGCCTCCCTGGGGTGGGAGACGGGCTCCCGGCGGCTCGGGGTCGAGGTCCCTGTGCGGGAGTCGTACTCCCTGTCGGTGTCCGTGTGCTGGACGACCCGATGCGCTGACTATCCCCCGCCCTGTGAGGGCGGTCACCCTTCCGTTCATTTAGTTCACGCCAACCCGTGCGTGCAGACTGTTGCCATGCGCGTCCCGCACCGCCTCCGCCCCCGCAGCCTGGCCGGCCAGCTCTTCGCCGTGCAGGCGGTGCTCATCGCCGCCCTCCTGGCCGGATACGCGCTGTTCACCTACGTCAGCGACCGCTCGCAGGCGGAGGAGGCGGGAACCCGCCAGGCCCTCGCCGTCGCGGCCACCGTCGCCGACGCCCCCTCGGTCCGGGCGGCGATCCACACCGCCGATCCCACCGGGCGCCTCCAGCCGTACGCCACCGAGGTGCAGCGGCACGCCGGCGTCGACTTCGTGACGATCATGACCCCCGACGGCATCCGCTGGACGCACCCCGACCCCGACCGGATCGGTGAGCACTTCCTCGGCCACATAGAGAAGGCGCGGCAGGGCGGTTCGATCACCGAGACCTATACGGGCACCCTCGGCCCGTCGGTCCGCGCGGTCACCCCGATCATGGAGAACGGCAAGGTCATCGGCCTGGTCAGTGCCGGTATCCGGGTCCAGGCGATCAGCGACCGGGTCCAGGAACAGCTCACGGCCCTCGTGGGCGTCGCCTTCGGTGCGCTGGCCCTCGGCGGCATGGGCACCTACGTCGTCAACGCCCGCCTGCGCCGCCACACGCACAACATGAACGCCGCCGAGCTGAGCCAGATGCACGACTACCACCAGGCCGCCCTGCACGCCGTGCGCGAGGGCCTGCTGATGCTCGACGGGCAGTACCGGGTGGCGCTCATCAACGACGGGGCCCGGGAGCTGCTGGGGGTGACGCAGGACGTGGTCGGCCGCTCGGTGGCGGACCTGAACCTGCCGGCCCCGCTGACGGGCGCCCTGCTGTCCTCCGAGCCCCGGGTGGACGAGGTCCTCCTCACCGCCGAACGGGTGCTCGTGGTGAACACCTCCCTGGTGTCGGGAGGCCAGCGCCGGGGCACGGTGGTCACGCTGCGGGACGTGACGGAACTGCAGTCCCTCACGGGCGAGCTGAACTCCGAGCGCGGTTTCACCGAGGCGCTGCGCTCGCAGGCGCACGAGGCCGCGAACCGTCTCCACACGGTCGTGTCGCTCATCGAACTGGGCCGCTCGGACGAGGCGATCGACTTCGCGACGGCGGAACTGGAACTGGCGCAGGCCCTCACGGACAAGGTCGTCGCGGCGGTGAGCGAACCGGTGCTGGCCGCCCTGCTGCTGGGCAAGGCCGCCCAGGCGAACGAGCGGGGCGTCGAGCTGGTGGTGTCCGAGGACAGCCGTATCGACGACGGCCTGCTGCCTCAGTCGCTGCCCTCGCGTGACCTGGTGACGGTCCTGGGCAACCTGATCGACAACGCGGTGGACGCGGCGCAGGGTTCGGTGGGGGCGAGGGTGACGGTGACGGCGTACACGGACGAGACGGACCCGGCGGACGGACCGGTGGACGACCCCGTGCTGGTGCTGCGGGTGTCGGACACCGGCAGCGGCATCAACCCGGCCCACGCGGAGGCCGTGTTCGAGCGCGGCTTCTCGACGAAGCCCGCGGGCCCCGGCGGCCGGGGGCTGGGTCTGGCCCTCGTACGGCAGACCGCGCGCCGCCACGGCGGAACGCTGACCGTGTCGGAGGCGCCCGGGGGCGGGGCCCGGTTCGAGGTGCGGCTGCCGCTGGGCGCGGGCGGCGACGACCGGACGGTCCCGGCCGTGCGGGACAAGGCTGTCCAGGCCCCTCGGGCCACTGTGGCTGGAGGCGACGACGTATGACCGGTGCCGATCCCATCAGAGTCCTGGTCGTCGAGGACGACCCCGTGGCCGCCGACGCGCACATGATGTACGTCGGCCGTGTCCCCGGCTTCACGGCGGTCGGCAAGGCGCACACGGGCGCGGAGGCGCGGCGCGCGCTGGACCGTATGCCGGTGGACCTGCTGCTGCTGGACCTGCATCTCCCGGACGTGCACGGTCTGCAGCTGGCCCGCTCCCTGCGCGCGGCCGGCCATCACGCGGACGTGATAGCGGTGACGTCGGCCCGGGACCTGACGGTGGTGCGCGAGGGCGTGTCGCTGGGCGTGGTCCAGTACGTCCTGAAACCCTTCACGTTCGCGACCCTGCGCGACCGTCTGGTCCGCTACGCCGAGTTCCACGCGGCGGCCGGCGAGGCGAGCGGCCAGGACGAGGTGGACCGCGCCCTGGCGACCCTGCGGGCCCCGGGCCCGGCGGCCCTGCCGAAGGGGCTGAGCGCGCCGACCCTGGAGCGGGTGACGGTGACCCTGCGCGACGCGGGCGAGGGCCTGACGGCGGCCGGCGTCGCGGAGGCGGTCGGCATCTCCCGGATCACGGCCCGCCGGTACCTGGAGCACCTGGTGGACGCGGGGCGGGCGGCGCGGAGTCCGCAGTACGGCCAGGTGGGGCGGCCCGAACTGCAGTACCGGTGGGTGAAGGGGTAGGGCCCTTCCGGCGGATCTCCGCGGTCGTCCGGGGATCGGTGCAGACGCATTGACCTGACTAGACCATTCCTCGTACCGTCACCGGGCACCACCCAAGGCCACAACGACGTAGCCAGCAGGAGGTCGTGCCCGTGCGCCCCACCGCACCCCGCCCCCACCGATCCCCCCTCCGTCTCCTCCTCACCGCGGCTCTGGCGATCACCGCTCCCGGCGTCCTCACGGCCTGCGGCGGCGGTTCCGGCGGTGACCCGGACACCGTGGAGGTCTCCTACAAGCAGTCCACGGACAACCAGGTCCGGGTGATGGACACCTTCCTCGCCGACGTCAAGAAGCAGTTCGAGAAGGCGAATCCGGGCAAGAAGGTGAAGCTCGTCCCGATCAAGGCCCCGGACTCGGAGTACTACACCAAGGTCCAGCAGATGCTGCGGTCGCCGAAGACGGCACCGGACCTGGTCTACGAGGACACCTTCCTCATCAACTCGGACATCACGAGCGGTTATCTGCGGCCCCTGGACGACTATCTGGCCGACTGGAAGGACTGGGACCAGTTCATCGACACGGCCAAGGCGGCGGCGAAGGCCGAGGACGGGAAGACGTACGGCATCCCGGACGGCACGGACACCCGCGGGCTGTGGTTCGACAAGGCGGTCTTCGAGAAGGCGGGCCTGCCGGCGGACTGGCGGCCGAAGACCTGGGCCGACGTCCTGAACGCGGCCCGCACGATCAAGCGGAAGGTCCCCGACGTCATCCCCCTGAACGTCTACACGGGGAAACCGGCGGGCGAGGCGGCGACCATGCAGGGCTTCGAGATGCTCCTCTACGGCACGGAGGGCGCCACCGCCGCCGGGGCGGGCGACCCGCTGTACGACGAGAGGTCGAAGAAGTGGAAGGCCGGCACCCAGGGTTTCGAGGACGCCCTCGGCTTCGTGGAGACGGTCTACAAGGAGAAGCTCGGCCCGGAGGTCTCCGACGCCCTCGACCCCAACATCGCGACCCGGGTGCGCGGTGAACTCCTTCCCGAGGGCAGGCTCGGCATCAACCTCGACGGCTCCTGGCTCCCCCAGGACTGGCTGCCCGGCAGCGGCCACGCATGGCCCCAGTGGTCGGAGAAGCTCGGCCTCGCCCCCATGCCCACCCAGCACGGCCAGTCCCCCGGCAAGGTGAGCATGTCCGGCGGCTGGACCTGGGCGATCCCCGACAAGGCGGGGAACCCCGATCTCGCCTTCGAGTTCATCAAGACCATGCAGTCGAAGGCCAACGCCCGGAAGTGGTACATCGCCAACTCGGGGATCGCGGTCCGCAAGGACGTCGCCGAGGACCCGGCGTACGCCAAGGCCCAGCCCGGCATCGAGTTCTTCACGGACCTGGTGTCGAGCACGCACTACCGCCCGGCGTACCCGGCCTATCCCAAGGTCTCCACGGCCATCCAGGAAGCGATGGAATCCGTGACGACGGGCGACGCGTCCGTGTCCGAGGCGGCCGAGAACTACGCCGAGGAACTGCGGGCGGCCACGGACGACCAGGTGATCGAGGAATGAGCCCCCGCGCATGAAGGGGCCGGCCGCGAAGGGACCGCCCCGCCCCGCGTTCCGGGCGTTCACCCGGGCCCTCCCCCTCACCCCCGCCACCGTCCTCCTGCTCCTCTTCCTCGCCGGCCCCATCGGCTACTGCGCCTACATCGCCTTCACCGACCTCCAGCTCACCGGCCAGGCCGAGGACTCCTTCGTCGGCTTCGAGAACTTCCGTACGGCGTTCGGGGACGAGGCCTTCCTCAACGCGGTCCGGCTCACCCTGGTCTTCACGGTGGTCTCGGCCCTGGTCGGCCAGAACACCCTCGGCCTGGCCCTGGCCGCCCTGATGCGGCGCGCCTCGAAACCCGTGCGCACGCTGGTCGGTGGCATCGTCGTCACGGCCTGGGTCCTGCCGGAGGTCGTCGCCGGCTTCCTCCTCTACGCGTTCTTCCGCCGTGAGGGGACGCTGAACGCGCTCCTGGACTGGCTCGGTCTCCCGTCCCAGAACTGGCTCTACACGCTTCCGATCCTGGCCGTGTCGTTCGCGAACGTCTGGCGGGGCACGGCGTTCTCGATGCTGGTGTACTCGGCGGCCCTGAACGAGATCCCGAAGGAGATCACGGAGGCGGCGGAGGTCGACGGCGCGAGCGGCATGCGCCGCATGTGGCACATCACGCTCCCGATGATCCGCCGCTCCATCGGCACCAACCTGATGCTCATCACCCTGCAGACGCTGTCCGTGTTCGGCCTGATCTGGGTGATGACGCGAGGCGGCCCCGGTGGCCGGAGCCAGACCCTGCCCCTGTTCATGTACGAGGAGGCGTTCCAGAAGAGCATGATCGGCTACGGCACCGCGGTGGCGCTGTTGCTGCTGGTGGTGGGCTCGCTGTTCTCGGTGCTCTATCTGCGCCTGCTGCGGACGGAGGTGTGAGTCCCGTGGCCCCGAAGACCCGGGCCCCCGTCTCCCGCCGCGCGGTCCGCCACCGTCTGGCCGCCGACGCCGGCCTCCTCGTCGTCGCCGCGGCCTTCGTGCTCCCGCTGGCCTGGGTGGTCCTGTCGTCCGTGGATCCGCGTGCGGACCTGAGGGTGAAGGTCCCCGACGGCGTGACCCTCGACAACTTCGACGCCGTCCTGACCTCCGACATCACCTTCACGCCGCTGCTCAACAGCCTGCTCCTGTGCGGCGGAGGGACGGCGCTGACCGTGGTGTGCGCGGCTCTGGCGGCCTACCCGCTCTCCCGCTTCCGCTCCCGTCTGAACCGCCCCTTCCTGCTGACGATCCTCTTCGCGACGAGCCTCCCGATCACCGCGATCATGGTTCCGGTGTACGCGCTGTTCGTCCAGGTGAACCTGATCGACACCATGCAGGGCACGATCTTCTTCTTCGCCGCCTCCCAACTGCCGTTCGCGATCTGGCTGATGAAGAACTTCATGGACGGGGTGCCGAAGGAACTGGAGGAGGCGGCGTGGACGGACGGCGCGTCGTCGTTCCAGTCACTGCTGCGGGTGGTGCTTCCCCTGATGGGACCGGGCGTCGCCGTGGTGACCGTCTTCTCGTTCGTGATGATGTGGGGGAACTTCTTCGTCCCGTTCATGCTGCTGCTCACCCCGGAACAGATGCCGGCGGCCGTCAGCGTCAACGAGTTCTTCGGGAACCGGGGGACGGTGGTCTACGGCCAGTTGGCGGCGTTCTCGGTGATCTACTCGACGCCGGTGATCCTGCTGTACGTGGCGGTGGCCCGGCGGCTGGGCGGCGGGTTCGCGCTGGGCGGGGCGGTCAAGGGGTGAGGCCGGCCGGCTTCCGCGGCCGGCCTCAGGTCCCCTCCCCCCTCACTCCTGCGGCAGCACCCCCGCGCGGAACGGCTCCACGCCCACGACCCGCCGCACCCGCAGCGGTTCGATCAGGATCATCAGCCGCCGCTCCCCGGGCAGCAGCCACGGATACCGCTCCTGCCCGATGTACTTGCGGGTGAGCCGGTCCATGGCGTGCAGCGCCTCGTCACCCTCCACGAACCGCACCGCCCGCCCCCGGATCTCGGCCCGGTCGTAGGGGTCGTCGGGGTCGTGATGGGACAGGGACACCAGCGGGTTGCGGCGCAGGTTCTCCTCCTTCACCCGCCCCACGGAGGTGTTGACCATGACGTGTTCGGTGTCGCCGACGGCCTCGATGTCCACCCACATGGGTGATACCTGAGGCGCCCCGTCCGGCCCGACCGTCGCCAAGTGCCAGAAGTTCGGCGCCAGTAGGCGCTCGCGTATGTGTCCGTCCAGCTTCGTCATGCGGTCATTCCTACCCGGGCATCCGCGCCGAGGCCCCCGGAACCCGGGAGTCACAGCTTTCTCACCGGGCATGGAGTCCCACCATCCGTGATTGTGGCCGAACAGCCCGTAGTCACCGGCGCCGCGCGGTCCTACGGTGTGCGCGTGCACCGACGTTCAGCCCACGAACCCGAACGGCAGCTCCACCAGCCGCCCCCGGAATCCCGGACAGCCGACACTCCCACTCCGCCCTTCAACGCCCCCGCGGCCCGGCGACTGCGTATCGCCCTCGGCATGGGGCCCGAGCACGTCGCGTACGGCATGCGCTCCTCGTACGGGCTCCCCCATGTCACCCCGGACCTGGTCGCCGCCTGGGAGCGCGCCGGCATCGCGCCCACCGGCCCCGAACTCAGCGCGCTCGCCGGTGTGTTGTGGTGCTCGACCAGCGAACTCATCGGCGCGCCCCGGACCGTGCGCGAGCACCGCACGGCCCGGGGGATCGCCGCCGAGGACGTCGCCCGCGCGGTCGGGCTCGAACTCTCCGCGTATCTGGGGATGGAGGAGAGCGAGGACTGGAGCGGCACCGACCGCCAGTGCGCCGCCCTCGGCGTCGCACTCGACCTCACGATCCCCGAACTCGTCGTCGCCACCGGACGCGAGGCACGGCTCAGGGAACTTCTGCACAGCGCGGTGACCACCCGCTGGCAGGCGCAAGTGCGGCCCGCCCTCAAGCTGCTGGCCCTCGACAGACACCTCGACCGGCGTCTGCTGGAGGACGTCCTGCGGGAGATGCACACCGACTACCAGAACCTGATGACCGCCACCCTCACCTGGGCCAACGGCACCGCCGCCACCGACTCGGGCGACGCGGGCCGTGACTACCTGGACCACGTCGTCGGCCACTTCTGGGCACTCGTGCGCAGAACGGCGGCCCCCTGAAGGGGCCGGGACGCCCTCCTCACCGGCAACCGGTCTAGAACACCGACTCCGCCTCGTCCATCCGGTCCTTCGGCACCGTCTTCAGCTCGGTCACGGCCTCCGCCAGCGGCACCATCACCACGTCGGTGCCGCGCAGCGCGGTCATCCGGCCGAAGTCGGCCCGGTGCGCGGCCTCGACCGCGTGCCAGCCGAAGCGCGTGGCGAGCACCCTGTCGTACGCGGTCGGGGTGCCGCCCCGCTGGATGTGACCGAGAATGACCGGCTTGGCCTCCTTGCCGAGGCGTCGCTCCAGCTCGTACGCCAGGGCCGCGCCGATGCCCTGGAAGCGCTCGTGGCCGAACTGGTCGATCTCGCCGTGGCCGTAGTCCATCGAGCCCTCGGCCGGGTGGGCGCCCTCGGCGACACAGATGACCGCGAACTTCTTGCCGCGGGCGAACCGCTCCTCGACCATCTTCACCAGGCTGGCCGGGTCGAACGCGCGCTCGGGCAGACAGATGCCGTGCGCGCCCGCCGCCATGCCCGACTCCAGCGCGATCCACCCCGCGTGGCGGCCCATCACCTCGACCACCATCACCCGCTGATGGGACTCGGCGGTCGTCTTCAGGCGGTCCATCGCCTCGGTGGCGACCCCGACGGCCGTGTCGAAGCCGAAGGTGCGGTCCGTCGAGGAGATGTCGTTGTCGATGGTCTTCGGGACGCCGACCACCGGCAGGCCCGCGTCCGACAGCATCCGCGCCGCCGTCAGCGTGCCCTCGCCGCCGATCGGGATCAGTACGTCGATACCGAACTGGTGCGCCATGTCCTGGGCGTTCTCGCAGGCCTCACGGAGGCGGTCGCGCTGGAGGCGCGAGGAGCCGAGGATGGTGCCGCCGCGGGCCAGGATGCCGCTGACGGAATCCAGGTCGAGGGTGCGGTAGCGGCCGTCGAGGAGGCCGGCGTAGCCGTCCTCGAATCCGATGACCTCGTCGCCGTACTGGGCGACCGCTCGGTGCACGACCGACCGGATCACTGCGTTCAGGCCCGGACAGTCGCCGCCTGCGGTGAGAACTCCGATACGCATCGTGCTGTGTCTCCTGATCGTCCTGATCGGTCCTGCTCGGTGCTGGTACTTATGAGCCAGTCCGATTGTTTCACGGCTCCCAGGGGGTCGCCGCGCCCGTCCGCCCCCACCCGGCACCACGACGGGCTGATGGGCGCCTTATCCATGGCCAGGGGTATTGTCAAGAGGGTTTCTGTCCGCCGCGACGGTGATTTTCACCCCTGTCGGCCGAACCCCCACCAACCGCACCACACGTCCTACACGTCCCACATGAAACGGAGAGCACACGTGACGCGCAGCGTGTACGTGACCGGGATCGACCGCGGCGACGGCCGCCAGGTCGTCGAGCTGGGGGTCATGGAGCTCCTGACCCGCCAGGTCGACCGGGTGGGGGTGTTCCGGCCGCTGCTGCACCACGGACCGGACCGGCTCTTCGATCTGCTGCGCGCACGGTACCGGCTCACCCAGGACCCGGCGACCGTGTACGGCATGGACTACCACGAGGCGTCCACCCTCCAGGCCGAGCACGGCACGGGCGAGCTGGTGTCGACGCTCGTCGACCGGTTCCACGCCGTCGCGCGCGACTTCGACGTCGTCCTCGTCCTCGGTACGGACTTCGCCGACACCCAGTTCCCGGACGAGCTCTCCCTCAACGCCCGGCTCGCCAACGAGTTCGGCGCGTCCGTCATCCCGGTCGTCGGCGGCCGCAAGCAGCCCGCCGATTCCGTGGCCGCCGAGACGCACAACGCGTTCCGCGCCTACGAGAGCCTCGGCTGCGACGTGCTCGCCATGGTCGTCAACCGGGTCCCGCCCGCCGACCGCACCGAGATAGCCGAGCGGCTCGGCGACTCCCGGCTGCCCCTGCCCGTGCCCTGTTACGTCCTGCCCGACGAGCCGGCGCTCGCCGCGCCCACCGTCGCCCAGATCACCCACGCCCTGGGCGGCAAGGTCCTCCTCGGCGACGACGCGGGCCTCGCCCGCGACGCGCTGAACTTCGTCTTCGGCGGGGCCATGCTGCCGAACTTCCTCAACGCCCTGACCCCGGGCTGCATGGTCGTCACCCCCGGCGACCGCGCGGACCTCGTCGTCGGCGCCCTCGCCGCCCACAGCGCCGGCACCCCGCCCATCGCCGGTGTGCTGCTCACCCTGAACGAGCGGCCCAGCGAGGAGGTGCTGACCCTCGCGTCCCGGCTCGCGCCCGGCACGCCGGTGGTCGCCGTCGAGACGGGTTCCTTCCTCACCGCTTCCGAACTGTTCTCCATGGAGGGCAAGTTGAGCGCGGTGACACCGCGCAAGGCGGAGACCGCGCTCGGCCTGTTCGAGCGGTACGTCGACACCGCCGAGCTGCGGGGCCGGGTCTCCGCGCCGAGCAGCGACCGGGTCACGCCGATGATGTTCGAGCACACCCTCCTCGAACAGGCCCGCTCCGACAAGCGCCGCGTCGTGCTGCCCGAGGGCACCGAGGAACGCGTCCTGCACGCCGCCGAGGTGCTGCTGCGGCGCGGGGTCTGCGACCTCACGCTGCTCGGCCCGGTCGAACAGATCCGCAAGAAGGCCGCCGACCTGGGCATCGACCTGGGCGACAGCCAGTTGGTGGACCCGGCGACCTCCACGTGGCGGGACATGTTCGCCGAGAAGTACGCCCGGTTCCGCGCCCACAAGAACATCAGCGTCGAGCTGGCGTACGACGTGGTGTCCGATGTGAACTACTTCGGCACGCTCATGGTCCAGGAGGGGCTCGCCGACGGGATGGTGTCGGGGTCGGTGCACTCCACCGCCGCCACCATCCGCCCCGCCTTCGAGATCATCAAGACCAGGCCGGACGCGGACATCGTCTCGTCCGTCTTCTTCATGTGCCTCGCCGACAAGGTGCTCGTCTACGGGGACTGCGCGGTCAACCCGGACCCGAACGCCGAGCAGCTCGCCGACATCGCCGTCCAGTCGGCCGCCACCGCACGGCAGTTCGGGGTCGAACCGCGGATCGCGATGCTGTCGTACTCCACGGGGACGTCCGGCTCGGGCGCCGACGTCGACAAGGTGCGCCAGGCCACCGAACTGGTGCGCGCGCGGCGGCCCGACCTGCTGATCGAGGGCCCGATCCAGTACGACGCCGCCGTCGAGCCGAGCGTCGCGGCGACGAAGCTGCCGGACTCCGAGGTCGCGGGCCAGGCGACGGTGCTGATCTTCCCGGACCTCAACACCGGCAACAACACCTACAAGGCCGTGCAGCGGTCGGCGGGCGCGCTCGCGGTCGGGCCGGTGCTCCAGGGGCTGCGCAAGCCGGTCAACGACCTCTCCCGGGGCGCGCTCGTCCAGGACATCGTCACCACGGTCGCCATCACGGCGATCCAGGCGCAGACCACCGCCGCCCTCGGCACCCCCGGCACCCCCGGCACCCCCGGCACCCCCGGCACCCCCGGCAAGTGAACCCCGTCAGGAAGCAGACCGTGACCGCCACCCGCGTACTCGTCCTCAACTCCGGCTCCTCCTCGGTGAAGTACCAGCTGCTCGACATGCGCGACAGCGGCCGGCTGGCCGTGGGGCTGGTCGAGCGGATCGGTGAGGAGAACTCCCGGCTGAAGCACACCCCGCTCACCGACGGCGGCGTCTCCCGCGAGCGCACCGGCCCGATCGCCGACCACGAGGCCGCCCTGAAGGCCGTCGCCGAGGAGCTGGCGGCCGACGGGCTCGGCCTCGACTCCCCCGAGCTGGCCGCCATCGGGCACCGTGTCGTGCACGGCGGGCAGAGCTTCACGCAGCCGACGGTCGTCGACGACACCGTCCTCGCCGAGATCGAGCGCCTGATCCCGGTGGCGCCGCTGCACAACCCGGCCAACCTCACCGGTATCCGCACCGCCCGGGCCCTGCGGCCCGACCTCCCCCAGGTCGCCGTCTTCGACACCGCGTTCCACACGACGATGCCGGAGTCCGCGGCCCGTTACGCGATCGACGTGGAGACCGCGGACGCCCACCGCATCCGGCGCTACGGCTTCCACGGCACCTCGCACGCGTACGTCTCCCGTGCCACCGCCGCACTGCTCGGCAGGGCGCCCGAGGACGTGAACGTGATCGTGCTGCACCTCGGCAACGGGGCGTCCGCCTCGGCGGTCGAGGGCGGGCGGTGCGTGGACACCTCCATGGGGCTCACGCCCTTGGAGGGACTGGTGATGGGTACGCGCTCCGGGGACCTGGACCCGGCCGTCATCTTTCATTTGATGCGCGTTGGCGAAATGTCCACGGACGAGATCGACACTCTCCTCAACAAGAAGAGCGGTCTCATCGGACTGTGCGGCGACAACGACATGCGGGAAATTCGCCGCCGCGTCGACGAGGGCGACGAGCGGGCGAAGCTGGCCTTCGACATCTACATTCACCGGCTGAAGAAGTACATCGGCGCCTACTGCGCGGTGCTCGGCCGGGTGGACGCTCTCGCCTTCACCGCCGGTGTCGGCGAGAACGCGGCGCCCGTGCGGGAGGCCGCCGTGGCGGGCCTGGAGGGGCTGGGCCTCGCGGTCGACGGCGAGCTGAACGCCGTACGGAGCGATGAGCCCCGGCTGATCTCGCCGGCCGGTGCGCGGGTCGCGGTCGCGGTGGTGCCGACGGACGAGGAACTGGAGATCGCGACACAAACGTATGCCCTGGTCGCCATATGAGCGAAGAGGACGCGAGTGAGCGAAGAACAGCCGAGGAATACACACCGGTAACACGTCTGAGCGCATAGCCGCACATTTGCTATTCCATCAGACGGAATATTCCGCAGCGAAACAAACCGATAGGATCGTCCCATGCGCCGTTCGAAAATCGTCTGTACTCTCGGCCCCGCGGTCGACTCCCACGAGCAACTGGTCGCCCTCATCGAGGCCGGCATGAACGTGGCCCGTTTCAATTTCAGCCACGGCAGTCACGCCGAGCACCAGGGCCGCTACGACCGGGTCCGGGCCGCCTCCGCCGAGACCGGTGTGGCTCTCGGTGTCCTCGCCGACCTGCAGGGCCCCAAGATCCGCCTGGAGACCTTCGCCGAGGGCCCGGTGGAGCTGGTGCGCGGTGACGAGTTCACGATCACCGCCGAGGACGTGCCGGGCGACAAGCAGATCTGCGGTACGACGTACAAGGGTCTGCCCGGTGACGTCTCCCCCGGCGACCAGATCCTCATCAACGACGGCAACGTCGAGCTGAAGGTCATCGAGGTCGACGGCCCGCGGGTGCGGACCGAGGTCATCGAGGGCGGGGTCATCTCCGACCACAAGGGCATCAACCTGCCCGGCGCGGCCGTCAACGTGCCGGCGCTGTCCGAGAAGGACGTCGAGGACCTGCGCTTCGCGCTGCGGATGGGCTGCGACCTGGTGGCGCTGTCCTTCGTGCGGGACGCCGAGGACGTGCGGGACGTCCACAAGGTGATGGACGAGGTGGGCCGCCGGGTCCCCGTCATCGCCAAGGTGGAGAAGCCGCAGGCCGTGGAGAACATGGAGGACGTCGTGATGGCGTTCGACGGCGTGATGGTCGCCCGTGGCGACCTGGCCGTCGAGTACCCGCTCGAGAAGGTCCCCATGGTGCAGAAGCGGCTCATCGAGCTGTGCCGCCGCAACGCCAAGCCGGTGATCGTGGCGACCCAGATGATGGAGTCGATGATCACCAACTCCCGCCCCACGCGCGCCGAGGCGTCCGACGTCGCCAACGCGATCCTGGACGGCGCGGACGCGGTCATGCTGTCGGCGGAGTCCAGCGTGGGCGCGTACCCGCTGGAGACGGTCCGCACGATGTCGAAGATCGTCACGGCGGCCGAGCAGGAGCTGCTCTCCAAGGGCCTGCAGCCGCTGGTGCCGGGCAAGAAGCCGCGGACGCAGGGTGGTTCGATCGCCCGTGCCGCCTGCGAGATCGCCGACTTCCTGGGCGGCCGGGCCCTGGTCGCCTTCACGCAGTCCGGTGACACCGCCCGCCGGCTGTCGCGCTACCGCGCCTCCCAGCCGATCGTCGCGTTCACCACCGACGAGTCCACCCGCAACCAGCTGGCGCTCAGCTGGGGTGTCGAGTCGCACGTCGTGCCGTTCGTGAACAGCACCGACGAGATGGTCGACCTGGTGGACCAGGAGATGGTCAAGCTCAAGCGCTTCCAGGAGGGCGACATCGCGGTCATCACCGCCGGCTCGCCCCCCGGTGTCCCGGGCACCACCAACATGGTCCGGGTGCACCACCTGGGCGGCGGCGCCCGCGACTGACGCGGGCCGGCGGTCGTCCGGAAGAGCGCCGAGGGCGCCCCCTGGAACAGGGGGCGCCCTCGGTCTGTGCGGCTCCCGGAAGGGTCCTGTGCGGCGCTCAGCGGGCCGCGGGGAGGCGGGCGCTCACTTGGTGGTGAACTGGTGCAGCCCCGGCACGGTGAGCGTCCCGCCGAACTGGCCCGCCTGGACGACCTTCACCTTGGTGAAGTAGATCAGCGGGATGTTCAGCGGCGGCGGGTGCTTCGGGTCGAAGGTCACCGGGATCAGACCGAGCAGGTTGCCGGAGATGCTCTCGGTGTACATGACCGTCTGGCCGTCGCGGATGGTGGACGTCGTGCCCTTGCCGGCCTGCACGTGGTAGGTCACGCCGGCCTGCTTGTCGTCGACCGTCTGGTGGAGGTCGCCGATGTCGGTGCCGTCGGAGATGACGTACTTCAGCACCTCCTTGACCTTGCCGTCGGCGGTCCGCACCTTGACGACGCCCTTGTAGTCGGCGCCCTTCAGCGTCAGCGAGCTGGCGTTCAGGTACCAGGGCTCGGAGGGCAGCGCGGGGATGCCCTTCTCCACGCCGCTCTCGTCGTCCGTGGCGACGAAGCAGTCGTCCAGGTCCGTGCTCTCGCTCGGGGACGGGCTCGGCGTCGCGGTGGCGTCGGCGGCGGTGTCCTCCGCCGTGTCCTCGGCGTCGTCGGCCTTGTCGTCGGTCTCGTCGTCGGCGGTGCCGGTGACGTCCTTGGCGGAGTCCTCGACCTTGTCGGTGACGTCGACGGAGCCCTTGCCGTCCTTGCCGGAGTCCTTGTCCTCGCCCTTGTCCTCGTCCGAGCCGGAGCCGCTGTCCGCCGCCGAGGGCGACGGGGACGGGCTGGTGGACGGGGACGGGGTGTCGCTCCCCGTCTCCTCGTCGTCCGGCGTGAACAGGTCCTCGAGCGCGCCGCCGATGTCCTCCAGGACGTTGCCGCCGCTGCCGCTGTCCGCGGCGGAGTCCGACGCCGTGTCCGCGGCCGCCTTGTCGGAGGCCGCCTCGTCCGAGGCCGGCTTCTCGGAGGTGTCCGTCGGCGCGGAGTCGTCCCCCGTGTCCTTGTCGTCGGAACCTGAATCCGACGAAGAGGAGTCGTCCGAGGACGTGTCGTCGGAGGCGGAGTCGTCCGAGGAGTCGTCGCCCGCGGGCTTGTCCTCGTCCTTCGCCTCGTCGTCCGAGGGGTCGGCGCTCTCCGTCGCGGAGGCGGACGGCGTCGGGGAGGCGGAGGTGTCCTTGTCCTCCTCGGCGGCCTCCAGGGCCGTCACGCAGTCCTTGTACTCGTCGGCCGTCAGGCTCTTGGACGCGGGGTCCTCGGCGAGTGCCAGGGTGGGGGTGAAGCCCATGCCCATGAGGACCGCCGTAGGCATGGCCGCCAGGGCTATCGCCTTGCCCGCCGGCATGTTCAGCCGGGTGAGAAGGGGCTTCCTGGGTGCCGCGTGCCGCGGTCCGGATCTCGCACGGGACTCTCCCACCGAAGTCCCGTGGGTCACCTCGTCAGCCGGCACTGTGCCTCCCGTTCGTCCCGTTCGTGGGGGTGGTACCTGACAGGTCGTCGCCCTCGCCGTTCGCCGCCCCGCTCATCGAACCCGCTGTCGCGGGCTCGGGGGCGTCGCCCTTGTGCAGGGGGACCGCACCTTGCTGTGCCGTGTTCTGCGCCGTCGTGTTCCCGGCGGCCGTGTCCTGGGGAACCGCGGACTGTGCCGGGGTCCGGTAGGTGGACGGCACCGGCGCCTCGTCGTGACCGGGCCCCCAGGCGATGGCCAGCGCACCGCCGATCAGGGCGAGCAGGAAGCCGAAGCCGAAGCCCCCGAGGTTGGAGACGGGGATGGACACGAGCGCCAGGAGGATCGCCGCCGTACCGGCGAAGGTGCGTACATGCCGCTGGAACCACAGGCTGACCCCGAGCACCACCAGCAGCACGCCGATGATGAGGGAACCCGAACCGCCCGTCGTCGCCATGGCGAGCGTGAGGTGGCCGAGCTGGATGTTCGCGTACGGGAAGTACATGATCGGGAAGCCGCTGAGCAGTACCAACAGGCCCGCCCAGAAGGGACGGCTGCCCCTCCAGTCGCGGAAGCGCCGCCGGAGGACGCGGAGATAGTCTTCGTTCTGCCCCGTTGACTCGGCGCTCATGGACAACAGCTCCCTGGAACGGTGTTGCTGTGACAAGTTCACGTACGCCGAAGCGCGCGTACGGAATTCACGTACGGACTGCGCGTGCGCGGCGGAGCGCACGGCGCTGAGGGACGGGCGGGCGAAGAAGCACAGGCCCCCTCACCCGCCCAGGGAGTGCCTAGTAGCACTCCACCGTGCCCTTGTGGAGCGACATCTTCAGGTTGCTCAGCTTGAAGGTTCCGGCAGTGGTGGCCCACGCCGTCTGCTTCACGTCGGTCAGCGTGGCCGAGTCGGCCTGCTGGGCGAACCCGTAGGGGTTGGCCTGCTCCGAGCCACCCTTCATGCCCGGACCCTTGTTGGCGTCCTTGGCCGCCACACCGATGTCGATGCCGCGGAAGACGGCATCGGCCGAGAGGTCCTCGACGTCGATGTAGAGGTTCTCGGCCTCGACCTTCTTGCCACCCGTACCGGCGGTCAGCTTGAGGCTGACGCTACCGAGGAACGGGACGCCCGGGGTGACGACCGACTGGCACATGTTGGTGATCGACGCGGACTTGAACGCCGAAACGGCGACGGGGTGAACCGTCTTCTCGCCCTTGAGGGTGTACCCCTCGTCGAGCGCTCCGTACTGCGAGAAGCCCGTACCGTCGAGCTGGTCAGCCGTCACCTTGAACGACTGGCCCGACACACTGAACGACGCTGCGAGAGCACCCTGCGCGAGGGCGACACCTATCGCTGCCGTGGCGGCGACGCTGGGCACCATGACCACAGCGAACCGCTTCCATCTGGTCCCGCCACGCACCTGGGACTCCATATTTCCTCCTTCTCGGACGTACATCTCCTGACACCGGCTCGCCCCCATGGGTGGCGGCTCAGCCAGGCAGGGATGGGAGAAGTGCTACGTCCTCGGGAAGGAGAGCGCCCGCGCTCGGTGGCGCGAACAGCGCCCGAACTCACCGGCGATCACCCCCGAGCGACAACCACTGGTCGCGCCTGACACGCATCACGCACAACCTGCTGGACAGGCTCCACCCTCGGGCGGAGACCCCCCTGTCCAAGAGCAGGCGCCACTGTCGCCCGCTCTACTCGGTGGGGACCCAGAAAACCCGATGACCCGACTGGTTGGCGGGGTACGGGGAAGGACCGAGCGTCGCCGATCGTGGTGCATTCTCGCCGCCCCCGCAAGGGGGGTCGTTACTGGCTAGTAACGGACGGATAACCGAACAACGACCCATCGGCATCGACCAGCGACCCTGGGTGTCGCCGAGTGAGGTGACACATCGGTTGACAGATGGACAGAGTCCGACAGATCGACGAGATTCTCTTACTGCCAGTAACAGCGGCCGCGTTTACCAAGATTTGGCAAAACGCGGCCGCGGTGTCGCTGTGTCGCCAAATCTCTCACTCGCGCAACACACGTCCCGGCACTCCGGGACCGAAGGCCCCCCGGCCCCCCCGAAGCCCCCGCCCGGCGCAGCCGGCGCTCAGCCGGGCCGGGGGTTCACCGGCGGGTCAGAACAGCGCCCGAGCCAGCGCGCGCCGCGCCGCGGCCACCCGCGGATCGTCACCGCCGACCACCTCGAACAACTCCAACAGCCGCGTCCGTACGGCCTCCCGGTCGTCCCCCGCGGTGACCCGCACGGTGTCGATGAGTCGACCGAACGCGTCCTCCACATGTCCGCCGACGAGGTCGAGGTCCGCCGCGGCGATCTGCGCCTGCGCGTCACCCGGGTTGTCGGCGGCCGCCTTGCGCACGTCCTGCGGATCGGCTCCCTGCACACGCTGCAGCAACTCGGCCTGCGCGAGGCCCAGTTTGGCCTCGGTGTTGCCCGGGTCGTCGCTCAGCACGTTCTTGTACGCCTGCACCGCGCCGCCGAAGTCGCCCGCGTCCAGGGCGTGCACGGCGGCTTCGAGCAGGTGGTCGTACGGACCGGCCGGGATCTGCGGGGCCGCCTGGACGGGGGCGCCGGCCTCGGCGTCCGGGTCCACCACGAGGCCGGTGAGCCCGAAGCGCTCCTCGGCGACCTGCACGAGCTGGTCGAGGGTCGAGCGGATCTGCTGCTCGGGGGCGGCTCCCTGGAAGAGGGGCAGCGCCTGCCCGGCGACTACGGCGAACACAGCCGGGATCCCCTGGATACCGAACTGCTGCATCAACATCTGGTTGGCGTCGACATCGATCTTGGCGAGGACGAACTTGCCGGCGTACTCGACGGCCAGCCGCTCCAGCACCGGGCTGAGCTGCTTGCAGGGCTGGCACCACTCGGCCCAGAAGTCGATGACGACGGGCACTTCGGTGGACCGCTGCAGAACCTCGCTCTCGAACCCGGCCTCATCGACGTCGATGACCAGGTCGGCCGGGGAAACCGCCCCTCCCCCGCCCTGCCGTGCCGCTTCGGCGCGCGCCTGCTCCGCCTTCGCCTTGGCCTCCTGGGCCGCCTTCACCGCGGCGAGGTCGACGACTCCGCTCATGGACATGTTCCGTGGCTGCATGAGTACATCCTCCCCCTTCCGAGCACGCGGGTGAAAAGCGTCCCGAGAGCCGGTGTCCACCCCCAGCTTTCGCTACGACTCGTAGCGTAACTGCCCCGGACGGCTCCCTGTACCCCTCACTACCCACTCCGCAGTGATCTGCCTCACGCCACCACCCGGGATTTCGACAACGGCCGGATATGGTCGGCGGATGCAGAGCCGCACCCCCGCCTCCCGCGCCACGGGCGGCCGACCGCGCAGCGCAGCCGCGGACGCCGCGATCCTGGCGGCGACCCGGGAAGCGCTGGTCGACCTCGGCTGGTCGAAGCTGACCCTGGGTGACGTGGCCACGCGGGCCGGCGTCGCGAAGACGACGCTCTACCGGCGCTGGGCGGGCAAGAACGAACTGGTCGTGGACGCGGTCGCGGAACTCTTCGACGAACTGCGCCTTCCCGACCGGGGCAGTCTGGCGGCCGACATCGAGGGCGTCGTGCTCCAGTTCGCGGCGATCCTGGCCCGGCCCGAGGCCAGGAGCGGTCTGATGGCGGTCATCGCGGAGTCCACCCGCGACGACGCCCTGCGCGCACGCATCCGCGCGTCCATCGTCGACCGCCAGAAACGCCTCGTCCTGGAGGGCCGCACCCGCGCCCAGACCCGCGGCGAACTGCCCCCCGAACCCGACCCCGCCACCGCGTCCCGCACCGTCGACCTCATCTTCGACGTCGTGGCCGGTGCGGTGGTCCACCGCACCCTGATCAGCGCGGGCCCGGCGGACGAACAATGGGTACGCGACTTCACGAGGCTGCTGCTGACGGGCCTGAACGGCACGGCAGCCACTCCGACCGAGAGCTGAGTGAGGGGCGCCCCTGTCACCTTTCAGGACGCGGGGCCACGTCGCTCTCAGGGGCGCGGGGACTGCGCGAACGGGGTCCGGGGCGGAGCCCCGAGTCCGTGACGGGGGTCGCAGGGGCGCGCAGCCCTTGGGGATGGGACGGGTAGGGGCGGCGAGGGCGAAATCCCCCGGAGTCACCCCACCGACCCCCACCCCGCCCAGAAGCCCGCACCCCGCACCCCGCACCTAGAAGGCCGCACCTAGAAGCCCGCCGGCTCCGTATACACCCCCCACTCCTCCCGCAACACCCCACAGATCTCCCCCAACGTCGCCTCGGCCCGTACCGCGTCAAGCATCGGCCCGATCGTGTCGCCCCCCTCCCGGACGGCAGCGACCATCGCGTCGAGCCCCGCCCGCACGGCCGCACCGTCCCGCCGCGCCTTCCGCCCGTCCAGCACCCGTACCTGCTCCCGCTCCACTTCGTGCCCGACCCGCAGGATCTCCAGATCCCCGGTCACCGACCCCTGGTGGACGTTGACCCCGACCACCCGCTTCTCCCCCTTCTCCAGGGCCTGCTGATACCGGAACGCGGCCTCCGCGATCTCCCCGGTGAACCACCCGTCCTCGATCCCCCGCAGGATCCCGGACGTCATCGGCCCGACCGGATGCACCCCGTCGGGACGCGCCCGCAGACCCCGCTCCCGGATCTGGTCGAAGATCTTCTCGGCGTCGGCCTCGATACGGTCCGTCAGCTGCTCGACGTACCACGAACCACCCAGCGGATCGGCCACGTTGGCGACCCCGGTCTCCTCCATCAGCACCTGCTGCGTCCTGAGCGCGATCTCCGCCGCCCGCTCGCTCGGCAGCGCCAGCGTCTCGTCGAGGGCGTTCGTGTGCAGGGAGTTGGTCCCGCCGAGCACCGCGGACAGCGCCTCCACCGCCGTGCGCACCACGTTGTTGTACGGCTGCTGCGCGGTCAGCGAGACGCCGGCGGTCTGGGTGTGGAAGCGCAGCCACTGCGCCTTGTCGGTCCGCGCCCCGTACACGTCCCGCATCCACCGCGCCCAGATCCGCCTGGCCGCGCGGAACTTGGCGATCTCCTCGAAGAAGTCGAGGTGCGCGTCGAAGAAGAAGGACAGCCCCGGCGCGAACACGTCCACGTCCAGCCCACGGCCGAGCCCCAGCTCCACGTACGCGAACCCGTCCGCCAGCGTGTACGCCAGCTCCTGCGCGGCCGTGGCCCCGGCCTCGCGGATGTGGTAGCCGGAGACGGACAACGGCTTGTAGGCGGGGATCCGGGCCGCGCAGTACTCCATCAGATCGCCGATGAGGCGCAGGTGGGGCTCGGGCGGGAAGATCCACTCCTTCTGCGCGATGTACTCCTTGAAGATGTCGGTCTGGAGGGTGCCGTCGAGGACGGCCGGGTCGACACCCTGGCGCTCGGCGGCGACGACGTACATGCAGAAGACCGGGACGGCGGGCCCGCTGATCGTCATCGACGTGGTGACGTCCCCGAGCGGGATCCCCCGGAACAGCACCTCCATGTCGGCGGCGGAGTCGATGGCCACCCCGCAGTGCCCGACCTCACCGAGCGACCGCGGATCGTCCGAGTCCCGCCCCATGAGCGTCGGCATGTCGAACGCGACGGACAGCCCCCCGCCCCCGTTGGCGAGGATCGACCGGTACCGCTCGTTGGTCCGCTCCGCGTTCCCGAACCCCGCGAACTGCCGGATCGTCCAGGTCCGCCCCCGGTACCCCGTCGGATACAGCCCCCGCGTGAACGGATACTCCCCCGGCCATCCGATCCGCTCGAAGCCCTCGTACACATCCCCGTCCCGGGGCCCGTACACGGGCTCCACCCGCTCCCCGGAAAGGCTCGTGAAGTCCCCCTCCCGCTTCCGGGCGGAGTCATAACGTGCCTGCCAGCGTCGGCGTCCCTCTTCGATGGCGTCAGCGTCCATGCGTCCAATTTACTAGGACGTCCTAGTAAACGCCCGGGAACGCGGGCCGGGACGCGCGCGCGAGGCACCGAAAAGCACCCGTTACGCTCGACGCCATGAAGAAGAGCGTCTTGACCCGCTACCGGGTGATGGCCTACGTCACCGCCGTCCTGCTGATCCTGCTGACGGCGGGCGTGATCGGGAAGCGTCTGCTGGACCTGGACGGCTTCGACAGCTTCGTCACGGTGGTCGGCTTCGCGCACGGCTGGCTGTACGTGCTGTACCTGGTCTTCGCCTTCGACCTCGGCAGCAAGGCGAAGATGCCGCTGGGCCGCCTCGCCTGGGTGCTGCTCGCCGGCACCGTCCCCACGGCCGCCTTCTTCGTGGAACGCCAGGTGAGCCGCGAGGTGGAGCCGCTGATCATCAAGGAAGCGGTCCCGGACCCCGCCGCGGCCTGAGCCGGGACGGACCCGAGGGCGCCCGGCCTGGCGTCGCCGGGGAATCCGCCCGTCGGCGGGGGCGGTCAGCTCTCCTCGAAGTCCCCCGCGGCCACCCGCAGCGGTCGCAGCATCGCGAAGATCTCCGCGCATTCCTCGGCGTCGTAGGCGCCCAGGCCGAAGTCCATGGACATGAGGTCGCGGGTGGCGGCGTCGCAGACCTCGCGGCCCTTGTCCGTGATGGAGGCGAGGGTGCCACGGCCGTCGTTGGGATTGGGGCGCTTGTCGACGAGGCCGGACCTCACCAGACGGTCGACGGTGTTCGTCACGGACGTGGGGTGCACCATCAGCCGCTCGCCGATCTTGGACATCGGCAGCTCGCCCTTCTGGGAGAAGGTGAGCAGCACGAGGGCCTCGTAGCGCGCGAACGTCAGTCCGTACGGCTTGACCACCGCGTCGACCTCCGCCAGCAGGATCTGCTGGGCGCGCATGATCGAGGTGATCGCGGCCATGGACGGGACGCTTCCCCAGCGCTGCTTCCAGTGCTCGTCGGCGCGCGAGATGGGGTCGAAGGAGAGGCTGAGCGGCTTCGGCACGGCATCGACCTTACCGGCCGGTCACATGCTGGTCAGCCCCGTCTCGCCTTTCGGTACGCCCCGGCCCCGCGCCACCGCTTCCGGCCGACGTCCGGGCCCCTACGGTCAGCCCTTCCGGACGTCACCGCCCCGCGGTCTTCCGGAGGTGGTGACGGACCGCCCGCTGGGCCACCGGTCCGAGACCGTCGAGCGCGGCCGCGAGCGCCGCGAGCTGTTCGAGCGCGCCGAGGGCGGCCTCCGCCCCCTCCGGATCGACCCCCTCGTACAGCTCCAGCCCCACGAACGACGCCGCCACGGCCCGCGCCAGCCCGCCCGCGTCCGCGAACTCCCCGAGCGGCGAGCCCGACAGGACCCGCCGCAGCACCCCCTCCACCTCCGTGATCCACAGCTCCAGCCCCGCCGCCGTGGCCGGCGCCAGCCGCGGCTGGGTCTGCGCCCCCGCGAGGAGTTGCCCCAGCACGGCCACATGCCCCTGCGCACGCTCCTCCGCGTGCATCTCCCGCCCGAAGGCCAGCAGTTCGCCGAGCGAGCCGATCGCCGCCAGCCGCTCCCGGTGGCGGGCGACCCGCTGTTCGGCCCCGAACCGGCAAGCCGCCGCGAGGAGTTCGTCCACGGACCCGAAGTGGTAGAAGACGAGCGCCTGGTTCACCCCGGCGGTCGCGGCGATCGAGCGGGCGGACGTCTTGGCGATCCCCTGCTCGACGAGCGTGCGCAGCGCGCCCTCCAGCAGCTTCGCCCGGGTCGCCTCGCTCACGCCCGCGCCTCCTCACGGACCGGCCGCAGCCCCGCCCGGACCCCGCACACCCGGACGTCCTCGTAGGTCGCGGCGAACGACCCCTCGTAACCGAAGAGGGGCCCGAAGTGCCGGTTCACCACCCGCACCCGGATCCGGAAACGTCCCGTCCGCTCGTCGAACCGCTCCCGCACCTCCGCCTCCCCGCCGACGAGTTCCGGGACCCGGACGTCGACGGGCCCCTCCCGGAACCGGTGTTCCCCGGAGCGGATCAGCAGCGACCCGTCGGCCTCCGCGGCGAAGTGCAGGTCACTGGCCACGTGCTGGTGGGTGCCGAGATAGTCGAGGACACGGTCGCCCTTGGGACTGAGCACCATCTGGGCGTCGAACCGGCGGGAGCGGCCGGGCAGGTCGAAGGTACGCACGAAGGTCACCGTCTCACGGCCGAAGCGGTCGGCGTACGGCACGTTCTCGATGGTGAAGGGGACGTTCCGCCCCTCGCGCGGGACCAGGATGTTGCGGGTGCCGCCGAGCGCGAGGAACGGCTTCACCAGGCCCCGGCCGTGCCAGATCCGCTCCATCGTGCCCCGGCCGGTGCAGGCCTCACCGCTCGCCAGCCCCACCGAGAAGCGCCGGCGCAGCTCGGGATGGAGCCGGTCGAAGTCCGCGCCCATGACCGTCCGGAAGATCGAGGACGGAGAGGAGGGAGAGGAGGGAGAGGACGGAGAAGTCCTCGGAACCGTTCCGTGCATGGCGGCTATCCCTTCAGGGTCGCGAGCAGGCGCGGCGCACGCGCGCGCGGGGGCGGGGTCCGCAGACAGCGGCGGGCGGACGGGGTGCCGGGCAGGGGCGGCACGATCAGGGCGGCCAGGACCGCCGACACGGCCAGGACCGGCGTGGCGAACAGCGCCAGGGGGGCGAGGGGTCCGGCCGGGTCCACCAGCGCCCCGTACGCCAGCCCCGCGCAGGCGGCCACGATCGTCAGCGCGCGGACGGCGGCCTCGGCGAGCCAGCGGCGCAGGGCCCGCTCCGGGGCGATGTCCCGCTCCAGCCAGAGGCGCAGGCGGTCGAAGGACCAGGCGGTGGCCCAGCCCATGAGCGGGCGGAACACCAGCCGGTCGGCGAGGGCGCCGGTGCGGCCCCAGCGGGGGCGGTAGTCGTAGCCGGTGAGGAAGCGGACCGCGTCGCCGTCGGGTACGTAACGCCAGTAGCCGCTGCCCTCGGCGATCAGGGAGAGGGGGTGCGGGGAGGCGAACCGCAGTGCCGAGGTCCTGGTGCCGTCCGGCCGCTCGCGCTCCCCGGCCGAGACCCCGGTCCCGGCGACCGTCAGGCCGGGCAGGACGCGGGTGGCGTACCGGAAGTGCTGCGGCTCGCCCTCCGCGCGCGGGAGGTAGCGGATCTCGGTGAAGCGCAGGTCCCAGCGCTGGTGGCGGGCCGGGTCCTGACTGCGGGCCCACAGCTCCTCCAGATCGGCCCGTATCCGTACCTCCACATAGAGCCCCATGCCCGTTCCCCCAGGTCGGTGACGTTTTTGAGCGACTGCTCAACCCCTCTGGCACAGGACCGTACATGGTTTTGAGCGATCGCTCAAACAACGGGCACGCAAAAACCCCGGTCCAGAAGGACCGGGGTCTCGCCGTGGCGGGGACGGCGGCTACGCCGACAGGTGGCGCTCCACCGTCTCCACCTTCGACGTGAGGCCGTCCGTCACACCGGGCCGGATGTCGGCCTTGAGGACGAGCGAGACGCGGGGCGCGCGCTCCTCGACGGCGGCGACGGCGCGTCGCACGACGTCCATCACCTCGTCCCACTCACCTTCGATCGAGGTGAACATGGCGTCGGTCCGGTTCGGCAGACCGGACTCACGGACGACCCGGACGGCCTCGGCGACGTACTCACCCACGTCCTCACCGACGCCCAGCGGGGTCACGGAGAAGGCGACGATCACGCTTTCACCACTCCTTCGTCCTCGTCACGCGCGCGGGACGCGAGCGCCACGCCGACCGCACTCTCGGCCTCGCGGCGGAGCCTGCGGTCGGCGAAGAAGCCACCGGTGGGCAGGACGGAGAGGGCGAAGTAGAGCGCGGCGGTCTTCAGCGGCCACTTGGTGCGGTTCCAGGCATCGGCCCAGAAGAGCAGGTACAGGAGGAAGAGGACGGCGTGGACCCAGCCCATCACCGGCACCGCGTTGAACTCCGTGGTGCGCTTGAGCACCGAGCACACGAGCAGCAGCAGGAAGGAGACGGCCTCGGGGGCGGAGACGAGGCGCAGGCGGCGGAGGGCGGAGGCGGTCTTTATGTCCACGGGTCACCTTCGGTGAGGTCGGCGGGGTCGGCGGGGGGAGTCGTCGCGTCGCTCGGCGATCCTTGTGAAAGGAAGCACAAGCGTCTTCCATTCTGGCATCCGTCAACCTCCGGATGTCCCAGGGGGTCCCTTGAGGGTCGAGATCCTCCTCTGGGACCTGTCCTGTCCCCCCTTCGGCCGGTTACCGTCACCCCGTGGCAATGTTCCGACTTCAAGGCAGCAAAGTGCTGGCCGTCGACATGACCGGGGACGCCGTGAAGGCGAAGAACGGCTCGATGGTCGCCTACGACGGTCAGATGTCGTTCAAAAAGCTGAGCGGCGGCGGTGAGGGTCTGCGCGGGATGGTGACGCGGCGCCTCACGGGTGAACAGATGACGTTGATGGAGGTGACCGGCCAGGGGACCTGTTGGTTCGCGGACCGGGCGTCCGAGATCAACCTGGTGAATCTTCAGGGGGACAAGCTGTTCGTGGAGTCGAGCAATCTGCTCGCGACGGACTCCGGGCTGCGGACGGGCACGAGCTTCACGGGGCTGCGCGGCGCCTCGCAGGGCAACGGTCTGTTCACGACGACCATAGAGGGCCACGGCCAGGCGGCGATCATGTCCGACGGCCCGGCGGTGGTGCTGCGGGTCAGTCACCAGTACCCGCTGACGGTGGACCCGGGGGCGTACATCGCGCACCAGGGCAACCTCCAGCAGTCCTTCCAGTCCGGCGTGACGTTCCGCACGCTCATGGGCGAGGGCGGCGGCGAGGCCTTCCAGATCCGCTTCGAGGGCGACGGACTCGTCTACGTCCAGCCCAGCGAGCGCAACACGGTGGCGGGAGACGTGTGACATGGCCTTCCGTGAGATCAACTCGAAGATGATCGAGGCGACCGTGATGCCGGGCCAGCGGCTGTTCAGCCAGCGCGGCGCGATGCTCGCCTACAAGGGCGAGGTGTCCTTCACCCCGAACATGCAGGGCGGTCAGGGCGGTATCGCCTCGATGATCGGCCGCCGGGTGGCGGGCGAGGCGACCCCGCTGATGACCGTCGAGGGCAGCGGCACGGTGCTGTTCGGGCACGGCGGCCACCACATCCAGGTGATCGGCCTGACGGGCGAGACCCTGTACGTGGAGGCCGACCGTCTGCTGGCCTTCGACGGCACCCTCCAGCAGGGCACGATGTTCATGGGCTCCCAGGGCGGCGTCATGGGCATGGTGCGCGGCCAGGTGACGGGCCAGGGCCTGTTCACCACCACCCTCAAGGGGCACGGGGCGGTCGCGGTCATGGCGCACGGCGGGGTCATCGAGGTGCCGATCACCCCCCAGCGCCCGGTCCATGTGGACCCGCAGGCGTACGTGGCGCACCACGGCGACGTACGCAACAAGCTCTCCACCGCGCTCGGCTGGCGCGACATGGTGGGCCGGGGTTCCGGCGAGGCGTTCCAGCTGGAGCTGAGCGGCAGTGGTGCGGTGTACGTCCAGGCCTCGGAGGAGAAGCTGTGAGCATGTACGGGGCACCGGTCGCCGGCCCGGCCGTCTTCGACCCGATGACGCTGCCGTCCGACGACAACGTCAACAACTACACCTTCTGCGTGGAGCTCAAGGGGAGCCAGTGGTTCCTGCAGAAGGGCAAGATGATCGCCTACTACGGCCAGATGGAGTTCAACGGCATCGGGCACGGCCGTTTCGGCGGTCTCGTCCGTACGTCGTTCCATTCGCCTCTGCACGCGAGCGACTGGGTCGTGGCGGAGGGGTCGGGCAAGATGCTCCTCGCCGACCGGGCCTTCGACGTCAATTCGTATGACTTGGAGGACGGCAACCTGACCATTCGCTCGGGCAATCTCCTCGCTTTTCAGCCAAGTCTCGCACTCAAGCAGTCGATCGTTCCGGGCTTCCTGACCCTCATCGGAACGGGCAAGTTCGTGGCGGCCTCCAACGGCCCGGTGGTGTTCATGGAACCCCCCATCCGGGTGGACCCGCAGGCCCTGGTCGGGTGGGCCGACTGCCCCTCGCCCTGCCACCACTACGACCACGGCTACATGGCGGGTCTCATGGGCGGCCTACGTGCGATGACGGGCCTGGGCGGCGCCTCCGGGGAGGAGCACCAGTTCGAGTTCGTCGGGGCGGGCACGGTCCTGCTCCAGTCCTCCGAGACCCTCATGGCCGAGCAGGCCACGGGCGTGGTTCCGCACGAGCCGGGCGTACCCGGTGGCGGTGGGGTACCCGGTCACCACGGACAGCCGGCGGGGGCACCGCGCCTTCCCGGACAGCTGGGGGACCTCCAGCGTCGCTTCGGGCTGTGAGCGGTAGTCTGCGGAGTGTGACGTCGAACGTGTGCGCGTTGTCATGCTCCACCCCCGTAAGACCCGACCTGTCCGTACGACCGGAACAACCTCACCCTCACTAGTTCGCCTTTCAACCTTTTAGGTAGACTTCATTCATGGAGACCGAAACGGCCACACGCTGGCTGACCGATGCGGAGCAGTGCGCCTGGCGCACCCATCTGGACGTCAACAGGCTGCTGACCCACCAGCTCGAAAGGGACCTGCAGCCGTTCGGCCTGACGATGAACGACTACGAGATCCTGGTGAACCTCTCCGAGTCGGAGGGCCGCCGGATGCGGATGAGCGACCTCGCCGCCGCCACCCTCCAGTCCAAGAGCCGTCTCTCGCACCAGGTCACCCGCATGGAGAACGCGGACCTGGTGCGCCGGGAGAACTGCGAGTCCGACCGGCGCGGTCTGTTCGCCGTGCTGACGGAGCACGGCCTGGAGACGATGCAGCGGGTCGCGCCGCATCATGTCGCCTCCGTGCGACGCCACTTCATCGACCTGCTGCCGGAGGAGTCGCTGGAGGAACTGCACAAGTCGCTGACACCGATCGCGGATCACCTCCGGAGCCATCGCGGCAGGCCGTGACCCTCCTTCGGTGACGAGCCGGGGACCGCGGCCTCAGCTTCGGCCGCGGGTCCCCCGCCGCCGCTCACGCCCCCGGGGCGGAGCCGCCTGCGTCGCCGCCCCGCGCCCCTGGCTCTCCCGGGGCAGCCGGAGTTCGAACAGCGCTCCCCCGCCGGGCGCGTCCCCGATCGTCAGGGTGCCCGAGTGGCGCAGGGCGATGTCCCTGGCGATCGCCAGGCCGAGGCCCGCGCCGCCGTCGTCCCTCGCCCGGGACTCGTCCAGCCGGACGAAGCGTTCGAAGACCCGCTCCCGATCGGCCTCGGGGACGCCCGCTCCGTCGTCCGTGACCTGGAGAATCGCCCACTGCGGGGTGGTGCGCAGGGTGACGGCGACCCGGTCGTGGGCGTGACGGCGGGCGTTGTCCAGGAGATTGCCGAGGACACGGCAGATCTGGGTGCGCGAGCCGCGCAGTTCGACGGACTCGTCGCCTTCCCAGGTCACACCCTCCCGGGACGCCACCTCCTCCCGTACGACCTCCGCCAGGTCGAACCGCGCCTGTGGCGGCGGCCTCTCCCCCGCGTCCAGCCGGGCGAGCAGCAGCAGGTCGGCGGCGAGGCTCTGCAGCCGTACGGTGTCCTCGACCGCCCCCTCCAGATCCAGCAGCTCCGGGTGTGCCGCACCCACTTCGAGCTGGGTGCGCAGGGACGCGATCGGGCTGCGCAGCTCGTGCGAGGCGTCCGCGACGAACGCCCGCTGCCGCTCCACGGAGGTCTCCAGCGCGGCCAGGGTCTCGTTCGTCGTCCGCGCCAGCCGGGCGATCTCGTCGTGCGTGTCCGGCTCGGGGACGCGTCGGGAGAGGTCCTCGGAGGCGGTGATGGCGGCCATCTCGGACCGGATGCCCTCCACGGGGCGCAGCGCCCGCCGGGTGACGGCGTACGTCACCCCGCCGACCGTGAGCAGCAGCAGCGGCAGCCCGATGAGCATCGTCGTCAGCGTGGTGCCGACGGCGTCCTCCTCGGTGGAGAGCGGGGCGCCCGCGTAGACGGTGAGCGGGACGCCGGCCGGCGTGACCACGTCGACGGCCGCGAACCGGTAGTCCGCCGTCACCCCCTCGACGGTCGCGGTGCCCTCGCCGTACCAGGTCTCGTCGGCGACCTCGCGGGCGCCGAGCGTGCCGTCGTCCTCGGCGTCCCGGTCGCCCTCCGCCCGGTCGTCGGCGTCGTCGTTGGTCTCGGAGTTCAGCCGGTCCGAGGCGACGGCGGTCACGTTCATGGCCTCGACGTCCTCGCCGACCGCGACGGGCTTCTCCGCGCGGTCCAGAACCTCGACGGGGTTCTCGTCGCCGTCCGGCAGCCTCAGCTCGTCGTAGGCGAACCCGTTCGCCAGCGCCGAGGCGGCGTTGCGGGCCACGGAGTCGGCCTCGGTGTCCGCCTTGTCGACGAGGGTGAACCGCAGCGAGAGCAGGACGGCGGCGCCCGCCGCGACCAGGGCGACGGCGACGACGACGGTCGCGGCGAGGGTGGCGCGGGCCCGCACCGAACCCAGGCGGCGTCTCACGGGCGGGCCTCCAGTCGGTAACCGGCCCCGCGCACGGTCGTGATGAGCGTGGGGCCGAGCTTGCGGCGCAGGGTGCTGATGTAGACCTCGACGATGTTCGGGTCGCCGTCGTAGGCGAAGTCCCAGACGTGCTCCAGGATGTCGGCCTTGGAGACGACCTCACCGGCTCTCAGCACGAGCTGCTCCAGGACGGAGAACTCCTTGGTGGTGAGGGTGATCTCCTCCTCGGTGAGGAACACGCGCCGGGCGGCGGTGTCGAGCTTCAGCTCGCCGACCTCGTGCACGGGCGAGGCACCGCCGGAGGCGTTGCGCCGCCGCAGCAGCGCCTTCACCCGGGCGACGAGGACGACGTAGGAGAACGGCTTGGTCAGATAGTCGTCGGCGCCCGTGTCCAGGCCCTCCGCCTCGTCGTACTCGCCGTCCTTCGCGGTGAGCATCAGGATCGGTACGTCGTGGCCGGCGGCGCGCAGGGCGGCGCACACGCGGTAGCCGTTCATGCCGGGCAGCATGATGTCGAGGATCACGAGGTCGTACGCCCCCTCGCTCGCCCGGTGCAGGCCCTCGACTCCGTCGTGGACGACGTCCACGGCGTACCCCTCGGCCGTCAGCCCCTTGGCCAGCGACACCGCGAGCCGCTTCTCATCTTCCACGATCAACAGGCGCATGCGTTCAGCTTGGCAAACCGAACCTGAAGCGGTCTTCAGGGGGCTTCAGGTCCGCTTCAGCGTCGGTCCGCCAGATTGGTCCTCGTCAAAAGCAGACGAGGCCGACAAGCCGCCTGCAACCGGCGACATCACCCGTAACTGGTTGCAGCCAGTCGCATTCTGGAGGAAAACCATGAAGCGCAACATCGTCATCGCCACCCTCACGGCCGTCGCGCTGATCGGCGGCGGCACCGCGACCGCCATCGCGGTGGCGGGTGACGACGAGGCGCCGGCGAAGAAGACCGTGTCGGTGGCGAACGACGACAACGACCGCGACGACGTCAACGACCCGGACGACCGCGACGACTCGGCCCAGGACAAGGCGGAGGACAGGGCCGAGGACAAGGCCGCCCGCGACACGGACCAGGACGCCGAGGACAAGGCCGAGAACGCCGCCGAGGCGAAGGCCGGCCAGGTCACGGCCGCCGACGCGATCACGACGGCCCTGAAGCACAAGGCCGGTACGGCGGTCTCCGCCGACCTCGACGACGAGGGCACGGCCCTGGTGTGGGACGTCGACGTCCTGACCGGCGGCGACAAGTGGTTCAGTGTCCAGGTCGACCCCCGCACCGGCAAGGTGCTCGGCTCGCACGCCGACCGGGACGACGACGGGGACGACGCCGCCGAGACCCGGCAGATCCGCGCCGCGCTGAAGGGCGGCGAGGTGACCGCCGCGGAGGCCGCCGAGGCCGCCGCCGCGAAGGGCACCGTGACCTCCGTCGACCTCGACGAGGAGAGCACGGACCAGGCCTGGGAGGTCGACACCACCGCCGCCGACGGCACCGGCAGCGACTGGAGGGTCGCCCTCGACTCCGGCAAGCTCACCGCCGACCGCACCGAGGACTGACCTCCCGCACCCCTCGGCCACCAGGCTTCTCTCTCCCCCCACAGGTAGGGGCACCCGGCGCATGGCACCGGGTGCCCCTACCGCCGTTTCAGCCGGCGTCGCCCGCCGTACGGAGCCCGAGGCCGACGGCGGTCGCCGCGAGCAGCGCCGCGCCGCCCGCGAGGGCGAAGCCGAGGGCCGGGGGGAAGTGGGCCACCAGCAGGCCCGAGGCGGCCGCGCCCGCGGAGATACCGGCGTTCACGGCCGTGTTGACCCAGGCACCGGCCTGGGTGCGTGCGGTGGACGGGGCGGAGGCGTCGGCGACGAGGTACGCGGTGGTCAGGGCCGGCGCGACGAAGAGGCCGGCACAGACGACGGCGCCGGTGAGCGCCGCGAGGTTCGGGGCGAGCCCGGCGGCGGCGAGGGCGAGGCCGAGGCCTCCCGTCAGCAGCGACAGCCGTACGCGGGCGCCGGAGCGCCACTCGATCGCGCCGTACGCCAGGCCGCCCACCGCGCTTCCGGCGGACAGGGCGGCGAAGATCCAGGCCACGACGGTGTCCCCGCGCCCCTGGTGCTCGGCGAAGGCCAGCACCAGCAGGTCGAGTGCGCCGAGCGACAGGCCGACCCCGCCGGCCGCGACGACGGGCGGCACGATCCCGGTCACCATCCGGGGCGTCCGTTTCCGGGCCCCCTCCTGCGGCGCGGGCGCACGTCCCGGCACACGCGCCACGGCCGGAGAGGTCACGAACCCGCATGTCCCCGCCACGACCAGCAGCGCCGCCACGGCCACGGCGGCGGCCGGGGCGGTGACCTGCACGATCCCGCCCACCACCAGCGGCCCCGACACGAACAGCAGTTCCTCCGCGACCCCGTCGAGGCTGTACGCGCGACGCAGCAGCCCCGGGTCCGGGGCGAGTGCGCTCCACACCGTCCGCATCGTCGGGCCGAGCGGTGGCGTACAGGCCCCCGCCGCCACCGCGACGGCACCCAGCACCGGCCCCGACGCCCCCGGCCGCCAGCCCGCCACGGCCAGCGCCCCGAGCAGCGCGGCGTACAGCGAGGCCATCGGCAGCAGCGCGCGGCGGGGGCCGTAGCGGTCGACGAGCGCCGCCCGCACGGGCGACAGCAGGACACTGGTGGCCCCGAACAGGGCCATCACCGTACCGGCGACGGCGTACGACCCGGTCGTCCGGGTCACGGCGAGCAGCACGGCGATGGACACCATGCCGTAGGAGAGCCGGCCGACGAGCACGGCGGCGAAGGTGCGGCGGGCGTACGGGATGCGGAGCACCGAGGCGTACGACGGCCGCGGAATGGTCGCGGACATGCGAAATGTTCCTCACCAGGAGGCGAAAAGGGGGACACCGATGTCCCGCGCGGCGACGACACGTCGCCGGCGGAAGGGTCCGCCTCTACGCACGGTGAAGGAACATGCGGCCAAGCTAGCAGCCGCCCGTGACAGGGCCCCAGGGGATTTCGGGCTGGTGGCGAAGGTGAGGGCGGGGGGCTCAGCCCTCCGTCAGGCCCGCCACCAGTTCGTCCGCCGCCCGGTACGGATCCAGCTCCCCCGCCACGATCCGCTCGGCGAGAGCCGACAGGCGGCGATCGCCGTGCAGGTCCCCGATCCGCTCCCGCAGCGCGGTCACCGCGATGGTCTCCACCTCGCGCGCGGCCCGGGCCCGCCGGCGGTCCGCGAGGACCCCCCGCTCCTCCATCCAGGCCCGGTGCTTCTCCAGGGCCTGGACGACCTCGTCGATCCCCTCGGCCCGCGCCGCGACCGTCTTGACGATCGGCGGGCGCCAGTCCCCGGGACGACGGGACTCGCCCAGCCCCAGCATGTGGTTCAGCTCGCGCGCGGTCGCGTCGGCGCCGTCCCGGTCGGCCTTGTTGACCACGTAGACGTCACCGATCTCCAGGATTCCGGCCTTGGCCGCCTGGATGCCGTCCCCCATGCCGGGTGCCAGCAGCACCACCGACGTGTCCGCCTGCGAGGCGATCTCCACCTCGGACTGGCCCACGCCGACCGTCTCGACCAGGATCACCTCGCACCCGGCCGCGTCCAGCACCCGGATGGCCTGCGGGGCCGACCACGCCAGACCACCCAGATGGCCGCGCGTCGCCATCGAACGGATGTACACGCCGGGGTCGGAGGCGTGCTCCGACATCCGGACCCGGTCGCCGAGGAGGGCGCCGCCCGAGAAGGGCGACGAGGGGTCGACGGCGAGCACGCCCACCCTCTTCCCGGCCCGCCGGTACGCCGTCACCAGCGCCGACGTGGACGTGGACTTGCCCACGCCGGGCGAGCCGGTGAGGCCGACGACGTACGCGCCTCCGGTCAGCGGGGCCAGCGCCGCCATGACCTCACGGAGCTGCGGGGACGCCCCCTCCACCAGGGAGATCAGCCGGGCCACGGCCCGCGGCCGGCCTTCCCTGGCCTGGGCCACCAGGGTGGAGACGTCCTGCATCACAGCTCCGTTCACGAGGAAGGCCGTACGTCGTGCACCAAGGTTCAGGCCTTGGGCACCCGCACGACCAGCGCGTCACCCTGCCCGCCGCCACCGCACAGCGCGGCCGCGCCGACACCGCCGCCGCGCCGCTTCAGCTCCAGGGCCAGGTGCAGGACGAGACGGGCGCCGGACATGCCGATGGGGTGCCCGAGGGCGATCGCCCCACCGTTGACGTTCACCTTTTCCGGGGAAACACCGAGGTCCTTCATTGACTGCACGGCGACCGCGGCGAAGGCCTCGTTGATCTCGATCAGGTCGAGATCGGCGACGTCCAGGCCGTCCTTCTTCAGGGCGTGCAGGATCGCGTTCGAGGGCTGCGACTGCAGGGAGTTGTCCGGGCCCGCGACGTTGCCGTGGGCGCCGATCTCGGCGAGCCACGTGAGGCCCAGCTCCTGCGCCTTCTCCTTGCTCATGACGACCACCGCCGCCGCGCCGTCGGAGATCTGCGAGGCCGACCCGGCCGTGATCGTGCCGTCCTTGGTGAAGGCGGGCCGCAGCCTGCCGAGGGACTCGGCGGTCGTCTCGCCGCGGATGCCCTCGTCCTGGCTGAAGACGACCGGCTCGCCCTTGCGCTGCGGGATCTCCACCGGCGTGATCTCCGCCTCGAAGAGGCCGTTCTTCTGGGCGGCGGCGGCCCGCTGGTGGGACAGGGCGGCGATCTCGTCCTGCTCGGGCCGCAGGATGCCGAGGCGCGTGTTGTGCTTCTCCGTGGACTCGCCCATGGCGATGTTCTCGAAGGAGTCCGTCAGCCCGTCGTGCGCCATCGCGTCGAGCATCTGGATCGCCCCGTACTTGTAGCCCTCACGGGACTTCGGGAGCAGGTGCGGGGCGTTCGTCATGGACTCCTGGCCGCCGGCCACGATCACGTCGAACTCGCCGGCGCGGATCAGCTGGTCGGCCAGGGCGATGGCGTCGAGGCCCGAGAGACAGACCTTGTTGATCGTGAGCGCGGGCACGTTCATGGGGATGCCCGCCTTGACGGCGGCCTGGCGCGCCGGGATCTGCCCCGCCCCGGCCTGGAGCACCTGGCCCATGATCACGTACTGCACCTGGTCGCCGCCGATGCCCGCGCGGTCCAGTGCGGCCTTGATCGCGAATCCGCCGAGGTCGGCTCCGGAGAAGGACTTCAGCGAACCGAGCAGTCGTCCCATGGGCGTACGGGCGCCCGCGACGATGACCGAGGTCCTGCCGTTCGTTCCAGTCATGAGGTGCGATCCCCTTCCAGCTTGCACAGCCGAGAAGTGAGTGAACGAGGGTTTACTTCGAATGTACTGAGTGGCACTCCGTGCCGTCACCGGGCTGTCGGTGTGATCGCGCGCACGTTGCGTAACCGGCGCGGGGGCGCTGCACTGACACCATGCTGACGCGAATCGACCACATCGGGATCGCCTGTTTCGACCTGGACAGGACCGTCGAGTTCTACCGGGCCACCTACGGCTTCGAGGTGTACCACTCCGAGGTCAACGAGGAGCAGGGCGTGCGCGAGGCCATGCTCAGGATCAACAGCACGGACGACGGCGGCGCCTCCTACCTGCAGCTCCTGGAGCCCACCCGCGAGGACTCCACCGTCGCGAAGTGGCTGGCCAAGAACGGCGAGGGGGTCCACCACATCGCCTTCGGCACGGCGGACGTCGACGGCGAGGCGGCCGCGATCAAGGACAAGGGCGTACGCGTCCTGTACGAGGAGCCGCGCATCGGTTCCATGGGGTCACGAATCACGTTTCTGCACCCCAAGGATTGCCACGGCGTACTGACAGAACTGGTCACTTCGGCGCCAGTTGAGTCACCTGAGCACTGACCCCCGTACATATGGGCCGGTAGGGTTGGGGTCGGCCGTCGCCTTCGAGGGGGACGGCCCGGGTCCCGCCGCCTTCCGACGAGCGGGATCCAAGGGCACCGCGGCGATCCATCAGCGGCTGTCCGAGGGCCGGGGTCCAGGTTTCGGGGGACGAGGGTGAGGGCGGCAGCCCGTGCTCCGCCGTTGATCTGACACCATTCCCCGGGGGGCACCGTTCGGCGGTTGGACGGAGCCCGTTTGCCAGAGGTTGCGACCAGGGGACGGATGGGACCGCGCAGTGCGGGGCTACGAACGCCAGGAGCGAGAGCCGGCGGCTGACGTCGACCACCTCTCTCGGTTCGAGGCCGAGATGGAGCGGCTGAAGACCGAGCGGGAAAAGGCGATCCAGCACGCCGAGGACCTCGGCTACCAGGTCGAGGTGCTGCGCGCCAAGCTGCACGAGGCGCGCCGCACCCTCATGTCCCGGCCCGCCTACGACACCGGGGGCGACCTCGGGTACCAGGCCGAGCAGATGCTCCGCCAGGCCCAGATGCAGGCCGACCAGCTGCGCACGGACGCCGAGCGCGAGCTGAGCCAGGCGCGGGCGCAGACCCAGCGGATCCTGCAGGAACACGCCGAGCAGGCCGCGCGGCTCCAGGCGGAGCTGCACCAGGAGGCCGTCACCCGCCGCCAGCAGCTCGACCAGGAGCTCTCCGAGCGCCGCCAGACGGTCGAGTCGCACGTCAACGAGAACGTGGCGTGGGCCGAGCAGCTGCGCGCCCGCAGCGAGGCCCAGGCCCGCAGGCTCGTCGACGAGTCCCGCGCGGAGGCCGAGCAGGCGCTGGCCGCCGCCCGCGCCGAGGCCGAGCGGCTCGCCACCGAGGCCCGCCAGCGGCTCCAGGGCGATGCCGAGGCCGCCCGCGGCGAGGCCGACCAGATCCTGCGCCGGGCCCGTGCCGAGGCGGAGCGGCTGCTGAACGCGGCCTCCACCCAGGCCCAGGAGGCCACCGAGCACGCCGAGCAGCTGCGCACCTCCACCGCCACCGAGTCGGACTCGGCCCGCCGCCAGGCCTCCGAGCTGAGCCGGACCGCCGAGCAGCGCATGGCGGAGGCCGAGACGGCCCTGCGCGAGGCTCGCGCCGAGGCCGAGAAGCTGGTCACGGAGGCGAAGGAGAGCGCGGCCAAGGCCGTCGCCGGCGCCGAGTCGACCAACGAGCAGCGCACGCGTACGGCCAAGGAGCAGGTCGCCCGGCTGGTCACGGAGGCCACGAAGGAGGCCGAGGCCACCAAGGCGGCCGCCGAGGAAGCCGTCGCGGACGCCAGGGCCCAGGCCGAGAAGATCGTCGCCGAGGCCTCCGAGAAGGCCCGCTCGATCACGGCGGAGGAGTCCGCCTCTCAGCTCGCCAAGACGGCCAAGACCGCCGAGGACGTGCTGAACAAGGCGTCCGAGGAGGCCAGGAGCACCACCAAGGCCGCCGTCGAGGAGGCCGAGCGCATCCGTTCGGAGGCCGAGGCCGAGGCCGACCGGCTGCGCGCCGAGGCCCACGACCTCGCCGAACAGCTCAAGGGCACGGCGAAGGACGACACCGAGGAGTACCGCGCCAAGACGGTCGAGCTGCAGGAGGAGGCGCGCCGGCTGCGCGGCGAGGCCGAGCAGCTGCGCTCCGACGCGGTCGCCGAGGGCGAGCGGATCCGCTCCGAGGCCCGGCGCGAGGCCGTCCAGCAGATCGAGGAGGCGGCCAAGACCGCCGAGGAGCTGCTCGCCAAGGCCCGCACGGACGCCGACGAACTGCGGCAGACGGCCACCGCGGACAGCGAGAAGGTCCGCACCGAGGCCATCGAACGCGCGTCCACGCTGCGCCGCCAGGCCGAGGAGACCCTGGAGCGCACCCGCAAGGAGGCCGAGCGCTACCGCGCCGAGGCCGCCGAGCAGACCGAGGAGCTGAAGGCCGAGGCCGAGCGCGCCGCCCGTGAGCTGCGCGAGGAGACCGAGCGAGGTGTCGAGGCCCGCAAGGCCGAGGCCGCCGAGGAGCTGACCCGGCTGCACACCGAGGCCGAGGGCCGTCTGGCCTCCGCCGAGGAGGCGCTCGCCGACGCCCGCGCCGAGGCCGAGCGGATCCGCCGCGAGGCGGGCGAGGAGAGCGACCGGCTGCGTTCCGAGGCCGCCGAGCGCATCCGTACGCTCCAGGCGCAGGCCGAGGCCGAGGCCGAGCGGCTGCGCGACGAGGCAGCGGCCGACGCGTCCGTGTCCCGCGCCGAGGGCGAGTCCGTCGCCGTACGGCTGCGCTCCGAGGCCGCGGCCGAGGCGGAGCGGCTGAAGTCCGAGGCGAAGGACACCGCCGACCGGGTACGGGCGGAGGCGCAGGCCGCGGCCGAGCGGCTCGCCACGGAGGCCTCGGAGACCCTGGCCGCCGCGCAGGAGGAGGCCGCCCGTCGCCGCCGCGAGGCCGAGGAGCTGCTCGGCGCGGCCCGGCAGGAGGCCGACCAGGAGCGCCGTCGGGCCCGCGAGCAGAGCGAGGAGCTGCTGGCCTCGGCGCGCACCCGCGTGGAGGAGGCCCAGACCGAGGCCGTACGGCTCGTCGAGGAGGCCGAGCGGCGCGCCGGCGAGATGGTGTCGGCGGCCGAGCAGCACGCCCAGCAGGTGCGGGAGTCGGTCGCCGGGCTGCACGAGCAGGCCCAGGAGGAGATCGCCGGGCTGCGCAACACCGCCGAGCACGTGGCGGACCGTATGCGCCGGGAGGCCGAGGAGGAGTCCGACCGGGTCCGCGCCGACGCCTACGCGGAGCGGGAGCGGGCCGCCGAGGACGCGGGCCGGGTCCGCCGGGAGGCCCGGGACGAGACGGACGCCGCCAAGGCGCTCGCCGAGCGCACGGTCGGCGAGGCCATCAGCGAGGCGGAGCGCATCCGTTCGGAGGCGTCCGAGCACGCCCAGCGGGTCCGGACGGAGGCCTCGGACGCCATCGCGCGGGCCGACCAGGACGCCTCACGCACCCGTGCGGAGGCCCGCGACGACGCCAACCGCATGCGGTCGGACGCGGCCACCCAGGCCGACACCCTCATCACCGAGGTCACGGCCGAGGCGGAGCGGCTGACGCGGGAGACCAACGAGGAGGCCGAGCGCGTCCGGGCCGAGTCCGTGGCCAAGGCCGACCGGCTGGTCGGCGAGGCCACCGACGAGGCCGAGCGGCTGCGGGCCGAGGCCGCCGCGACGGTGGGCTCCGCGCAAGCGCACGCCGAGCGGGTACGGGCCGACGCCGAGCGGGCGCGGGCCGAGGCGGAGGCGGAGGCCGACCGGCTCATGGCGCACGCCCGCGAGGAGGCCGACAACACGCTCGACGCGGCCCGCAAGGACGCCAACAAGCGGCGCTCCGAGGCCGCCGAGCAGGTCGACACGCTCATCACCGAGACGGCGGCCGAGGCCGACAAGCTGCTCGCCGAGGCGCAGTCGCAGGCCCTGAAGACCACCGCGGACGCCGAGGGGCAGGCCGACTCCATGGTCGGCGCGGCCCGCAAGGAGGCCGACCGGCTGGTCGCCGAGGCGACCGTCGAGGGCAACTCCACGGTGGAGAAGGCCCGCACGGACGCCGACGAGCTGCTGGTCGGGGCGCGCCGGGACGCGACCGCCATAAGGGAGCGGGCCGAGGAGCTGCGGGACCGCATCACCACCGAGATCGAGGCGCTGCACACGCGGGCCCGCCGCGAGGCCGCCGAGACGATGAAATCGACCGGCGACCGCTGTGACGCGCTCATCAAAGCGGCCGAGGAGCAGTTGGAGAAGGCGACGTCGAAGGCCAAGGAGATCGTTTCCGAGGCCAACTCCGAGGCGGGGAAGGTCCGTATCGCCGCGGTGAAGAAGGCCGAGGGTCTCCTGAAGGAGGCCGAGCAGAAGAAGTCCACGCTCATCCGCGAGGCCGAGGAGCTGAAGGCCGAGGCGATCCGCGAGGCGCGCCGCACGGTCGAGGAGGGCAAGCGCGAGCTGGAGGTGCTGGTCCGGCGCCGCGAGGACATCAATGCGGAGATCTCCCGTGTCCAGGACGTCCTGGTGGCGTTGGAGTCTTTTGAGGCCCCGTCGGGCGGCAAGGACGGTGGAGTCAAGACGGGTGCCACGGCGGGTGCGACCCGTTCGGGTGGCAAGTCGTCAGACGGCTAGCGGTACCGGGGCGTTGCGGGTATGTTCCCGCCCCGCCTCGGCGCTACGGACACCTATTCGTGCCCGTTCTGTGCTTGCCAAGGCGGTTATGCAAAGTTTCTGGCAAGTATTCCGATGGTCGGCCACCCAAAAGGGGCGTCATTCTCCAGATCAAACGTGCATCTGCTCGATGACACGCCGCTTCGCCCCCTAGGATTCCACCTATCACCTCACCGGTCTCATTCGACAGGAACCCCATGAGCGACACTTCCCCCTACGGCTTCGAGCTTGTGCGGCGTGGATACGACCGCGCTCAGGTGGACGAACGTATCTCCAAGCTCGTCTCCGACCGTGACTCCGCTCTCGCCCGCATCACCGCTCTGGAGAAGCGCATCGAGGAGCTCCACCTCGAGACGCAGAACGCCCAGGCCGCGGTGACCGACGCCGAGCCGTCCTACGCCGGTCTCGGCGCGCGCGTCGAGAAGATCCTCCGCCTCGCCGAGGAGGAGGCGAAGGACCTGCGCGAGGAGGCCCGCCGCGCCGCCGAGCAGCACCGCGAGCTCGCCGAGTCGGCGGCCCAGCAGGTGCGCAACGACGCGGAGTCCTTCTCCGCGGAGCGCAAGGCCAAGGCCGAGGACGAGGGCGTCCGGATCGTCGAGAAGGCCAAGAGCGACGCTTCGCAGCTGCGTGCCGAGGCGCAGAAGGACGCTCAGTCCAAGCGCGAGGAGGCGGACGCCCTCTTCGAGGAGACCCGCGCCAAGGCCGCGCAGGCCGCCGCCGACTTCGAGACGAACCTCGCCAAGCGCCGCGAGCAGTCCGAGCGGGACCTGGCGTCGCGGCAGCAGAAGGCGGAGAAGCGTCTCGCCGAGATCGAGCACCGTGCGGAGCAGCTCCGCCTGGAGGCCGAGAAGCTGCGCACCGACGCCGAGCGCCGTGCCCGCCAGACGGTGGAGACCGCGCAGCGTCAGGCCGAGGACATCGTCGCGGACGCGAACGCCAAGGCCGACCGGATCCGTTCGGAATCCGAGCGCGAGCTGGCGGCGCTCACCAACCGCCGCGACTCGATCAACGCCCAGCTGACGAACGTGCGCGAGATGCTGGCGACCCTCACGGGTGCGGCCGTCGCCGCGGCCGGCACGCCGGTCACCGACGACGAGCCGATCTCGCGTGGGGTGCCGGCGCAGCAGTCCCGGTAACACCTTCGCCTGTCGGCAGCGGCCGGACGAGGCAACGGACCCGCGTCTCCCCTCCGGGGGCGGCGCGGGTTCTTGGTGTCCCGGCGGCGGAGACCTGCACCTCTGCCTCCCGGCGCGTAGGGCTGCGCCTATGCGCTCGGGGGCTTCTGTTGGGTCGCGGGTGACCGATGTGGGTGGCTGAGCGCGCAGTTCCTCGCGCCCCTGGGGGGGAGGCCGGGGCCGGGTTTTCGGTGAACGGGGCCGTCGCTGCGCCCACCGGCTCGGGGGCTTCTGGCGTGTCGCGGGTGACTGATGTGGGTGGCTGAGCGCGCAGTTCCTCGCGCCCCTGGGGGGAGGCTGGGGCCGGGTTTTCGGTGAACGGGGACGTCGCTGCGCCCACCGGCTCGGGGGCTTCTGGCGTGTCGCGGCTGACGGCCTGGTGTGGCTGGGCGCGCAGTTCCTCGCGCCCCTGGGGGCGGGGCGGCAGAGTCGGTGGGCCTTGCAGCCCCTGGGGGCCGGGCGGTGGCCGGCAGGTGTTCCGGTGGCAGGCCTTCGGGGGCCGTCCTAGCGTGGCCGCATGATCGAGATCGGCGGGCTGACCAAGCGGTACGGCGAGAAGGTGGCGGTGAACAATCTGACCTTCGCCGTGCGGCCCGGGATCGTGACCGGGTTCCTCGGGCCGAACGGGGCCGGGAAGTCGACGACGATGCGGATGATCCTGGGGCTCGACCGGCCCACCGCGGGGGACGTACGGATCGACGGCACGCACTACGCCGGCCTGCGGGACCCGCTCACCCGCATCGGCGCGCTGCTGGACGCCAAGGCTGTGCACGGGGGCCGCAGCGCCTTCAACCACCTGCTCTGTCTCGCCCAGAGCAACGGGATCCCCCGGGCACGGGTGCACGAGGTGCTGGACACGGTCGGGCTCACCACGGTCGCGCGGCAGAAGGCCAAGGGGTTCTCCCTCGGGATGGGGCAGCGGCTCGGGATCGCCGGCGCGCTGCTCGGCGACCCCCGCATCCTGATGTTCGACGAACCGGTCAACGGCCTCGACCCCGAGGGCATCCACTGGATCCGGAACCTGATGAAGTCCCTCGCGGCACAGGGCCGGACCGTCTTCGTGTCGTCGCACCTGATGAGCGAGATGGCGCTGACCGCCGACCACCTCGTCGTCATCGGGCAGGGCCGGCTGCTCGCCGACACCTCGATGGCGGAGTTCATCCGGCAGAACTCACGCTCGTACGTACGCGTTCGCACACCTCAGCGAGAGCGGCTGCTCGACGTGCTGCACGCGGTCGGCCTGATGGTCGTGGAGACGGGCAGCGGGGCGCTGGAGGTGGACGGCGGGAAACCGGAGGCGATCGGCGAGCTGGCCGCCCAGCACCAGATCGTGCTGCACGAGCTGAGCCCCCAACAGGCCTCGCTGGAGGAGGCGTTCATGCAGCTGACGGCCGAGTCGGTGGAGTATCACGCGCACGACGGCACCCCGGCGCGGAGCCCGGCCCCCGTCGCCGACTGGGGCGGTACCTGGAAGCGGGAGGGCTGACCATGGCCGCCACCCAGGTGGTCCGCTCGGAGTGGACCAAGATCCGGTCGGTGGCGTCCACGGTGTGGACGCTGTCACTGGCCGGGGTCGTCACGATCGCCCTCGGCGTGCTGATCTCGCTGCTGTCGAAGAACGAGTTCGACCATCTGAGCCGCCGGGACAGGCTGTCGTTCGACCCGACGTTCATCAGCTTCGCGGGGATGACCCTCGGACAGCTGGCGATGATCGTGTTCGGGGTGCTGGTCGTGTCGAACGAGTACAGCACCGGCATGATCCGGACCTCACTGGCCGCCGTCCCGCAGCGCGGCACCTTCCTCTTCGGCAAGATCGCGGTGGCCACCGCCCTCGCCTTCGCGGTGGGGCTCGTGACCAGCTTCGTGACCTTCTTCCTGGGGCAGGCGATGCTCGGTTCGCACCGTGCCGAGATCGGTGATCCGGGCGTCCTGCGCGCGGTCTTCGGCGGCGGGCTCTACATGACCCTCATCGCCATGTTCTCCATGGGCGTCGCGGCGATGCTGCGCAGCCCGATGCTGTCGCTCGGCATCCTGATGCCGTTCTTCTTCCTGATCTCCAACATCCTCGGCAACGTCGGCGCCACCGAGAAGGTCGGCCGGTACCTGCCCGACCAGGCCGGCAGCAAGATCATGCAGGTCGTCACACCCCTGGACGACGACACGCCGTACGGCCCGTGGGGCGGTCTCGCCATCATGGCGCTGTGGGTGGCCGCGGCCCTGCTCGGCGGGTATCTGATGCTGAGGCGACGGGACGCGTGAGCGTCGCGCACCGGCCGTCCCCCTGTGACCAGCGGCCTGACAAGCGGCCTGGCCAGCGGTTACGTACATGCCAAGTCGCTGCCGCGGTGACCTGCGAGGTTTTACTCCCTCTTGGGCGGAACCGTCAACGCCCCGATAAGCTCCTCATCCATACGGGGGCGTGCGCCCCGACGTCCTCGGACGTCCTGAACCGTTCGATGGGTGCATAGCATGATCGAGGCAGTCGGCCTGACGAAGCGCTACGGCGCCAAGACGGCCGTGTACAACCTTTCCTTCCAGGTGCGGCCGGGGGCCGTCACCGGTTTCCTGGGGCCCAACGGCTCCGGCAAGTCGACGACGATGCGCATGATCCTGGGCCTGGACAACCCCACCTCCGGGCAGGTGACGATCGGCGGCTATCCGTACCGCAAACTGCCGAACGCGGCCCGACAGGTCGGCGCCCTCCTCGACGCCAAGGCGGTGCACGGCGGCCGGCACGCCCGGAACCACCTGCTGTCCCTGGCCCAGCTGTCCGGCATCCCGGCCCGCCGGGTGGACGAGGTGCTCGGTGTCGTCGGCCTCCAGGACGTGGCCAAGAAGCGTTCCAAGGGCTTCTCCCTCGGCATGGGCCAGCGGCTCGGCATCGCCGCCGCCCTGCTCGGCGACCCGCAGGTGCTCCTCTTCGACGAGCCGGTCAACGGCCTCGACCCCGAGGGCATCCTCTGGGTCCGCAACCTGATGAAGGCGCTGGCCGCCGAGGGCCGTACGGTCTTCGTCTCCTCGCACCTCATGAGCGAGATGGCGCTGACCGCCGACCATCTCATCGTGATCGGGCGCGGACAACTGCTCTCCGACATGAGCATCAAGGACTTCATCTCGGCCAACTCCGCCGACTTCGCGCGGGTCCGGACGCCGGACGCCGAGCCGCAGCAGCGCGAGAAGCTGACGTCCGCGCTGACCGAGGCGGGCGGCCAGGTGCTGCCCGAGCAGGACGGGGCGCTGCGGGTCATGGGTCTGCCGCTCCCCCGCATCAGCGATCTCGCGCACGGCGCCGACGTACGCCTGTGGGAGCTGTCGCCGCACCAGGCGTCGCTGGAGGAGGCGTACATGCGGATGACGCAGGGCGCCGTCGACTACCGCTCGACGACCGACCAGAAGGCCGGCCTCCAGCAGCCCCTGCCGCCCGGCGCGCAGCCGCCGATGCCGGTGCCCGGGCAGGGCCAGCCGGGCTGGTACGTCCCGCCGGCGCCCCAGAACGGCCAGCCGTACGCGCCGCAGGGCCAGCCCGTGGCGCCCGGGCAGCAGGGCATGCCGCCTGCCGGTCCCTACGGGGCTCCGGCGCCCGGCGCCCCGGCTCCGGCCCCCGGCCAGTCCCCGCCCAACCCGTACGCCCAGGCCGCGCCCCAGGCCCCCGCGCAGCCCGCCGCCGCGCCGGCCCCGGCACCGGCCGCCTCCGCCGCGCCCGCCGCCGACCTGACGAAGTCCGAGGACGCCCGATGAGCACGCCCCAGCCGCCCCTCACACAAGCGCCGCCCGCCCCCCAGTGGCAGGGCGCGCCGGGCACGTCGTACACCTCGCCGATCCCGGTGGTGCGTACCCACCTCGGGCACGCGATCTCCTCCGAGTGGACGAAGATCAAGTCGGTCCGCTCGACGATCTGGACGCTCGGCGTCTTCGTCGTCCTGGTCATCGGCCTGGGTCTGCTCTTCGCCCTGATCGCCTCCTCCACGGACATGAACCTGGAGGGCGAGTCCCCGCTGGGCCTCGGTCTGTTCGGACTGATGATCGGCAGCGTCTGCATCCTCACGCTCGGAGTGCTGACCACCGCCTCCGAGTACGGCACGGGCATGATCCGGACCACGATGACCGCGTGCCCGAACCGCGGCCGGGTCCTGGCCGCGAAGGCGATCGTGTTCTTCGCGCTCACGTTCACGGTCACTCTGGTCACCACCGCGTTCGTCGGTTTCGCCCAGGTGGCGATCCTGGAGGGCAACGGCGCGACGAACCCCGACGGCCAGGAGTGGTTCAAGGCCACCGTCGGCGTGAGCCTGTTCCTCGCGCTGTTCGGGCTGCTGGCGCTGCTGATGGGCTCGCTGATCCGGCACTCCGCGGGCGCGATCACCCTCATGCTCGGCGTCTTCCTCGCCCCGCTGGTCATCGCCATCTTCATGTTCTCGGAGTCGCTGAAGGAGGTCCAGGAGTTCCTGCTGGAGTACTCGATCCCGAGCCAGCTGAGCGTCTTCTACGGCGCGGAGCTCAGCCAGTCCGGTCCGTCCGGCTGGGAGCCCCTGTGGATCATGCTCGCGCTGACGGGGGCGGCGTTCGTCGGCGCCTACGCGCTGCTGGAGCAGCGGGACGTGTGACCGGGGACCGAGGGGTGTCAGAACCTCGGCGCGTTACGGGACCGCTGCACCCGCGAGGTGCGGCGGTCCTTCGCGTTCCAGCACGCCTTGTGCCAGTGCCGACGCTCGTCGACGCCCGAGTGCTCGGGCCAGGCGACGACGTGCGGCACCCCGGAGGGGATCATCTGGTCGCAGCCTGGGCAGCGGTAGGTCTTGCCCGCCGCGCTCGCGCCCGCCACATGACGCACGCTCCACTCCTCGCCCCGCCAGGGCTCGCTGGTCTGCCAGCCGCCGTAGCGGTCCGACCGGTCGTCCTCCGCGCTGCGGCCTGACGGACCCGACGGACCCGACGAACCCTGGTCCTTGGGGCGGTTGCGACGCGGGGACACGGGACACCTCACGGGGCTATACAGGGAGCAGGATTGGTGTCCAGCCTACGCGGGCCCGGCAGGGGTACGCGTACGTCACCAAACCCCCCAGATCGCCCTCCGCTCGGCCCATTCTGCAGACAATCGGCAAATCTCGCCGCCAGGCCGTGACTTCGGCACGTGTCACACGGTTATGCCGGTGGGGGAGCTCCCGATTCGGAGCCGAGGAAGCAGGAAGAGCGATGCACGTAGGAACATTTGTACTGGGCGCCCAGTTCCCCGGCCAGGGCCAGGGGGAGGCGCTCCACCGGGCGGTGCGGACCGCGGAGGTGGCCGAGGAGGCCGGGCTGGACGCGGTCTGGCTGGCCGAGCACCACTTCGTGCCGTACGGCACCTGCCCGTCGGCGATCACCCTCGCCGCGCTGCTGCTGGGCCGCACCCGGCGCATCCGGGTCGGCACGGCGGTCAGCGTGCTGCCCACCGTCCATCCCGTGGCCCTCGGCGAGCAGGCCGCCCTGCTGCATGTGACGTCCGGCGGACGCTTCTCCCTGGGCGTCGGGCGCGGCGGTCCGTGGGTCGACCTGGAGGTGTTCGGCGCCGGACTGGCGGCCTACGAGAAGGGGTTCCCGGAGTCACTCGATCTGCTCATGCGCTGGCTGCGCGAGCCGTCGGTGTCGGCGTCGGGGGAACGATTCAGCTTCCGCGAGGTCCCGGTCGTCCCGAGGCCCGCCGAGGACCTGGACGAGACGCCCGGCCCGGAGGTCGTCGTCGCCTGCACCTCGCCGACGAGCGTACGGCTGGCCGCCGAGCGGGGGCTGTCCATGCTCCTCGGGATGCACGTCGGGGACGAGGAGAAGTCCGAGATGGTCGCCCTGTGGCGCAAGCACGCCCGGGCGGCGGGCCGTTCACCGGAGGAGATCTCCGGCGCGGCCCATGTCTCGGCCGGCGTCTGCCAGATCGCGGACCGGCGCACCGACGCCGTGGAGGCGCTCACCAAGGCGATGCCGGGCTGGCTGAAGCAGGGCCTCGACGCCCATGTGACCGTCGACGGCCGCGCCCGCGCCATGCGGGACCCGTTGGCGTACACCGAACTGCTCTGCGGGCTGCACCCGGTGGGGACCCCCCGGCTGTGCGCCGACCGCCTCGCGGCCACCAGCGAGCGGACGGGCATCTCCCGCTTCGCCCTGCTCGTCGAGGGCTCCGGCGATCTGGCGGCGACGGAGGAGAACGTACGACGACTCGGTGCCGAGGTGCTGCCTCACCTCGGCTGAGCCACTACGGGGAGCTTGCCGCCCCGGTCACTGATGCACCTCCCGCGGTTGGAGCGGCAAGCCGTGCTGCGTCACGACCTCAGCAGTCCCTGAGTTCCGGGGACTGGTTGAGGAGTTGGCCGCGGATCGAGGTGAAGCGGGCCAGCCTGTCGTCCACGGACGGGTCCAGAGGGAACACCGCCACACGGTGGCAGTTCTGGAAGGCCAGCCGTACACCGAAGTGCCGCTGCAGCGCGCCGCGAATCGCGTCGCTGGCGAGCGCGCGCAGCAGTTGTCCGCGTGCCTGCTCGTCCGGCGGGGGCGTCTGGTTGTCGGCGAACTCTCCGCCGTCGACCTTCAGCTGGGCCACCAGAGAGCTGATCATCTCCCACGCGTAGGGCAGGGAGGTCCGGACGCAGTCGACGAAGGCGGCTTCGTCGACCTCGCCTCGCTCGGCCTGTTCGAGTAGGGCCGGTGAGACGTCGAGCGACATGGGTTCTCCTCTCGCACCCCCACAACAACGGGGGTTGACGGACAAGGGCGGAGGGCGCACGCCGAACACGCAGAGTGCATGGTTCGCGACCTCCAGTTTCTACGGTAAGGAACCGAACGGGGCCGCACCAGGAGATTGCGCGCACCGACACGGCGCGAGACGCACACAATCAGCCAATGCCGAACAGGAGTTGACAGAGGCACATGCCGGAGGACGACGGAAGCCCACGTGAGGGGGCTGACGAACGTGACGGAGGGCGACAGCGACCGCACGGGATCGGCCTGGCAGTCGAACGGGCCGGTGCCGGACGCGCCGACGGCGGGGTGACCTCGGGCCGAGCCCTCACGACGGTCGAATCGCGCGCACCCGTCGGCGTCGAGTAGCGTTGCCGACCATGCGTCTCGTCATTGCCCGCTGCTCCGTCGACTACGCGGGCCGGCTCACCGCCCATCTCCCCTCGGCCCCCCGTCTGATCCTCGTGAAGGCGGACGGCAGCGTGTCGATCCACGCGGACGACCGGGCCTACAAGCCCCTCAACTGGATGTCGCCGCCCTGCACGCTGAAGGAGGGGTCGGGGGACGAACAGGGCGTCTGGACCGTCGTCAACAAGGCGGGCGAGAAGCTCATCATCACGATGGAGGAGGTCCTCCACGACTCCTCGCACGAACTGGGCGTCGACCCGGGCCTGATCAAGGACGGCGTCGAGGCGCACCTCCAGGAACTCCTCGCCGACCGCATCGACACCCTCGGCGAGGGCTACACGCTCATCCGCCGCGAGTACATGACGGCCATCGGCCCCGTCGACATCCTGTGCCGGGACGCCGACGGCGCGACCGTGGCAGTCGAGATCAAGCGGCGCGGCGAGATCGACGGGGTGGAGCAACTCACCCGCTACCTGGAACTGTTGAACCGCGACCCGCATCTCGCGCCGGTCCGCGGCATCTTCGCCGCCCAGGAGATCAAGCCCCAGGCCCGCGTCCTCGCCACCGACCGCGGCATCGGCTGCGCGGTCCTCGACTACGACGCCCTGCGCGGCATCGAGGACGACAAGCTGCGGCTGTTCTGAGCGTCTTCGAGGAACACGCGGGAGGGCCGGGTCCGGTGGACGGACCCGGCCCTCCCGCGTCGGACGAGGCCGTGAACGAGCCGTCGAACGGACGGCACGGAAGCTCAGGCGGGCGTCCCGGCCCGTGAGTCGGTGGTGGTCACCGGGGTGCCCGCGGCGCCGGTGGACTCGACGGCCCGCCCGGAGGTCGGCGCGCTGGCGCTGTTGGTGTCGTCCGGCGGCGGCGGATCCTGGCTCCCGCCACCGGTCGGCGTCGGGGTGGGCGTGGGAGTCGGGGTCGGGGTGGGTGTCGGGGTCGGCGTGGGCGAGCCGGACTCGTCCTCGGACTCCGACGGCGTCGGCTTCGGCGACGACTTCGTCGGGGACGGCGTCGGCTTGCCCGTCGGCCCCTCCGTATCGCTCGGGTCGTCCGACGGGTCCGCGCTGTCCGTGGGCGTCGGGTCGTCCGACGTGCCGTACGCGCCGTCGGGGCCCGGATCGGTCGGCTCGGGCACGGCACCCGGGGCGTCCCCGTCCTCGCCCGTCTTGGGGCGGTCCGCGACGAGCCCGCCGTCGTCGACGCCCGCGCTGGCGGAGGGGTTGACGCCGACCCTCTCCGCCGGGGTGTCGCCGCCCCGGTCGGAGGTCGCGCCGAGAATCACCACGGTGCCCAGGACGGCGGCGAGCAGGGCCCCCGCGCCCGTGGCGACCAGGTTGCGCCGGGCGCCGCCCACGAGGCTCCTGAAGCCGTCGAACCTGAGCGCGGGCGAGGCGCCGCCGGACCGGTGCGTGACGAGCGTGCTGTCGTGGGCCGGGGCGTTCGACGACGGTCCACCGCCGCCGATCGCCGCTGCCGCCCCCGTCGCCCCCGCGCCGACCACGCCGAAGCCCGTCGGCCCGTAGGCGGACGGCACGCCCCCGGGCGGTGAGGCCGACTCCTCGTGCCGGGCTCCCGGCACCTCCTCCCCCGCCGCCGTACGCCCGCCGGGCGGGGTCGCCCCGGAGCGGTCGGCGACCAGGGCGAGTGCCCGGCGGCCTGCGACGGTGCCGCGCTTGTCCGCGAGGACGTTGCGCAGCCCGATGGAGGCCTCCAGCTCGGCCCGGGCGCGCTCCAGCTGCCCGCAGCAGAGCGCGAGGACACCCAGCTCGTGATGGAAGTAGGCCTGTTCGCCGGTCTCGTCGGCGAGGGCCGCCGCTTCGGCGCCGGCCCGCAGCGCCCGCTCCCAGGCGCTCCAGCGCTGCCCCGCCGCGAACGCGGGCGCGGCCTGCCGGGCCAGCACCAGGGCGGCGCTCTCGTCGCCCTCGCCGGGCGGGGTCGTGCCCGGGACGAGCGCGGTGAGGGCGGCCAGTACGGCGTCCGCCTCGGCCGAGACCCGCTCGGGGGTGACCGAGGGGTGCCCGGCCCACCAGGCGTAGTGCTGGGCGGCGGCGCCGGCGCGTGTCTCGGCGTCCTCGGCGTACCCGGCGGCCTCCAGCTGGGTGCGCACCCCGGCGGCGAGCCGATAGCGGGTACCGACAGGTGTCACCAGGGCGCAGCCGACCAGCTCGCCGAGGGCCGCGTCGGCGTGGGTGTCGCCCACGAGCGCGGGCAGGTGCGCCTGGTGCGGGATCTCCCCGCCGAGGGCGACCGCGAACCTGAGGGTCTCGCGGGCCGAGGCGCCCAGCCGGGAGGCGAGCAGTGCGGCGGGCGCGGCTCCCTCGGCGAGCGACGGCAGGGGGACGTCGTGCTCGCCCGCGGCTTCGTAGGGGGCGTCGACGGGCGGCGCGTCCTGGAAGACCCCGAACTCGTCGACGGCGTCCTCGCCGGCCCGCTGCCGGTCCCGCTGCCTGAGCAGCGCCCCGGCCTGGGTGAAGCGCAGCGGCAGTCCCTCGGACTCGAACCAGAGGTCGCCGGCCCAGTTCGACTCGTCGTCGGTGAGCGCCCGCCCGACGGCGCGCTCCAGGAGCTGCTCGCTGCCGGCCCGGTCGAGACCGCCGAGGACGATCTCCTCCAGGGGCGCGTCGGGGGACGGCAGGGGGATGTCGGGGGTGGCGGCGATGAGGAAGGCGCACTCGGGGGTCGCGTCGAGCAGCTCGTCGAGCGCGATGCCGCCGAACTCCAGGTCGTCCAGGACGACGACCGCGCCGATGTCCCGCACGATGTCGATGATCTGCTGCCGGGCGGGCCGGAACAGGGATGTGCTGTACACGGCTGCGAACAGTTCGTACAGCAGGTCGTCGACCGTGCGCCGGAAACCGCTCAGCCGGACGACGCCGTCGGGGGCCAGGTCCGCGCAGTCCTCGGCGACCGTGTCGAGGAGGGTGGTGCGACCGGAGCCGGGGGATCCGGTCAGGCGGACGGAGCGGCCGCGGGCGAGGAGCCGTACGAGCCGGTCTCTCTCCTCGTCGCGCTGGAGCAGGGGGAGCCGGGGCAGCGAGGGGCCCGGGGGCACCGGCGGACGGGCGGCGCGGTCGAGTGCGGCGCGGTCGTCCGGCGTGTGCTTCACGGGCCGACCAGGCAGTTCAGCCGGTGGGCAGGTCTCTATCTCGCTGCCGTCGACGGGGTTGACGGTGAGCAGGAAGTCGCCCGAGACGAGCTGGACGGTGCGGGCGAGTGCCGGAGCGTGCCGGTCGAAGTCCTGCGTCAGCGCGTCCCGTGGTGGACGCTTGCTCTGCGCCTGTCCGTCGTCGTGGCCGTACTCTTCGGGTCCCCGGTTGTTCGGGTCCATCGGTTCAAGCCCCCCAAAAGCGTCTCGTGTGCTGGAGCCCCTCCCGGCCTTGCCGCACACCGCGCTGTCGCTTCTGGTCCGGAACCCGCGCGAGGGTAGCTGGCAGCGGGCAGCCGAACCCTAAACCTTTGCACAGTATCTCCGACAGTCCGGGGTCCCGCGCCGTCCGAGACATCACGGTCTCGTGAGGATTGCGCGTGTGGTGCGTTTCGCCCTCATGGTCCTCATGGCCCCCATGGCCCCTGGTCTCCACAGCCCTCGGGGTCCATGACGACGGAAGGGGTCATACCGACCGAAGGGCCGTACCGACCGGTGGGTCATGCCGACCGGGTGTCCCGCACACACCGAGGCATACGTAGAGATCCGCACACGCGTTCAGACTCTGGGCAACGACTCCAGACCGATACCGCCCTCGATCGCCAGGATGCGGTGCAGCCGGGTGGCCACGAGCAGCCGCTGCATCTGCGGTGGCACGTCGCGCAGCACCAGCCGCCGTCCGCACCGTCCCGCCCGCCGGTGGGCTCCCATGATCACCCCGAGTCCGGTGGCGTCCCAGGAGTCCAGCTCTGACAGGTCGAGCACCAGGTCGCCGGCTCCGTCGTCGACGGCCGAGTGCAGGACCGTACGGGCGTCCGCCGCGCTGCGTACGTCGAGGCGGCCCCCGACGACCAGCTCGGCGTGGTCGCCCCTGATGTACATAAGCGCTCCCCGTGAGTGCGTCTCGTACTCCGTGATGTGGGTGATGCAACGTCTGACGGCGTTTGACACCGTCAGGTTGCCGTCTGTGAGCGAACCGATACCGAATTCACCTCAAGGGGTGAGGCCGGAGAGGCTCATGCGTTCACATGCGTGGGAAGAGCCGCCCGTGACGCGTGGATCGGCGTCAGTAGGTGTAGAAGCCCTGCCCGCTCTTGCGTCCGATGTCACCGGCGTCCACCATCCGGCGCATCAGCTCCGGAGGGGCGAACTTCTCGTCCTGGGACTCGGTGTAGATGTTGCTCGTGGCGTGCAGCAGGATGTCGACGCCCGTCAGGTCGGCGGTGGCCAGCGGCCCCATCGCGTGGCCGAAGCCCAGCTTGCAGGCGAGGTCGATGTCCTCGGCGGTGGCGACGCCCGACTCGTACAGCTTCGCGGCCTCCACGACGAGGGCGGAGATGAGACGGGTCGTCACGAAGCCCGCGACGTCACGGTTGACGACGATGCAGGTCTTGCCGACCGACTCGGCGAACTCCCGCGCGGTGGCGAGCGTCTCGTCGCTCGTCTTGTAGCCGCGCACCAGTTCGCACAGCTGCATCATCGGCACCGGCGAGAAGAAGTGGACGCCGACGACGCGCTCGGGGCGCTCGGTGGCCGCCGCGATCTTGGTGATCGGGATCGCGGAGGTGTTGGAGGCGAGCACGGTGTCCTCGCGGACGACCTTGTCGAGCGCCCGGAAGATCTCGTGCTTCACCTCCAGCTTCTCGAAGACCGCCTCGACGACGATGTCCGCGTCGGCCGCCGCGTCGAGGTCCGTGGTGGCGGTGATCCGGCCCAGCGCCGCCTCGGCGTCCTCGGCGGCCAACTTGCCCTTGCTCACGAACTTGTCGTACGACGCCGTGATGCCGCCGATGCCACGGTTCAGCGCCTCGTCGGTGACGTCGCGCAGGACGACGTCCCAGCCCGCCTGCGCGGACACCTGGGCGATGCCGGACCCCATGAGCCCGGCTCCGATGACGGCGAGCTTCCGTGCCACTGTGCGACTCCCCTGGTACGCGCTGTCGATGGGTTACCTCTCCGGCGGACACTAGCGCTCGTGAGGGGTCGTGTGACCGCTTAGTAACGCGAGTCACGTCTCAAGGGGCGGACGTCACACCGGCAGCACTCACTCGGAGGGTCGTACGGCGTAGTTGAGCACCTTCTCGCTCAACAGGCCCTCCATCCCGTCCAGGAGAAGAAGTACCTCTCGGGATACTTCGCCCGGATTGCGCCCGGCGAGCATCTCACGTCCGATGACGGCCATCACCGTCTGGTGGACCCAGTTGATCTGACCCGCGATCAGGGTGGGCGTCGAGTCGCCGGGGGCCGCGCCGGTCTCCTCCCGCAGGGCCGCCTCCAGGTTGTCCTGGACCTCCTGCTGGATGCTCCACAGCCGGGACCGCAGGGCGGGCGCCTCGTGGATGGCCCGCATGAAGCGGTCGTAGCCCTCCATCAGGCCCACGCGCGGCGAGACCGCCTCGACCTCGGCGCGCAGTTCGCGCAGGACGGCGGCGACGGCCGACTCGCCCCGGTCGCGGGCGCGCACCCAGCGGGCGAGGCGTTCGACGATGCCCGCACTGCGGTCGAAGAAGAGGTCCTCCTTCGCCGGGAAGTAGTTGTAGACCGTGTTCACGGAGACGTCGGCCGCCTCGGCCACCTCCGCGATGGTGACGGTCACGAAGCCGTGCTCCAGGAACAGCCCGGTGGCGATGTCCGAGATCCGCTGCCGCGTCTCGCGCTTCTTGCGCTCCCTGAGCCCCTCTGCCATGGCCACATCGTAGGTCGCCGCGCCGGCCGACGGGGCTTCCATGGGGTCTCCCAAAATTTGGGGCCATTGCAAAATTTGGGGGACTCTGTTTTTCTGGGGTCATGCCCATCATCAGTACGGCCGGCCTGGCCCACACCTTCCGCACGAAGCGCGGTCCCCTGGAAGCAGTGCGCGGAATCGACCTCACCGTCCGGCCCGGCGAGATCCTCGGGTTCCTCGGACCGAACGGCGCGGGAAAGACGACGTTCCTGCGGATGCTCACGACCCTGCTCCCGCCGACCGGCGGCGCGGCCACGGTCGCCGGCCACGACCTGGCGACCGACCCGGCAGGGGTGCGCAGGGCCTGCGGCTACGTGGCCCAGTCGGGCGGGGTGGACCCGCAGATCACCGTGCGGGAGGAGCTGGTCACCCAGGGACGGCTCTACCGCCTGCCGAGAAGCCGGGCCGTGGAGCGCGCCGAGGAGCTGGCCCGCGAGCTGGACCTGACCGAACTGCTCGACCGCAAGTGCGCCGCCCTCTCCGGCGGGCAGCGGCGCCGCCTCGACATCGCGATGGCGCTCACCCACCGCCCCCGGGTCCTCTTCCTGGACGAGCCGACGACCGGACTCGACCCCGGCAGCCGCGCCGGTCTCTGGGAGCTGGTCCGCCGGCTGCGCGACGAGCACGGCACCACCGTCTTCCTGACGACCCACTACCTCGACGAGGCGGACGCCCTCGCCGACCGGATCGTCGTCGTCGACCACGGGCGGGTCGTGGCGGACGACACCCCGAGCGCGCTCAAACTGCGGCACGGCGGCTCGGCCGACGCCACGCTCCAGGACGCCTTCCTGGCCATCACCGGGCGCGGGCCCTCCCCCGCCGACACCACCCCCGTAGCCGTCTAGAACCGGTCCGAGGACTTCGATGCTTCTTCACGACACCGCGCTGATCTTCGGGCGATACGCCCGCCAGACCCTGCGCTCCCGCTTCGCGATGCTGTTCGGCGTGCTGATGCCGCTGCTGTATCTGCTCTTCTTCGGCCCCCTGCTCACCGGCGTCCCGCTCGGCTCGCGGGGCAGTTCCTGGCAGGTGCTGGTGCCGGGCCTGCTGCTTCAACTGAGCCTGTTCGGAGCCTCGTTCGCGGGCTTCATGGTAATCCTCGAAAAGCAGACGGGGGTGATCGAGCGGATGCGGGTCACCCCGGCGAGCCGGCTCGCCCTGCTGCTGGGCCGGGTGCTGCGCGACGCGGCGGTCTTCGTGTTCCAGGCGGTCCTGCTCGTCCTCGCGGCCCTGCTCATGGGCCTGCGCGCACCACTCGCGGGCGTCCTGATCGGCTTCGCCTTCGTGGCCCTGCTGACGGTCTCGCTCGCCTCGCTGTCGTACGCGCTCGCCATGAAGGCGCGCTCCCAGCACGAGTTCGGCCCGGCGGTGAACGCCCTCACCATGCCGTCGATGCTGCTGTCGGGCCTGATGCTGCCGATGTCCCTGGCGCCCGGCTGGCTCGACGTCCTCTCCCACCTGGTCCCGTTCCGCTACCTGGTGGACGCCGTGCGCGACGCGTACGTCGGCGCCTACACCACCCCGGCCATGCTGTACGGCGTCCTCATCGCCGTCGGTCTCGCGGGGCTCGCCGTGACGGTGGGCACACGTGTCTTCCGGACGGCCGGGGCGTAACTACGCTGGTCGCATGGTCAATCTGACGCGCATCTACACCAGGACCGGCGACAAGGGCACCACCAACCTCGGCGACATGAGCCGGGTGCCCAAGACCGATCCGCGGATCTCGGCGTACGCGGACGCCAACGAGGCCAACGCGGCCCTCGGGACGGCGATCGCGCTGGGCGGGCTGGACGAGGAGATCGTCAAGGTCCTCACCCGCGTCCAGAACGACCTGTTCGACGTGGGGGCCGACCTCTCCACGCCCGTCGCCGAGAACCCCGAGTTCCCGCCGCTGCGCGTCGAGCAGTTCTACGTCGACAAGCTGGAGGCGGACTGCGACCACTTCAACGAGCGGCTGGAGAAGCTCCGCTCCTTCATCCTGCCCGGCGGCACCCCCGGAGCGGCCCTGCTGCACCAGGCCTGCACGGTGGTCCGGCGCGCCGAGCGCTCGACCTGGGCGGCCCTGGAGGCCCACGGCGAGGACATGAACCCCCTCACCGCGACCTACCTCAACCGCCTCTCCGACCTCCTGTTCATCCTCGCGAGGACGGCGAACAAGGAGGTCGGGGACGTGCTGTGGGTGCCGGGCGGGGATCGGTAGCCGCCGCACCGGGGTGCTAGGGCCCTTCCGCGCGGCGGGCCCGCTGGAAGAGGCCCGTCGCGACGAGGACGCCACCCACGCACATCATCACCACTCCTACCTTGGTCAGGGTGACGACCGGCACCTCCACCCCGTCCGTGAACAGCCACAGCACCAGGCCGATCACGAACGTGCCGGCCCCTTCCCAGACGTTCCTCGACGCCCCGACCGCCGTCCCGCTCATCGCCCGGCCCTCTCCTTCGCGACGGTGACCCGGTCCTCGCCCTCCGCGGCGCCCGGGTCCTTCTTCGGCCAGATCGTGTAGGTGAGGGCGACCAGGAGGTGGATGCCCGCGGCCCGGAGCGCGACCCACTGGAACGACCTCAGCGAATCGACGTTCCCGTCGTCGCCGACGTACCGGACGGCCAGTTGGAGGAATGCCAGCGCCACCCCGGCCGCCACCACCGTCCGCGTCCACAGCTTCCCCTCGTGCCGGGCGCGGGCCAGGCCGTACTTCGGCGGTGGCGGCGGCTTGGGCCCACCGCCCAGCCGGTGCGCCGCCCAGGCGTCCAGCCGGCGGATCATGTAGTGGCCGTACCCCACGGTGAAGCCGATGTAGAGGGCCGCGACCCCGTGCTCCCAGCTCGGCTCGGCCCCGTTCTTCAGGTCGATCGCGGTCACGACGAAGAGCACCAGTTCCAGGACGGGCTCGCAGAGCAGCAGCACGACACTGGTCCGGCGCCTGTTCAGCAGGTAGCGGACGGCCAGGGCCAGCGCCAGCAGCACCCAGAAGCCGACCTCACAGGCGATGATCAACGCGACGATCACGACTCGCTCCTCTCGGTCACCCTTCCAGGCTCCCGGCGGGTGGCCGCCGACGCGTCGTCGGCGGTGACGAAGTCGCGGTACATCGAAAGATGCAGTCCAGGACCGTTCGCGGGGATCAGGCGCCGGGCACCCGTGACGTGTTGGATGGAGTCATGGCCGTACGACCGCCCCGCCCGCACCGCTTCGACCTGTACGCGGCCCTCGCCGGACTGCTCGGAGGCCTGCTGCTGTGGGGGCTGGGCCTCTACACCCGCCCCGCCGACGAGGGGATCGTGCTGCTCCACGGCCAGTGGTGGATCCTGCTGCCGCTCGTCGTGACCGCCGGCTGCGAGACGCTGCGCCGCACCATGCCGCGCACGGCCCTGCTGGTCGGATGGGCCGCGCTGACCGTGGACACCATCACCCGGGGCAGTCTGCTCACCGTGCTGATGTTCACCGATCTGGTGTACTCGGCCGTGCTGTACGGCTCACCCGCCACGGCCCGCCGGGTCCCCTGGATCGCCGGACTGATGACCGTGGCCGCCACGGTCGTCCCCGTCGCCGTGTGGCGTCGGCCGGAAGCACTGCTCATCGGGGTGGTGGTCGGGCTGGTCGGCTTCACCCCCGCCGCCACCGGCTGGATCGTCCGCAACCACCGCGACGCCGCCGAGGCCGCCCGGCTTCGCGCCGAACAGACGGCCCTGCTGGCCGAGATGGACCGCACCCAGGCGGTGGTGTCCGAACGGGCGCGCATGGCACGGGAGTTGCACGACCTGGTCGCCAACCACCTCTCGGCGATCGCGATCCACTCCACGGCCGCGCTCTCCATAGACGACCCGGACACCTCACAGAAGGCCCTCGGGGTCATCCGTGAGAACAGCGTCGAGGGCCTGGCCGAGATGCGCAGACTGATCGGCATCCTGCGGGACGCCGGCGACGACACCGAGCCGTCCGCCGCGCCCACGCTCGACGGGCTCGGCTCCCTCGTCGACGGCGCCCGCACCAACGGCCTCGACGTCACCCTCGACGCCGACCACGACGCCACCCTCCCGGCCCCCGTCGAACTGGCGGCGTACCGCATCGTCCAGGAATCGCTGACCAACGCCCTCAAGCACGCCTGCCCCGGCCGGGTCACCGTCGCGCTGCGCCAGGCGGACGGCACCCTCGACATCGCCGTGACCAGCCCGTACGGCGACCGCGACCGCCCGAGCGCGCCCGGTTCCGGCGCCGGTCTGGTCGGTATGCGGGAGCGGGTCGCCCTGCTGGGCGGCACGTTCGAGGCGGGCCCCGAGAGCATGGCCCACGGCAAGGTCTGGAGCGTCCGTGCCGCCCTCCCCGTCGTCGAAGGAGAACCCGCGTGATCCGTGTGCTCGTCGCCGAGGACCAGTCCGCCGTACGGGCCGGACTGGTCCTCATCCTGCGCAGCGCGCCGGACATCGAGGTGGTCGGTGAGGCGGTGGACGGCGAGCGGGCGGTGGCGCTCGCCCGGGAGCTGCGGCCCGACCTGGTGCTGATGGACGTGCAGATGCCGAGGCTGGACGGGGTGTCAGCGACCCGGCAGGTGGTCGCCGAGGGGCTGGCCGATGTGCTGGTGCTCACCACGTTCGACCTCGACGAGTACGTCTTCGGGGCGCTGCGGGCCGGTGCCGCCGGCTTCCTGCTGAAGAACACGGAGGCGAGGGACCTCATCGAGGCGGTCCGGGCGGTGGGGCGCGGCGAGGGTCTGCTCGCCCCGGCCGTCACCCGGCGGCTGATCGCCGAGTTCGCCGCCAAGCCCGTACGCGAGCCCGCCGTCGATCCGTCCGTCCTGGACTCGCTCACCCGGCGTGAGCGGGAGGTCCTGTCCTGTCTGGGCGAAGGGCTGTCGAACGCGGAGATCGCCGGGCGGCTGGACATGGCCGAGGCGACGGCGAAGACGCACGTCAGCCGTCTGCTGGGGAAGCTCGACCTGCGCAGCCGGGTGCAGGCCGCGGTGCTGGCGCAGGAGTTGGGGGTCTGATCTCACCGGGGTGTCCCGCATGAGCGCACTGGTCCAGACCCATTGACCTATGGTCCAGACCTTTCTATTCTCGCCACACTGCGCCACGTCATGCTCATGCTCAAGACACCCCACAAGGAGGCGCACATGCGCTTCAGGCACAGAGCCATAGCGGGTCTCGCCACCCTTCTCCTCCCCCTCGCCGGACTGGTCGGCCTCGCCGGCCCCGCGCAGGCGGCCACACAGGCGACCGCCACCTATGCCAAGCCCCAGGACTGGGGCACCGGCTTCGAAGGCAAGTGGACCGTCAAGAACACCGGGACGACCACGATCAGCTCCTGGACCGTCGCATGGGACTTCCCCTCCGGCACCTCCGTCACCTCCGCCTGGGACGCGGACGTCACCTCCTCCGGCACCCACTGGACCGCCAAGAACAAGTCCTGGAACGGCACCCTCGCCCCGGGCGCCTCCGTCTCCTTCGGTTTCAACGGGAGCGGCTCAGGCTCCCCGGCCAACTGCAAGCTCAACGGCGGGAGTTGCGACGGCGGCCCGTCCGTCCCCGGTGACACGGCCCCCTCCGCCCCCGGCACCCCGACCACCTCGGACGTCACCAACACCTCGGTGAAGCTGAGCTGGAGCGCCGCCACCGATGACAAGGGCATCAAGAACTACGACGTCCTGCGGGGCGGCACGAAGGTCGCCACCGTCACCGGCACCACCTACACGGACACCGGCCTGAGTGCCGGCACCGACTACTCGTACACCGTCCAGGCACGCGACACCGCCGACCAGACCGGCCCCCTGAGCGGTGCGGCGGCCGTGCGGACCACCGGCGGCACGAACCCGAACCCCGGCTCGAAGATCAATCTCGGCTACTTCACCGAGTGGGGCGTCTACGGCCGGAACTACCACGTCAAGAACCTGGTGACCTCGGGCTCCGCGTCCAAGATCACCCACATCAACTACGCGTTCGGCAACGTCAAGAACGGCCAGTGCACCGTCGACGACACCTTCGCCGCCTACGACAAGGCCTACACCGCCGACCAGTCCGTCAGCGGCACCGCCGACACCTGGGACCAGCCGCTGCGGGGCAACTTCAACCAGCTCCGCCAGCTCAAGGCCAAGTACCCGCACATCAAGGTGCTGTACTCGTTCGGCGGCTGGACCTACTCCGGCGGCTTCGGCCAGGCCGCGCAGAACCCGGCCGCCTTCGCCAAGTCCTGCAAGGCCGTCGTGGAGGACCCGCGCTGGGCCGACGTCTTCGACGGCATCGACATCGACTGGGAGTACCCGAACGCCTGCGGGCTGACCTGCGACACCAGCGGACCCGCGGCCTTCAAGAACCTGATGTCGGCCCTGCGCACCGAGTTCGGCTCGAACTACCTGGTCACCGCCGCGATCACCGCCGACGGCTCCTCCGGCGGCAAGATCGACGCGGCCGACTACGGCGGCGCCGCGACCCATCTGAACTGGTACAACGTGATGACCTACGACTACTTCGGCGCCTTCGACGCGGATGGTCCGACCGCCCCGCACTCGCCGCTGACCTCGTACCCCGGCATCCCGGCGGCGGGCTTCAACTCCGCCGACGCGATCGCCAAGCTGAAGTCGAAGGGCGTCCCCGGCTCGAAGCTGCTGCTCGGCATCGGCTTCTACGGGCGCGGCTGGACCGGTGTCACCCAGTCCGCCCCCGGCGGCACGGCGACCGGCGCGGCACCCGGCACGTACGAGGCCGGCATCGAGGACTACAAGGTCCTGAAGAACTCCTGCCCGGCCAACGGAACCGTCGGCGGCACGGCGTACGCGCACTGCGGCAACCAGTGGTGGTCCTACGACACCCCGGCCACGATCGGCTCCAAGATGACCTGGGCCAAGAACCAGGGCCTGGGCGGCGCCTTCTTCTGGGAGTTCAGCGGCGACACGGGCAACGGGGAGCTGGTGAGCGCGATCAGCAACGGCCTGAAGTGACCGACTGAAAGATCACGTCACATTGACGCTCCCCCAGACTTCGTCCGGGGGGACCCCCACCCAGCGAGTGAATGTGGCTACGCCACGTTCACTCGCTGTCCGGGCGGGGCTGCCTCCAGCCACGCGAGGAAACCGGTCAGCGCGTCGTCGCTCATCGCCAGTTCCAGCCGGGTCCCGCGGTGCAGACACGCGAGGATCACCGCGTCGGAGAGGAGCGCCAGTTCCTCCTCGCCCTCGGGGGTGCGGCGCCCGGCCACCTCGATCGCCGAACGCTCCAGGACTCGGCGGGGGCGGACGGAGTACGAGAAGACGCGGTACCACTCGATGCGGTCGCCGTTGTAGCGGGCGACTCCGTAGCCCCAGCCCTTGCCGTTCTTGTCGTCCCCGGGTTTCTCGGGTGCGTTCCACCGCAGGCTGCAGTCGAAGGTGCCGCCGGAGCGCTGGATGAGGCGCCGGCGCAGTCCGAAGACGAAGAGCCCCACCACCACGAGCCCGATCACCGACCCGCACACAGTCAGAGCGAGGACCATCGACACCGACCTCCTCGTCTCCTAGGTAATGCCACTGCTAGGTAATGGAACGTAAAAAACACCCACATTTGCCTCAGCCGCGGCCGGATCAGGATGAAGACATCCAGACCCAGCCGCGGCTGAGGTACAGCATCACACGACGTGCGGGCTCAGCGCGCCGCCGCCGTACGCAGTCGTACATCCGCGCGGCGCTCGGCGGCGGCGTCGCCCGCCGCCTTCGCGCGCTCCAGCTCCCGCTCCGCGCTCTGGACGTCGATCTCGTCGGCCAGCTCGGCGACCTCGGCCAGCAGGGACAGCTTGTTGTCCGCAAACGAGATGAAACCGCCGTGCACGGCGACGACGACGGTGCCGCCCTCACTCGTACGGATGGTCACCGGGCCCGACTCCAGCACACCGAGCAGCGGCTGGTGACCGGGCATGACGCCGATGTCGCCGGACGTGGTACGGGCGACGACCAGGGTGGCCTGGCCCGACCAGACCTCTCGGTCGGCCGCGACCAGCGCGACGTGCAGCTCAGCAGCCAAGGTGGCTCCTCGGGTCACCACCCGGCGGTCCCGCCGGGTGTTGGGTACAAGTCTAGTAGGGCTCCGGGAGTCGGATCGCCGGGGCCCACCCCGGGCCTTTCGGCCGGGGATCCGGGGGTTGCCCCCCGGGCAATACAGCAGAGGGGGCGGGACGCACCCCATGAGGTGTGGCCTCGCCCCCCACTGCTCACGAGTCGCCGGGCGTCAGGAGACGCCGAGCTCCTTCGCGTTCTTCTTCAGGTCCTCGATACCACCGCAGAGGAAGAACGCCTGCTCCGGGAAGTGGTCGTACTCGCCGTCGATGATCGCGTTGAAGGCCACGATCGACTCGTCCAGCGGGACGTCCGACCCGTCGACGCCGGTGAACTGCTTGGCGACGTGGGTGTTCTGGGAGAGGAAGCGCTCCACACGACGGGCACGGTGGACGGTGAGCTTGTCCTCCTCGCCGAGCTCGTCGATACCGAGGATCGCGATGATGTCCTGGAGGTCCTTGTACTTCTGCAGGACCGTCTTGACGCGCATCGCGGTGTTGTAGTGGTCCGCCGCGATGTAGCGGGGGTCCAGGATGCGGGACGTGGAGTCCAGCGGGTCCACGGCCGGGTAGATGCCCTTCTCGGAGATCGGACGGGAGAGAACCGTCGTCGCGTCGAGGTGGGCGAAGGTGGTGGCCGGGGCCGGGTCGGTCAGGTCGTCCGCGGGGACGTAGATCGCCTGCATCGAGGTGATCGAGTGACCACGGGTCGAGGTGATGCGCTCCTGGAGGAGACCCATCTCGTCGGCCAGGTTCGGCTGGTAGCCCACCGCGGAGGGCATACGGCCGAGCAGGGTCGAGACCTCGGAACCGGCCTGGGTGAAGCGGAAGATGTTGTCGATGAAGAACAGCACGTCCTGCTTCTGCACATCGCGGAAGTACTCCGCCATGGTCAGACCGGCGAGGGCCACGCGCAGACGGGTGCCCGGGGGCTCGTCCATCTGACCGAAGACCAGGGCGGTCTTGTCGATGACGCCCGACTCCGCCATCTCCTCGATGAGGTCGTTGCCCTCACGCGTGCGCTCACCGACACCGGCGAACACGGAGACACCGTCGTGGTTGTTGGCGACGCGGTAGATCATCTCCTGGATGAGCACCGTCTTGCCGACGCCGGCACCGCCGAACAGGCCGATCTTTCCACCCTTGACGTACGGGGTGAGAAGGTCGATGACCTTGACGCCGGTCTCGAACATCTCGGTCTTCGACTCGAGCTCGTCGAAGTTCGGGGCCTTGCGGTGGATGCCCCAGCGCTCGCCCGTGTACTGCTCGTCGACGTTCAGCACCTCACCGAGGGTGTTGAACACCTTGCCCTTGGTGAAGTCGCCGACCGGGACCGTGATGGAGGCGCCGGTGTCGGTGACCGGGGCCTGGCGGACCAGACCGTCGGTGGGCTGCATGGAGATGGTGCGGACCAGGCCGTCACCCAGGTGCTGGGCGACCTCCAGGGTCAGCGTCTTCTTCGCGCCGTCCTGGGCCGGGTCGGCCACCTCGACGTGAAGGGCGTTGTAGATCTCCGGCATGGCGTCGACGGGGAATTCCACGTCGACGACCGGGCCGATGACCCGGGCGACGCGGCCCGTGGCAGCGGCCGTCTCAACTGTCGTCGTCATTACCTGTCACTCCCCGCGTTCGCGTCGGCGAGGGCTGCGGAGCCACCGACGATCTCGCTGATTTCCTGGGTGATTTCGGCCTGGCGGGCCGCGTTGGCAAGGCGGGAGAGCGTGTTGATCAGCTCGCCCGCGTTGTCGGTGGCCGACTTCATCGCGCGGCGGGTGGCGGCGTGCTTGGAAGCGGCCGACTGAAGCATCGCGTTGTAGATACGGCTCTCGACGTAGCGCGGCAGCAGGGCGTCGAGGACGTCCTCCGCCGACGGCTCGAAGTCGTACAGCGGAAGGATCTCGCCCTTCGTCGCCGACTCCTCGGCCACCTCGTCGAGGCTGAGCGGCAGCAGCCGGGCGTCGAGCGCCGACTGCGTCATCATCGAGACGAACTCGGTGAAGACGATGTGGAGTTCGTCCACGCCGCCGTCGGCCGTGTCCTTCTCGATGGCCTCGATCAGCGGACCCGCGACCTTCTTCGCGTCCGCGTAGGTGGGCTCGTCGGTGAAGCCCGACCACGACTCCACGACCTTGCGCTCGCGGAAGTTGTAGTGGGCCAGACCGCGGCGGCCGACGATGTACGTGTCGACCTCCTTGCCCTCCGCCTGGAGGCGCGCCGTCAACTGCTCGGCGACCTTGATGGCGTTGGAGTTGAAGGCGCCGGCCAGTCCGCGGTCGCTCGTGAGGAGCAGCACCGCGGAACGGGTCGCCGTCTCCGCCTCCGTGGTCAGCGGGTGCTTGGTGTTCGAACCGGTACCGACCGCCGTGACCGCGCGGGTGAGCTCGGCCGCGTACGGCGCGGAGGCCGCCACCTTGCGCTGCGCCTTGACGACACGCGAGGCGGCGATCATCTCCATCGCCTTGGTGATCTTCTTGGTCGCGGTGACGGATCGGATGCGACGCTTGTAGACCCGGAGCTGGGCTCCCATGAGTCAGGTCCCTTCCTTACGTCACTTGGAGACGTTGACGGCCGGGGCGTCCTCGCCGAGCAGCTTGCCGTCCGAGGTCTCGAACTGCTTCTTGAACTCGGCGATCGCGTCGGCGACAGCGGTGAGGGTGTCGTCCGACATCTTGCCGCCCTCCTTGATGGAGGTCATGAGGCCCTGCTCCTTGCGGTGCAGGTACTCCAGCAGCTCCTTCTCGAAGCGGCGCACGTCGGCGACCGGAACGTCGTCCATCTTGCCGGTGGTACCGGCCCACACGGAGACGACCTGGTCCTCGGTCGGCATCGGCTGGTACTGCGGCTGCTTGAGCAGCTCGACCAGACGCTGACCGCGCTCCAGCTGCGACTTCGACGCGGCGTCCAGGTCGGAACCGAAGGCGGCGAACGCCTCCAGCTCACGGTACTGGGCAAGGTCGAGGCGCAGACGGCCGGAGACCTGCTTCATCGCCTTGTGCTGCGCGGAACCACCGACTCGGGAGACGGAGATACCGACGTTCAGCGCGGGGCGCTGACCGGCGTTGAAGAGGTCCGACTCCAGGAAGCACTGGCCGTCGGTGATGGAGATGACGTTGGTCGGGATGAACGCCGAGACGTCGTTGGCCTTCGTCTCGACGATCGGCAGACCCGTCATCGAGCCGGCACCGAGGTCGTCGGAGAGCTTCGCGCAGCGCTCCAGCAGACGGGAGTGCAGGTAGAAGACGTCACCCGGGTAGGCCTCACGGCCCGGCGGGCGGCGCAGCAGCAGCGACACGGCGCGGTAGGCGTCGGCCTGCTTCGAGAGGTCGTCGAAGATGATGAGGACGTGCTTGCCCTCGTACATCCACTGCTGACCGATGGCCGAACCGGTGTACGGCGCCAGGTACTTGAAGCCGGCCGGGTCGGACGCCGGGGCGGCGACGATGGTCGTGTACTCCAGCGCGCCGGCCTCTTCGAGGGCGCCACGCACGGAGGCGATGGTCGAGCCCTTCTGGCCGATGGCGACGTAGACGCAGCGGACCTGCTTGTTCACGTCACCGGAGCGCCAGTTGTCGCGCTGGTTGATGATCGTGTCGACGGCCAGGGCGGTCTTGCCGGTCTGGCGGTCACCGATGATCAGCTGACGCTGGCCGCGGCCGACCGGGGTCATGGCGTCGACGGCCTTGTAGCCGGTCTCCATCGGCTCGTGCACCGACTTACGGGCCATGACACCGGGAGCCTGCAGCTCCAGGGCACGGCGGCCGGACGTCTCGATCTCACCGAGGCCGTCGATCGGGTTGCCGAGCGGGTCGACGACGCGGCCGAGGTAGCCCTCGCCCACGGCGACCGACAGGACCTCGCCGGTACGGGTGACCGGCTGACCCTCCTCGATGCCGCTGAACTCACCGAGGACGATGGCGCCGATCTCGCGCTCTTCCAGGTTGAGCGCGAGGCCGAGGGTGCCGTCCTCGAACTTCAGCAGTTCGTTGGCCATGGCCGAGGGAAGACCCTCGACCTTCGCGATGCCGTCGCCGGCAAGGGTGACCGTACCGACCTCCTCGCGCGAGGCCGCGTCCGGCTTGTACGACTGGACGAAGTTCTCCAGCGCGTCCCGGATCTCCTCCGGCCGGATCGTGAGCTCCGCCATCTGGGTTCCCTGCTCTCCTTGTTGGGCCCGAAGTTTCACTTTGGGGGGTGCCTAAACTCCCGGACTCCCCCCTGAAAGAGGTGAATCCTCTGCACGGCCCAACCGGGCCGCAGACATACGTACGTACTGCTATGAAGTTTGGTGCTAGCTCGCCAGGCGGCGGCCGGCGTCCTCGAGTCGGTCCGCGATCGAGCCGTTGATGATCTCGTCGCCGACCTGGACCCTGATCCCGCCGAGGACCTCGGGGTCCACGTCCAGGTTGAGGTGCATGGCACGGCCGTAGAGCTTCGCGAGGGCGGCGCCGAGGCGTCGCTTCTGCGGGTCGCTCAGCGGAACCGCCGAGGTGACGGTGGCGACCATGCGGTCCCGGCGCTCGGCGGCGAGCTTGGACAGGGAGTCGAGTCCCGCTTCCAGGCTACGTCCACGCGGCGCGGCCACGAGGCGCGTCACCAGACGCTCGGTGGTGGCCTTGGCGCGGCCGCCGAGCAGGCTGCGCAGCAGCTCGCTCTTGGCCGAGGCGCCCGCGGCACGGTCTGTCAGCGCGGACCGCAGCCCGGTGTTCGAGGCGACGATCCGGCCGAACCGGAACAGCTCGTCCTCGACGTCGTCGAGCGTGCCCGACTGCTGCGCGGCCGTGAGGTCGGCGACGTCGGCGAGCTGCTCCAGCGCGTCCACCAGGTCACGGGGCTGCGACCAGCGGGAACGCACCAGTCCTGACACCAGGTCGGCGGTGGTCGCGCCGACCTGGCCGCCGAGGATACGGCCGACCAGTTCGGCCTTGGCCTCGCCGGACTGCGCCGGGTCGGTGAGGACCCGACGCAGGGACACCTCGCGGTGGAGCAGAGCGGTGACGGCGGCCAGCTCGTCGGCGAGCCGCGCCGCGTCGACGGACGTGGAGTCCGTCAGCGCGTCGAGACGCTCACGTGCGGCTGCCAGGGCCTCGCGGCTCGCTCCGTTCATCGCGCGGCCTCGGCCTTCTCCTCGAGATCATCGAGGAAACGGTCGATGACGCGGCTCTGCCGGGCGTGGTCCTCCAGGGACTCGCCGACGAGCTTGCCGGCCAGGTCGGTGGCGAGCTTGCCCACGTCCTGACGCAGCGCCGAAGAGGCGGCCTTGCGGTCGGCCTCCAGCTGCGAGTGACCGGCGGCGATGATCTCCTCGCGCTGCCGCTGGCCCTCGGCCCGCATCTCGGCGATGAGCGTGGCGCCCTGCTCCTGCGCCTCCTGGCGCAGACGCGCGGCCTCGTGCCGGGCTTCGGCGAGCTGAGCCTTGTACTGCTCGAGCACGCTCTGGGCTTCGACCTTCATGGCGTCGGCCTCTTCGATACCGCCTTCGATCGCCGCGCGACGCTCGTCCAGAACCTTGTTGATGTTCGGGAGAAGCTTCTTCCAGAAGAAGAAGAACACGATGGCGAAGGCGATGGCGCCCACGAGCAGCTCGGGGCCGGGCGGGATGAGCGGGTTCTGCTCTTCCTCGGCCGCCAGCTGTACCAGGTTGGCGATCACATCAGTGCCTTTCGTTGAAAGGTTTGCTCGTCAGGGCTCGTCAGTTGTAGACGAACGGCATGACGATGCCGATGAGGGCGAGCGCCTCACAGAAGGCGAAGCCGAGGATCTGGTTGGCACGGATCAGACCGGCAGCCTCGGGCTGACGGGCCAGGGCCTGGGTGCCGTTGCCGAAGATGATGCCGACGCCGACGCCGGGGCCGATGGCGGCGAGGCCGTAGCCGACGGAACCGATGTTGCCTTCAAGGGCGGCGAGGGTCTCCATGGCAGCCATGCTGATTCTTCCTTCTCTTTCATGGACCGGCGGGGGTTGGCCACCGGACGTTCTGGGGGCTGGTGGCGCGCGGGGCTCAGTGGTGCTCGGCGAGCGCGCCCTGGATGTACGAGCAGGCGAGGAGCACGAAGACGTACGCCTGGACGGCCTGCACGAAGAGCTCGAAGAGGATCATGACGATGGTCATGACGAAGGAGACACCGGCCGCCGGGATCATCCAGCTGTTCAGCAGGTACCAGGAGGCAACGGTGAACATGACGAGCATCAGGTGGCCGGCAAACATGTTGGCGAACAGTCGCACCGCGTGGGTGAACGGGCGGACCAACAGGTTCGAGAAGAACTCGATGACCATCACGAGGGGCAGCACCGGGCCGAGCGACTTGTCGTAGCCGGTGACGTTCTTGAAGAAGCCGACGAAGCCGTGCCTCTTGAAGGTCAGCGAGACCCAGACCACGTACACGATGGCCGCCAGGACCATCGGATAGGCGATGATCGACGACACCGGGAACTGGGCCAGCGGAATCACTGACCAGATGTTCATGACCCAGATGAAGAAGAACAGCGAGACCATGAGCGGGACGTACTTCTCGCCCTCGCGCCGGCCCAGCGTCTCGTACACGATGCCGCGGCGTACGAAGTCGTAGCCCGCCTCACCGATCATCTGCAGCTTGCCCGGCACCACCTTCGCCTTGCCGAAGGCGAGCGTGAAGAAGGTGATCACCAGGAGGGTGGTGATGAGCGCGAGCAGCATCACCTTGTTGAACTCGAACCCCCCGACCGTGGCGATCGGCTTGAAGAGGAACGAGTGCAGGCCCGGAGCCGGGAAGCCACAGCCGTTGTCGGACATGATCCGACAGCTCCAGTCAAAGGCGAGCTGGGTCTGGTCAGCACTCACCACGGGCTCCTTCGGCGTGACGCATGGGTACGGCAACCTCGTTGTGTCGGCGCGGCGCACAGCCGCGGGTCGGCACTGGACTGGTGTTACGGATGTGGGGGCGGCTGGGGGGCATCAAGCCTCGCGATTGAGCAGGCGTCAGCTCAGATGCCCGCGCCCGCGATGCCGCAGTTGGCACCGGACGATAGCAGGAGTTCGTACACGCCCTTATCCCGGCCCTACTCCTCACGACGAGTGCCCCGATTTTTCGGGCTTGTTGCCCGTGGACGCATCGGGTTCGACATAGAGGATCTTGGCCTTCATATGCGCGCGCGTCTGTGCCGCGATCCACACGAGCGTGGTGGCGACGAGCGTGAACGCGAAAGCCTTGGGATGGAACAGCGTGGTGTTCTTGAACGCGGACAGGAAGATGAACAACAGCAGAATCTGTGCCGCGTAGAGCATCAAGCCCATCATCTGGAACAGATGAGGAAGCGATTTGGCGGTGCGCTGCAGAACGTAGAACCCGATCCCCATGAAGACGATCGTGATCACCGCCGCGACGACGGCACCGAGAGCCCCCTTGCCTCCGACGACCACAGCGCTGATGACAGCGGCGATCGCGCCGGCGGCGGCCGTGGGTACGGCAGCCTGAAGGAGGGTCCGGACGTCATTGGACGGCATGGCGGCAACTCCGCTTGCTGAGGGGGCAGGGTGTCGTCATGGACGAGCGTAGACCCCGGGGGCGAGCGCAAATCTCGCGCCGGCGGACCGTCTCACTGCGGTCCTTCGACTCTGTCCCGGGTTCTCGTGAACCGTATCACAAACTATTTGATGAGGTCTTTACCTGAATGCTGTGCCAGGTGTCACACATGAGAGTGAACCTGCCCGTCTGTGCAAAATCCAGGCCGACTTGTCTGGTATAAGGCCGTTTTGCACCGTCAGGTTCATGCATGGCGTCGGCAAAGCGTTAGTCAGATTCTTACCTTGCCGTCAGCACGACGCCCGGCCCCGGCGCCCGCACGACGGACGGCCGGGGGCCGTGTGCGACGTACGCACACGGCCCCCGGCCGCTTCCCGAAGATCCTCGGCGCACCGCGTCGGCGCGCGCGACAGCGGGCCGCGCCTCAGCGGGGCGCACCCGCCGGGCTGCGTTCCGCTTCGTGGTCGTGGTCGTGGGCGCGGCCGCCGATCGCCGTCGCTCCGTTGAGGGACGGGGTCCAGTCCGCGACCGGCTCCGGGGTCGCCGGCACGACCGCGCGGCGGCGGTAGCGCGGCGGGACGAAGCGCTGCGCCCAGCGCGGGGCACGCGGGGTGAAGCGCGGCAGCAGCAGGAGGAAGAGACCGACCCCGCTGAGCATGGCGATGGCGAGGACGATCCACATCGACGCCGCGTTCACGGTGTAGGCGAGGGCGCCGAAGGCGATGACCGCCGACCAGAAGTACATGATGAGCACGGCCCGGCTGTGCGAGTGCCCGACCTCCAGCAGCCGGTGGTGCAGATGTCCCCGGTCCGCGGCGAACGGCGACTGGCCGCGCCAGGTGCGGCGCACGATCGCGAGGATCAGGTCGGCCGCCGGGATCGCGATGATGGTCAGCGGCATCAGCAGCGGGATGTAGACCGGCACCATCGCGTAGACCGTGCTGCGCTCCGAGCCGTACAGGTTCATCACGTCCGGGTCCACCTGCCCGGTGACCGAGATCGCGCCGGCCGCCAGCACCAGGCCGATCATCATCGAGCCGGAGTCGCCCATGAAGATCCGGGCGGGATGCATGTTGTGCGGCAGGAAGCCCAGGCACATGCCCATCAGGACCGCCGCGAAGAGGGTGGCGGGGGCCGCCGCCTCGATGCCGTAGCTGTACCAGAGGCGGTAGGCGTACATGAAGAACGCGGCGGAGGCGATGCAGACCATGCCGGCCGCGAGGCCGTCGAGGCCGTCGACGAAGTTGACCGCGTTGATGGTGATGACGACCAGGGCGACCGTGAGCAGCGTGCCCTGCCACTGGGTCAGCGCGACGATGCCGACACCGGGGACGGGCAGCCAGAGGATCGTCAGACCCTGCATGACCATCACGCCGGCGGCGATCATCTGGCCACCGAGCTTGATCAGGGCGTCGATCTCGAACTTGTCGTCCAGGACGCCGATGAGCCAGATCAGCGCGGCCCCGGAGAGCAGTGCGCGCGGTTCGTCGGACTTGGCGAAGACCTCGCTGAGGTTGGTCAGATGGTCGGCGACCAGCAGACCGGCGCAGAGCCCGAAGAACATCGCGATGCCGCCGAGGCGCGGTGTCGGTTCTCGGTGGACATCGCGCGCACGGATCTCCGGCATGGCTCCGGCCACGATCGCGAACTTCCGTACCGGCCCTGTCAGCAGGTACGTCACCGCGGCCGTGATGCAGAGCGTCAGGAGGTATTCACGCACGGGCTTCCCCACAGGTCTCGCTGGCCATCACAGCCCCACACCCTAGCGAGGCGCGCATAAGGGTGAGGACATCCGGGTAGCGACGATGGTTGCACGTGATGCTGTGCCTGGTGGTCCGTCTACCCCACCTCAGCGCGGATACGGCGGAAATCTTCCGGCCAGCTCCCGCACTTCCTCACGTGTCCGCTTGCCGTCCCCGCCTTCCCGCAGGGCCCCCGCGAACAGCACGGCGAGCCGGGCCATCTCCGTCTCGCCCATGCCCTGGGTGGTCAGCGCGGCCGTACCGAGCCGCAGGCCACGGGCGTCGCCGTGGGGCAGGGCGCAGCAGTCGAGGACCATCCCGGCGGCGGCGAGCCGGCCCCGGGCGGTACGGCCGTCGACGCCGAGTGGCGCGGGATCGACGGTGAGCAGGTGGGTGTCGGTGCCGCCGGTGACGACCACGAGCCCCTCCTCGGCCAGCCCCCGGGCCAGGACGCGGGCGTTCGCGACCACCTGATGGGCGTACGCGGTGAACGCGGGTGTCGCGGCCTCGCCGAACGCGACGGCCTTCGCGGCGATGGTGTGCATCTGCGCGCCGCCCTGCGTGAACGGGAACACCGCCCGGTCCACGCGTTCGGCCAGTTCGTCCCCGCACAGCAGCATTCCGCCTCGCGGCCCGCGCAGCACCTTGTGCGTGGTGGCGCACACGATGTCGGCGTACGGCACCGGGTTGGGCGCCGCTCCCCCGGCGACCAGCCCGATGGGGTGGGCCGCGTCGGCGATGAGATAGGCGCCCACCTCGTCGGCGACCTCGCGGAAGAAGGCGTAGTCGATGTGCCGGGGGTAGGAGATCGACCCGCAGACGATGGCCTTGGGGCGGTGCGTGCGGGCCAGGGTCCGCACCTGTTCGCGGTCGATGAGTCCGGATTCCGCCTCGACCCCGTATCCGACGAAGTCGAACCAGCGGCCGGAGAAGTTCGCGGGGGACCCGTGGGTGAGGTGGCCGCCGAAGTGCAGGCCCATCGCGAGCACGGTGTCGCCGGGGCGCAGCAGGGCGGCGTACGCGGCGAGCACGGCCGAAGAGCCCGAGTGGGACTGGACGTTGGCGTGCTCGGCCCCGAACAGCGACCTCGCCCGCTCCACGGCCAGCCGCTCGGCGACGTCCACCATCTCGCAGCCGCCGTGGTGCCGGGCCCCCGGATAACCCTCCGCGTACTTGTTCGCGAGCGGCGAGCCCAGGGCGGCCAGCACGGCGGGCGAGGTGAAGTTCTCCGCGGCGACGAGCTGCAGTGTCGTCGACTGCCGATCCAGCTCACCGAGCAGGATGTCGGCCAGCTCGGGGTCCTGCCGTCGCAGGACATCGGCCTCTAGGACAGGGGTGACCGACATGATGGGCTCCGGGGCGTCGACGGTGACGTACGACCAATGTAGGCCCGCCGTGCTCCGGGCGCCCGGTGTTGCCGGTGCTGTTACGCCCGGACGGGCACCCCGGTGAGAGCGGTGACCACCGGAACCCGTCCCCGACGCGTCTCTCGCGACGCTCGGCCCTGGCGGGCCTCCCGGCTTCGAGACGCTGCGCCGGACTCCGTCCGCCGACCCACCCCACGCCCGGGATCAAGCCCGCGCGGGCACCCCGGTGAGAGCGGTGACCACAGGATCGAGGGCCTGGTTTATCTCGTCGCCCACCGAGCGGAAGAACGGCAGGGGCGCCCCGTAGGGGTCGTAGACCTCGTCGGCCTCGGCGGTGGGGGCGAGGAGCCACCCGCGTAGAGCGGCGGCGGCGCGGACCAGGGCGCGTGCGCGGACGACCATGCCCTCCTCCAGGGAGGGCAGGGTGGTGGGGTCGATGGCGCGGACCAGGCGGGTGAACTCCTTCAGCGTGAAGGTGCGCAGCCCCGCGGAGTGCCCCATGGAGATGACCTGGGCCCGGTGGTCCCGGGTGGCCGTCAGCACGAGGTCGGCGCGGATGACGTGTTCGTCGAGCAGCTCACGCCCCGTGAACCCGGAGGCGTCCGCGCCGAAGTCCGCGAGGACGGCCTCCGCGTTCGCCTCCATCGGCGCCCCCTCGTGCCCCCAGGTCCCGGCGCTCTCGACGACCAGACCACCCCACAGCGGGTCCCCGAGCCGGTCGGCCAGGGCATGCCGGGTCAGCCGCTCGGTGATCGGCGAGCGGCACACGTTGCCTGTGCTGACGTGGAGGATGCGGAAGGTGTCCCGCGGCAGCCCCGTGAAGGTCCGCGTCTCTTCCCCGTCCCATATGCCACGCCCCGCGTCAGGGGCCGTCAATTCGCCACCTCGAGGTCGGGTACGACCTTGCGCAGCTCCTCCGCCGACAGGGCGCCCGCACGCAGCAGGACCGGCACCTTGCCCGTGACGTCGACGATGGAGGACGGCTCGTTGCCGGGGGTCGGGCCGCCGTCGAGGTAGACGGAGACGGAGTCGCCCAGCATCGCCTCGGCGGCGTCGCAGTTCTCCGGCGCCGGGTGCCCGGTCAGGTTGGCCGAGGAGACCGCCATCGGGCCGACCTCGGTCAGCAGTTCGATGGCGACCGGGTGCAGCGGCATGCGCACGGCGACGGTGCCGCGGGTGTCGCCGAGGTCCCACTGCAGCGACGGCTGGTGCTTGGCGACGAGGGTCAGCGCGCCCGGCCAGAAGGCGTCGACGAGTTCCCAGGCCATCTCGGAGAAGTCCGTGACGAGGCCGTGCAGCGTGTTCGGGGAGCCGATGAGCACGGGCGTGGGCATGCTGCGGCCCCGGCCCTTGGCCTCCAGGAGGTCGGCCACGGCCTCGGAGGTGAAGGCGTCCGCGCCGATGCCGTACACGGTGTCCGTCGGCAGCACGACGAGTTCGCCCCGGCGGATGGCGGACGCGGCCTCGCGCAGACCGGTGGCGCGGTCGGTCGCGTCATTGGTGTCGTATCGCCGTGCCATCTAGCGGGCCTCCTCGTACACGTACTGCTGCTGGGGGGATTTCGTCGTGCGCGGGCGCGTGCCCATGCTCGTGCTCATCAGGGCAGCGCCTTGCGGGCGGTCGCGAACCGCGGCCGGTTGTTGAGGTCCGGGTGGTCGGCCGCGTCGGCCCAGCCCCGCTCCTCGGTGAAGATCCAGGGCACCTGGCCGCCCTGGGTGTCGGCGTGCTCGATGACGACGACACCTCCGGGACGCAGGAGCCGGTGTGCGGTGCGCTCGATACCGCGGATGAGGTCCAGGCCGTCCTCCCCCGAGAACAGGGCGAGTTCGGGATCGTAGTCCCGGGCCTCGGGCGCCACGTACTCCCACTCCGTGAGCGGGATGTACGGCGGGTTGGAGACGACCAGGTCGACCTGGCCGTCGAGGTCGCGGAAGGCGTCCAGGGCGTTGCCCTGGCGCAGGTCGACGCGGGAGCCCGCCATGTTCTTGCGGGTCCACGTCAGGGCGTCCTCGGACAGCTCCACGGCGTGCACCCGCGAGCGCGGCACCTCCTGGGCGAGGGCGAGCGCGATGGCGCCGGACCCGGTGCACAGATCGACGATGAGCGGCTCGACGACGTCCATCGCGCGCACGGCGTCTATGGCCCAGCCGACCACCGACTCGGTCTCCGGCCGGGGCACGAACACCCCTGGCCCGACCTGAAGTTCGAGGTAGCGGAAGTACGCGCGTCCGGTGATGTGCTGGAGCGGCTCACGCTGCTCGCGCCGGGCGACGACCTCCCAGTAGCGGGCGTCGAAGTCGGAGTTCTTGACGGTGTGCAGCTCGCCCCGCTTGACGCCGTGCACGAACGCGGCGAGTTCCTCCGCGTCGTTGCGCGGCGAGGGCACGCCGGCGTCGGCCAGGCGCTGGGTGGCCTGGGCCACTTCCCCGAGCAGCAGGTTCACGCAAGTCCTCCGTCGTACTTCTTCGTGCTCGTACGTGCCTTACGCCGCTGCCAGCTTCGCGGCCGAGTCCGCGTCGACGCAGGCCTGGATCACCGCGTCGAGTTCACCGTCCAGGACCTGGTCCAGGTTGTAGGACTTGAATCCGACCCGGTGGTCCGAGATGCGGTTCTCCGGGAAGTTGTACGTGCGGATCTTCTCGGAGCGGTCGACGGTGCGGACCTGGCTGCGGCGGGCGTCGGCGGCGTTCTTCTCCGCCTCCTCCTGAGCCGCGGCGAGCAGCCTGGAGCGCAGGATACGCATCGCCTGCTCCTTGTTCTGCAGCTGGCTCTTCTCGTTCTGGCAGGAGGCGACGACTCCGGTGGGAAGGTGCGTGATGCGCACGGCGGAGTCGGTGGTGTTGACGGACTGCCCGCCGGGCCCGGAGGAGCGGTAGACGTCGATCCGCAGGTCGTTCGCGTGGATCTCGACGTCGACCTCCTCGGCCTCGGGGGTGACGAGCACGCCGGCCGCGGAGGTGTGGATACGGCCCTGGGACTCGGTCGACGGCACGCGCTGCACGCGGTGCACCCCGCCCTCGTACTTCAGCCGGGCCCAGACGCCCTGGCCGGGCTCGGTGGCACCCTGGCCGCCCTTGGTCTTCACCGCGACCTGGACGTCCTTGTAGCCGCCCAGCTCGGACTCGGTGGCGTCGATGATCTCGGTCTTCCAGCCGACGCGCTCGGCGTACCGGAGGTACATGCGCAGGAGGTCACCGGCGAAGAGGGCGGACTCGTCGCCGCCCGCGCCGGCCTTGATCTCCAGGATGACGTCCTTGTCGTCGCTGGGGTCGCGGGGGACGAGGAGCAGCCGCAGCTTCTCCGTCAGTTCCTCGCGCTGCTTCTCCAGCTCCTTGACCTCGGCGGCGAAGTCCGGGTCGTCCGCGGCGAATTCGCGGGCCGTGTCGATGTCGTCGCCGGTCTGCTTCCAGGTGCGGTACGTGCCGACGATCGGGGTCAGCTCCGCGTAGCGCTTGTTCAGCTTGCGCGCGTTGGCCTGGTCGGCGTGGACCGACGGGTCGGCGAGCTTCTTCTCCAGATCGGCGTGTTCCCCGACCAGTTCCTCGACCGCCTCGAACATCTCTCCGGCTCCCTGTACGAACGTTGTGAGTGGGCCGCTCCCGTGGGCGTCGCCCCTGGGCCGCGCCTGTGCGCTGCACCGCAAAGCGCCGGTCCCGATGCCCCCGTAGGGGCACCGCGGACCGGCGCTGGGGGCTCGCTACTTCTTGGCAGCGGCGGCCTTGCCGAAGCGGGCCTCGAAGCGGGCCACGCGGCCACCGGTGTCGAGGATCTTCTGCTTGCCCGTGTAGAACGGGTGGCACTCGGAGCAGACCTCGGCACGGATGGTGCCGCTCTCGATCGTGCTGCGGGTGGTGAACGACGCGCCACAGGTGCAGCTGACCTGCGTCTCGACGTACTCGGGGTGGATGTCGCGCTTCAAGGTGTCTCCTAGGTTCGGGAGGGCGCCGGGTCGCCGCTGCGGGATGCGGGGGCGTGAACCGGAGCCGACGTACCAGTCTGCCAGCACTGGTGCCATCTCCCCAAACCAGGGGGTGGCCGCCGGTATTCCCACCGGGTCCTCGCGCCGCCGTTCCCCGTGCGTGTCACGGAGTGCCTCACCGGCCGTGTGGGCGGCCGCGGGGCCGTCGTGGCCGGCCGCGCGGTTCCCCGACGCCCCTACTGCCGGCGGCCGGCGGTCACGACGCCCTCGGCGGTGCCTGTGGCTGTTCCCTCGACGGCCGACTTGGGGATGGTCCTGTCGGCCTTCAGGGCCGCCCAGACCTGCTTCGACTTCGGCTCGTCCACCAGGACGCGGTTGGGGTCGTCGGGGTCGTACTGGACCGGCATCGTGACCATCGTCATGTTCTTCGATCCGATGCCCTTGAGGCCGCTCGCGAAGGACGCGAGGTCCTTGACCGTGTTCAGGTCGGAGTCCGTGGTGATGGCGTCGGTCGCGGAGACCGCGAGGTCGTAGGCCTTCTTCGGGTCGCTGAGGATGCCGACGTCCTTGACCTGCTCGATGAGGGCCTTGATGAAGGCCTGCTGGAGCTGGATGCGCCCGAGGTCGGACCCGTCGCCGACCCCGTGCCGGGTGCGGACGAGGCCCAGCGCCTGCTTGCCGGTGAGCGTGTGCTCCCCCGCCTTCAGGTTCAGATGGCTGTCCGGGTCCTTGATGTCCTTGGTCGTGGTGATGTCGACCCCGTCGAGGACGTTGATCAGCTTCTCGAAGCCCGCGAAGTCGACCTCGACGTAGTGGTCCATGCGGATGCCGGTCATGGACTCGACGGTCTTCACCGCACAGGCCGCGCCCCCCGTGGAGTACGCGGAGTTGAACATGGCGTACGAGGCGGCGGGGTGCGTCTTGCCGTCCGCGTCGGTGCACTCCGGCCGCTCGACGAGGGTGTCCCGGGGTATGGAGACCACGCTGGCCCGCTTGTGGCCCTCGTAGACGTGCACGACCATCGCCGTGTCGGAGCGGGCGCTGCCGTCGTCGACACCGCCGCCGAGCTTCTTGTTGCTGCCGGAGCGGGTGTCGGAGCCGAGGACGAGGATGTCCTGCGAGCCGTTGTCGACGTCGAGGGGCCGGTCGGTGCCGAGGGCCTGGTTGATGTCGACGCTCTTGATGTTGCCGTTGAGCTTGAAGTACAGGTAGCCGATGCCCGTGCCGCCCAGCACGAGCACGCCCGCCGCGGTCCAGACGACGGCGACCGCCGCCCTGCTGTGCCCGCCGCGTGTCGTGCGGCGGCGGCGCCTGGTCGCGCGATGGCGCGGGCCGGTGGTGCCGGGACTGCCCAAGTTGCCGGTTGCCGGCGTGTTCTCGGCGGACATCTGCTCCTCGGTTCTCTTTCCGGTCGGTTACCCCCTGCGCTCAGGCCCAGGCCTGCCGGGACGGATGTGGCCGTACCGCTCCATGGTCACTCCGTTCGGTCAGACGGAGTAATCCGGGAAAGGGTTGCACGACGAACGGTGCCCATCGCGTGGAACGCGATGGGCACCGTGGGTGACCGGTGCGCCCGAGGAGCCGGGCTCACCTGGTGTTTCAGCCGAGCAGGTCGTACTGGGCGTAGCTGGTTCCGACCGAGCCCCGTGTGCCGAAGATCTCGCTCGTGGCCTTGCCGGTGCCCTTGTAGAGGTACAGCGTGCCGGCCGGCGTACGGGCCAGGAGGTCCGCCCTGCCGTCGCCGCTCACGTCACCGGGGGTCAGGAGCGTGTTGTAGGCGCTCCAGTCCGAGCGGACCTTGATCCGGGTGGCGAAGGCGCCCGTGCCGGACTTGCCGGTGCCCTTGTAGAGGTAGACGTTCGAGCCGGTCTTGGTGCGCGCGATCAGGTCGGCCTTGCCGTCGCCGGTGAAGTCGCCGTGACCGACGACCGCGTTGTACTGGCTCCAGCCGGTGCCGACCTTGACGCGGGTACCGAAGGAACCGGTGCCCTTGCCCGGGTAGATCCACAGGGCGCCCGCCGAGTCGACCGAGAGCAGGTCGGGCAGGGCGTCACCGGTGACGTCGCCGGGGGTGAGGATCCGGGTGCGGGTCTTCCAGTCGTCGAAGATCTGCGTCGTCGTCCAGGTCTTCGACGAGGGCACGTACCGCCGCCAGAAGACGTCACCGTCGGAGGAGCGGCGCAGCACGAAGTCCTGGTAGCCGTCACGGTTCAGGTCGGTCTGCTGGACGAGGTTGTAGCCGGTCCAGTCGCCGTTGGAGCTCAGCGACTGGCGGTCGCCGAGCTTGGAGCCCGTGGATGCGCGGACGTAGCCCGTGCCGGTCTCCTTGTTGCGCAGGAAGACGTCGGCCTTGCCGTCCCGGGTGATCGCGGCGTCGTCGACGCGCGGGTAGGCCGCGCCGGTGTACTTGCTGACCTTGGCGAAGACCGGGTAGGCGCCCTTGTAGACGCAGTCCGTGACGCCCCAGGAGACGACGCCGACCACCTTGTTGTTGACGACGAGCGGGCCGCCGGAGTCACCGTTGCAGGTGGCCGTGGTCGTGGCGTCGGTGCCGCCGGCGGGCTTCCCCGCGCAGACCATGTGCCCCTTGATGAAGTAGTCGCCCCACGTGTTCCCGCAGGTCGTGTCGCTGACGATCGGCAGCGTGGCCGTCTTCAGCGTCTGCGAGATGTCGTCGGTCTTGGAGCTGGTGCGGCCCCAGCCGTAGGCCTTGGCCGAGGTGCCGGCCTTGTACGACGCGGTGTCGTCCGACGTCGTCATCTTGATCGGCGTGGCCTTGACCGGCGCCGACAGCGTCAGGACGGCGACGTCGTTGTCGATCGCGACCTCGTCCCACGAGGAGTGGTTCCACTGGCGCGACAGCGTGCTCTGGGTGCCACCGTGGTAGTCGACGTGGTCGAGGGTGCCGTCCTCGTTGTAGACGGCCGTGGGCAGCTGGTCGGTGCCGGTGATGATCTCGCCGTACTCGACCCAGTTGTAGTAGTCCTTGTCGACGCAGTGCGCGGCGGTGAGGATCTTCGTCGGCGAGACGACCGTGCCGCCGCAGAAGAAGCCGAGGTCCTGGGTCGGGTCGTAGTACCACAGCTGCGCCATCCACGGCGCCGAGCCGATCGTGGTCGTCGAGCCGCCGATGATCTGGGCGGACTGCTGCAGGCCACTGTCGGAGCTCGTGCTCGACGACGGCTGCCGCTCCGGCAGGTTCGCGTTCGCGGTGTCGTCCGCGGCCATGGCCTTGGCGATCCGCACGTCCAGCGCGTCGGGCGTCGTGCCGGTGTCGGCGGAAACCCCGCTCGCCGACGTCAGCAGCAACGCCCCGGCTATCGCGGCGGCAATGGCTCCGGACAAGGGTCTAGCCACTCGATTCCCCCCTGGGAGTGCAACGGTTGTTCAGAGCATGAAGACCGTGATCGTACACGTGTCCCCCACAGAAAACTGGGGCCACCCTCACATGGAGGGTGGCCCCAGCGCTTCGTCCGGTCGACGGGTCGACTAGTCGCCGTTACCGGGCATCGGCGTCGTCTTCTGGATCTGCAGCAGGAACTCGCCGTTCGACTTCGTCTGCTTCATCTTGTCGAGGAGCAGCTCGATCGCCTGCTGGGAGTCGAGCGCGTGCAGCACACGGCGCAGCTTCCAGGTGATGGCGAGCTCGTCGCTGCCGAGCAGGATCTCTTCCTTACGGGTACCGGACGCGTCCACGTCCACCGCCGGGAAGATGCGCTTGTCGGCGAGCTTCCGGTCGAGCTTCAGCTCGGCGTTGCCCGTGCCCTTGAACTCCTCGAAGATGACCTCGTCCATGCGGGACCCGGTGTCCACCAGCGCGGTGGCGAGGATGGTCAGCGAACCGCCGTCCTCGATGTTGCGGGCCGCACCGAAGAAGCGCTTCGGCGGGTACAGGGCGGTCGAGTCGACACCACCGGACAGGATGCGGCCGGACGCGGGCGCCGCCAGGTTGTAGGCACGGCCCAGACGCGTGATCGAGTCGAGCAGCACGACCACGTCGTGACCCAGCTCGACGAGCCGCTTGGCCCGCTCGATGGCCAGCTCGGCGACCGTCGTGTGGTCCTCGGCCGGGCGGTCGAAGGTCGAGGAGATGACCTCGCCCTTCACCGACCGCTGCATGTCGGTGACCTCTTCCGGACGCTCGTCGACGAGGACGACCATCAGGTGGCACTCGGGGTTGTTGTGCGTGATCGCGTTGGCGATCGCCTGCATGATCATGGTCTTGCCGGTCTTCGGCGGGGCCACGATCAGACCGCGCTGGCCCTTACCGATCGGCGCGACGAGGTCGATGATGCGGGTGGTGAGCACACCCGGGTCGGTCTCCAGACGGAGCCGGTCCTGCGGGTAGAGCGGCGTCAGCTTGTTGAACTCCGGGCGGCCACGGCCGTGTTCGGGCGCCATGCCGTTGGTGGAGTCCAGCCGGACCAGCGCGTTGAACTTCTCGCGGCGCTCGCCGTCCTTGGGCTGCCGGACCGCACCGGTGACGTGGTCACCCTTGCGCAGGCCGTTCTTGCGGACCTGGGCGAGCGACACGTACACGTCGTTCGGGCCCGGCAGGTAGCCGGAGGTCCGGATGAACGCGTAGTTGTCGAGGATGTCCAGGATGCCCGCGACGGGGATCAGGACGTCGTCGTCGGCGAGCTGCGGCTCGGGGGTGCCGATCTCGTCACGGCCGCGACGGCCACGACGGTCCCGGTAGCGGCCGCGACGCCCGCGGCGTCCGCCGTCGAAGTCGTCGTCGTCCTGCGGCCCGTTGTCACGCTGGCGGTCACGGTCCTGGCGGCCGCCGCCCTGCTGCTGGCCCTGCTGCTGGCCGCGGTCACGCTGCGGCTGACCGCCGCCGCCCTGCTGCTCGTCGCCCTTGCCCCGACGGCCGCGCTCACCGCGCTCGGTGCGGTCCGTACGGTCGGTGCGGTCCGTGCGGTCCGTGCGGTCCGTGCGCTCACCGCGGTCACGGCCGCGCTCGCGGCGGCCCTGACGGCCCTCGCCCTGGTCACCGGCGTCGGTCTTGACCTCGGCCTGGGCCGGCGTCTCGGCCTTGGGCTCGGTCTTGGCCTCGGCGGTGACCGTCTCCGGGCTGCCCGCGTCGGCGGTGGCACGGCGGCGGCGGCGCTCGGTGGGCGCCTCGTCACCACCGGCCGGCTGGCCGGGGATTTCGATCTGCTGCTGGGCCACGGCCTTCTCGGCCTTCTCGGCGGGCGCCTCGGCCTTCTTGGCGGCGGCCTTCTCGGCCGGCGCGGCGTCGTCGCCCGTGCGCGCCTTGGAGGTGGCGCGACGCTTCGGCTTGGTCTCGGTGGCCGCCTCGGCCTTGGCCGGGGCGCCTCCTCCCGCCTGCGCGTCCTTGATGACCTCGATCAGCTGGCTCTTGCGCATACGCGCGGTGCCCCTGATGCCGAGGCCGGATGCGACCTGCTGCAGCTCGGCCAGCACCATGCCCTCTAGGCCGGTGCCGCGGCGCCGCCGGGAGCCGGCACCGCTGGCAGGCGCGGCGTCCGTGGCGGGCGCGGCAGCGGTGTCCTCGACACGTGCGCCCATCAGATCGGTGGTGTCGCTCACGAAGGGTCCTTCCCTGGAGCGGACGTCGGCCTTCTGGCTCGGCGACCGTTTGTGCTGTCCGGCTTCGGCCCTGTTCGGGTGGACCGTGCCGGGGCGGTGGTCCGCCAAAGGCGGCGGAGGAAAATTTCTGATGATTCGGCGCTTTCCGGGCCGTGGCACTGAGTGTCTGTGTCACGCGGCTCGGCAACGCGCCGGTTCCGGGGCCTGCTCGGCAGACCGCTCAGTGCCTGCGTACGGCGTACAGCTTGACGTACGAAGCACAGTGCGGCTTGGGAGACTCCCGGAAGAAAGGTTGTCCCTGACGGGGACGATAAGCACCTCGCCATGGCTGGGGCAGGTGCAGACTTGAGGTTAACACTACCGGATCCAACAAACATTCCCCCTCTCGAAATCCCGCAACCGGACTCCGCTATTCCTCGGCGCCGTCGGCGCCGGGTCCGGTGACGGTGGTGGTGAGCGGCAGGACGCACGCCCCTCGGGCGTCGAGGTCCAGCCGGTTGGCGGCCCAGCCCGCACCCGCGAGATCGGCCACCTTGTCGGCGCTCGCGTGGTCGGCCAGGGCCAGGACGGTGGGTCCCGCGCCGGAGATGACGGCGGGAACGCCGTCGGCCCGCAGTCGCTCGACCAGGGCCGCGCTCTCCGGCATGGCGGGCGCCCGGTACTCCTGGTGCAGCCTGTCCTCGGTGGCGGGCAGCAGCAGCTCGGGGCGCCTGGTCAGGGCTTCCACGAGGAGGGCCGCCCGGCCCGCGTTGGCCGCTGCATCGACGTGCGGGACGGTGCGCGGGAGCAGTCCGCGCGCCGTCTCCGTCAGAACGGGCTTCCCGGGCACGAAAACCACCGGAACGATGGAATCCGCGGGCTTCATCCTGATCGCCCGCGCGGCGCCGCCCTCCATCCAGGAGAGCGTGAAGCCGCCGAGGAGACAGGCCGCCACGTTGTCGGGGTGCCCCTCGATCTCGGTGGCCAGTTCGAGCAGCGCGGCGTCGTCGAGCCGGTTGTCGCCGCCTATGGTCACGGCGCGGGCGGCGACGATGCCGGCGCAGATCGCGGCGGAGGAGGAGCCGAGGCCGCGGCCGTGCGGAATGCGGTTGGCGCAGACGATCTCGAGGCCCCGGGGCTGTCCGCCCAGCAGGTCGAAGGCGGTGCGCAGGGAGCGGACGAGCAGGTGCCGCTCGTCTCGCGGGAGGGTCTCGCTGCCCTCCCCCGCGATGTCGACGTGCAGGCCGGAGTCGGCCACCCGGACGACCACGTCGTCATAGAGCCCCAGCGACAGGCCCAGGGCGTCGAAGCCCGGACCGAGGTTGGCGCTGGTGGCGGGGACGCGCACCCGTACGGCGGCGGCGCGGAACGCTGGACCGGCCATCGCTCGATGACTCTCCTTGAACTGCGGGATTGACGATTGTCGAATGACATTCGATGCGTACGTGAGGCCCCTGCGGCCGTTCAGGACGGCGCGGCGCCGCACCCCTGGGGGGCATATGCGGCGGGCGGGTTCACTACAGCCTATCGAAGGAAGGTTCTGTGGCGACATAGGGCGCACAAGAGGCGCACGATGCGTGTCGTAAGCCCCCCGTGCACCCCCTGTCGGGTCCTGTCAGGGTTATCCCCCGGGAATCGTCGTCTACGCGCGACTCCCAGGTCTTTTCGAACGGCTGGACGAAGGTTACGCCAGGCCGAGGCGCTCGGCCGCCGTCGCCGCGTCCACCGGGACGGTGACGGGCTGCGGGGCACCGGCGACGGCCCAGTCCGGGTCCTTGAGGCCGTTACCGGTGACCGTGCAGACGATGGTCTGGCCCGGGTCGACCTTGCCGTTCTCCGCGGCCTTCAGCAGACCGGCCACGGAGGCGGCGGAGGCGGGCTCCACGAAGACGCCCTCCTGCGCCGCCAACAGGCGGTAGGCGCGCAGGATCTCACGGTCCGTCACCTCGTCGATGAAGCCGCCCGACTCGTCCCGCGCCGCCAGGGCGTAGTTCCAGGACGCGGGGTTGCCGATGCGGATCGCGGTGGCGATCGTCGACGGGTCCTTGACGATCTCGCCGCGCACGATGGGCGCGGAACCGGAAGCCTGGAATCCCCACATGCGCGGGGTCCTGGCCGCGATGCCGTCGGCCGCGTACTCCGTATAGCCCTTCCAGTACGCCGTGATGTTGCCCGCGTTGCCCACCGGCAGGACGTGGATGTCGGGGGCGTCGCCCAGCATGTCCACGATCTCGAACGCGGCGGTCTTCTGGCCCTCGATGCGTACCGGGTTCACCGAATTGACCAGCGCCACCGGGTAGTTGTCGCTCAGTTCACGCGCGAGGGTGAGGCAGTCGTCGAAGTTGCCGTCGACCTGGAGGATCTTCGCGCCGTGCACCAGGGCCTGGCCCATCTTGCCCAGCGCGATCTTCCCGCGCGGGACGAGCACGGCGCAGACCATGCCCGCGCGGACGGCGTAGGCGGCCGCGGAGGCAGAGGTGTTGCCCGTGGAGGCACAGATGACCGCCTTCGCGCCCTCCTCCTTCGCCCGCGTGATGGCCATGGTCATGCCGCGGTCCTTGAAGGACCCGGTCGGGTTGGCACCCTCGACCTTGAGGTGGACCTCGCAGCCCGTGCGCTCGGAGAGCACCTGCGCGGGTACGAGGGGCGTGCCGCCCTCGCGGAGCGTCACGACCGGCGTGCTGTCGGAGACGGGCAGCCTGTCCCGGTACTCCTCGATGATTCCGCGCCACTGGTGGGTCATAGCTCGTTACTCTCCTTCAACCCGCATGATGCTGGCGACACCCCGCACGGTGTCGAGATTCCGCAGTGCCTCGACGGTCCCGCTGAGGGAGGCGTCGGAGGCGCGATGGGTGACGACGACGAGAGAGGCCTCGCCGCCGCCGTCCGGCCGTCCTTGCTGCCGCACCGTATCGATCGATACGCCGTGCTCCGCGAACACGGTCGCCACCTGGGCGAGAACACCCGGTTTGTCGGCGACGTCAAGGCTGATGTGGTAGCGGGTGACCACGTCACCCATCGGCGAGACCGGCAGGGCGGCATACGCGGACTCGCCGGGGCCGGTGGCGCCCGCGAGCCGGTTGCGGCACACGGCCACGAGGTCGCCGAGCACGGCGGAGGCCGTGGGGGCGCCGCCCGCGCCCGGCCCGTAGAACATCAGCTGCCCGGCGGCGTCCGACTCCACGAACACGGCGTTGTAGGCGCCGCGCACGGAGGCGAGGGGGTGGGTCAGCGGGATCATCGCGGGGTGCACGCGCGCCGTGACGGAGCCACCGTCCGCGGCCCGCTCGCAGATGGCGAGCAGCTTGATGGTGCAGCCCATGTTCCGGGCGGAGGCGAAGTCGGCCGACGTCACCTCGGTCATGCCCTCGCGGTACACGTCGTCGAGCCGCACACGCGAGTGGAAGGCGATGCCGGCGAGGATCGCGGCCTTGGCGGCGGCGTCGAACCCCTCGACATCGGCGGTCGGGTCGGCTTCCGCGTATCCGAGGGCGGTGGCCTCGTCGAGGGCCTCCTGATACCCGGCGCCCGTGGAATCCATCTTGTCGAGGATGAAATTGGTGGTGCCGTTGACGATGCCCATCACCCGGTTGATCTTGTCGCCGGCGAGGGACTCGCGCAGCGGACGGATCAGCGGGATGGCGCCTGCGACGGCGGCCTCGTAATAGAGGTCCTTGCCGGCCTCGCCGGCCGCGGCGTGCAGCGCGGCGCCGTCCTGGGCGAGGAGCGCCTTGTTGGCGGAGACGACGGAGGCACCGTGCTCGAACGCGGTGGTGATGAGGGTGCGGGCGGGCTCGATACCGCCGATGACCTCGACGACGACGTCGATGTCCCCCCGTTTGACCAGGGCGGTCGCGTCGGTGGTGACGAGCGCCGGGTCGATGCCCGCACGCACCCGCGAGGGCCGCCGGACGGCCACGCCCGCGAGTTCGACCGGGGCACCGATACGGGCGGCGAGGTCGTCGGCGTGCGTCGTCATGATGCGCGCCACCTCTGAGCCGACTACCCCACAGCCCAGCAGCGCCACCTTCAGCGGACGCGTACGCATCATCCGACCTCGTTTCCTCACATACCGACATACCGAATACGGTGGAACCAGTCTCACTCACCGGACGGGAGTTTCTATCCCTCGTCCGGATCGTGAGACATCTATTTCATTTTCACCGGGCCGGAAGACGGAGATCTTTCGGCCCACTCAGATCTTTCGGCCCGGCGCTTTTCCTGTCCGAAGGTGCCGTTCAGCCGACGTCGAGACGGAGAAGATCCTCCTCCGTCTCCCGGCGGACGATGACCCGGGCCTGTCCATCATTGACGGCGACGACCGGCGGGCGCAGTACGTGGTTGTAATTGCTCGCCATCGAACGGCAGTACGCGCCGGTCGCCGGCACGGCGATCAGGTCACCCGGTGCCAGGTCCGCCGGCAGGAACGCGTCCCGCACCACGATGTCACCGCTCTCGCAGTGCTTGCCGACCACGCGCGCGAGCATCGGCTCGGCGTCGGAGGTCCGGGACACCAGCGCGACGCTGTACTCGGCGTCGTACAGCGCGGTGCGGATGTTGTCGGACATGCCCCCGTCCACCGAGACGTACGTCCGCAGCCCGTCCAGCGGCTTGATGGTGCCGACCTCGTACAGCGTGAACGCGGTGGGACCGACGATCGCGCGCCCCGGCTCGACGGAGATCCGGGGGGTGCGGAGCTTGGCGGCGTCGCACTCACGGTTGACGATCTCGGTGAGGGCCTTCGCGATCTCGTGCGGCTCGCGGGGATCGTCGGCGCTGGTGTAGGCGATGCCGAGGCCACCGCCGAGGTCGATCTCGGGCAGCTCGACGCCGTGCTCGTCACGGATGTCCCTGAGCAGGCCGACGACACGGTGGGCGGCGACCTCGAACCCGGACGTGTCGAAGATCTGCGACCCGATGTGGGAGTGGATCCCGATGAGTTCGAGCCCGTCCAGCTTGAGCGCCCGCCGCACGGCCTCCGCGGCCTGTCCGCCCGCGAGCGGGATCCCGAACTTCTGGTCCTCGTGGGCGGTGGCGATGAACTCGTGCGTGTGGGCCTCGACGCCGACGGTGACACGGATCTGCACCCGCTGCCGCCGGCCGAGCGACTGCGCGATGTGGGCGACCCGCACGATCTCCTGGAAGGAGTCGAGCACGATGCGGCCGACGCCGGCGTCGATGGCCCGGTGGATCTCGTCGGTGGACTTGTTGTTGCCGTGGAAGGCGATGCGGTCGGCGGGCATCCCGGCGGACAGGGCGGTCGCCAGCTCGCCGCCGGAGCAGACGTCGAGGTTGAGCCCCTCCTCGTGCAGCCAGCGCACGACGGCCCGGGACAGGAACGCCTTCCCTGCGTAGAACACGTCGGCGTCCTGCCCGAACGCCGTACGCCAGGCGCGCGCCCGCGCCCGGAAGTCGGCCTCGTCGACGAAGTACGCCGGCGTACCGAACTCCTCCGCGAGCGCCTTCACATCGATCCCGCCGACGCTGACGACCCCGTCGTCCGCGCGGGTGACGGTCTGCGCCCACACCTTCGGGTCCAGCGTGTTCAGGTCGGCGGGCGGGGCGGCGTAGTGCCCCTCGGGAAGCACGTCGGCGTGACGGGGACCGGCGGGGTGTGCGGAACGGCTCATGTCTGTACGACTTTCTGTGAACTCTGGGCTGCGGCGCGGGGGCTGGCGACCGGGGCGTGGCTTTGACTGGGCCTGGGGCTGGGCCTGGGCCTGGGCTTGGGATTAAGCCTGGGCCTGGGCTTCGGCTTGGGCTTCCGCTGGGGGCGGTGGGCTCTCGGCGGTGGGTTTCGCCGTTCGGCTCTCGGCTCTCGGCTGTCTGCTCTCGGCTGTCTGCTCTCGGCTGTCTGCTCTCGGCTGTCTGCTCGGTGGCTTGGGGCTTCGCGGGCTCGCTCAGAGATATTCGGGTGCGTCGATGCCGAGCAGGGACAGGCCGCCGGCCAGCACCGTCCCGGCGGCTTCGGCAAGCGCCAGCCGGGCCCGGTGGGCGGCCGAGGGTTTCTCGTCGCCGCGCGGCAGCACCGTGTGCTGAAAGGCGAGCAGGGCGTCGGCGAGGACAACCAGGTGCCGGGCGAGTCGATCGGGAGCGCGGAGGGTGGCGGCTCGGGTGAGGGCGGAGGGGTAGGTGGTGAGGGCGGTGACGAGGGGGGTTGCTGTGTCGGTGGGGTCGGTGGGGTCGGTGGGGTTGGCGGTGCGCTCGGTGTTGATGGAGGAACTACGGAGGTCGCCCGGGGCGCAGGGGGTGTCCAGCGGCCCCGGGGCGGCGGTGAAGCCGAGGGCCGCGGCGTTGCGGGTGAGCGCGCGGGCTCGGGCGTGGGCGTAACGGACCCGGAAGAGGGGGTTCGCGGCCCGCTGCAGGAGGAGGTCGGCGGTGATCCGGGGGCGGTCGTGAGCGGCCGGATGCAGGAGTGCCCAGCGGAGGGCGTCGGGGCCGAGGGGGGTGGGGTCCTCAGGGGCGGGGACGGGGCGGAGGTTGATGGGGGTGGGGGTGGGGCTGGGGGTAACGGTCCCGCTGGGGCGATCGGGGGCGGGTGTCTCGTGCGCGAGGCCGGGGTCGTCGGCGTTCGCTGGGCCGTGGGGGTTTTCGAGGTTCCCGTGATCTTCGAAGTCACCCTCGCCGACGACGGCGTGGGACCGAAGGTGATCGACCTCGACGCGACCGCCCTGACTGGCGACGATCCGCACGAGCGCGTCGGCGATGACCTCCGCACGGATGTCGTACGGGATCCGCAGCCGGACGACCTGCCCGGCGAGGGCGTCGCTGTGGCCGTACGGGAGGGGATCGGAGCCCTCGCCGCCCCGGGTGCCCCGGGTTCCCTGAACGCTGCCCGCCGTCCCTCGGATCCGCCGTACCAGCGTGGTGACGGCAACCCGTTCGAGGTGGAAGTTGAGGAACCCGGGGCCGGTGATCTCGACGGCGGCGACGCCCGCGGTCTCGCTGAGGTGGGGCCGCAGTATTTCGGCGACCCGCAACGGCGGCCGCCCGGCGGGCCTGGCCAGCTGCAACGCGATGTTCGTCGCGAAGTCCCCGCTCCCCCCGGGCCCGGGGGGAGTCACGACGGCATGTGCGGGCACGGCGACACTCAGCTCCCCTTCGTCCACAGCACGACGCACCGCGCGCAGCACGGTACGGGAGAGCTCGACGGGGGTCACGGGACAAGGGTATGGGAGGAGGGGGGTGGGTATGCGAGCCGGTTTGGCCTGAGGTCCGGGATGTGGACAGGGTTGGGTGGGGCCTGCGGCTGGGGCGTCCACGAGGGGACGGCGTCGGGGCGATGCGTCATGGGGTGACGAGCGGGGCCGGGCGTATCAAGGTCTCTACGGCCCCCGAGGTTCCGAGGCCGCGGTCCCACGGTCCCGCGGTCCCGAAAACTCACATGCTCTCGGAGTTCAGCTGCCGGTGCGACCGGCGCGCTCCGCGCACTCGGTGTGCTCCGTGCCACCGACTGGGGCGGAACCATCGCCACCGATCCCGTACGACGGCCCGGCCTCACCGTCACCGGAGGCCCCACTCTCCACCAACTGCCGCACGAGGGCGACGAGTTCGGCCGGGTCGAAGGGCTTGGCAAGGAACGCGTCGACGCCGACGTCGAGCCCGGCCTCCACCTCGTACTGCGAGCAGGCACTGACGATGGCGAGCGGAAGGCGCCGCGTCCGGGGGTCACTGCGCAGCTGGGCGGCGGTACGGAGGCCGTCGAGACGGGGCATGACCACGTCGAGGGTGATGAGGTCGGGCCGCACCTGGTGAACGACGTCCAGGCATTCGGCACCATCGGCCGCGGTCACCACCTCGAAGCCCTCCAGCTCGAGATTGACCCTGATCAGCTGCCGGATGACCTTGTTGTCGTCTACAACAAGCACCCGGCCGGACGCGCCTGGCACAACTCGAGAGTAGGTCCGCCCCCACCGCCGCGTCCGGGTTTTCCCCACTTCCACCCCCTGCGGGCGGTCTCCCCCAGCTCAACCCCACCCTCCACCCGCCAAAAACCGTTCATGATCTCCCTCGGAGAGCTGGTAGGGTTCTACCCGTCGCCGCCCCACAAGGCGCCCGACACGCCCCCGTAGCTCAGGGGATAGAGCAACGGCCTCCGGAGCCGTGTGCGCAGGTTCGAATCCTGCCGGGGGCACCTTGCAGAAGGTGCCCAAAGACCCCGTCACCAGCGGAAACGCTGAGGCCGGGGTCTTCGCGTATGTGCAGGCGTGTGCCGCTCGGAGCGGGCGTATGTCGGGTGTTGTGGACTATGCGTGGACTGGCCGCAGGGTAGGAACCCGCAGGCCAGCCAGGGAAAACGACGAGGCCCGGGACGCAGCCCGGGGCCATCATGTCGCAGCCAGGTACGTCCGGAATCAGGGCCCGTCGTGGTACCCCGTGCCTGATAGCTTGCCCCTGCCGCATGTGCGGTCAGGGCGGGGAGGGCATGAGCCGGGAGACCTTGTGTGTCGGCGGCCGAAGCGTGGTTGTGGACCAGGCCACGCAGTGGATACGGCAGTACTTCGATGCCGAGGCGAACCGGGCGGCCGCAGTCGCCGCAAAGGGCAGACCGTATGCGTTCCCGGCCTACGACCGGATGAACACCGGAAGTGGGCCGAACGAACTCAACGACGGAGACCTGCTGGCACCGGTACTGCTGAACGTCGCGCCGAAACTTCATGCCGTCCTCAACCTCCAAGCCGTGCGCCCGGACCTGGAGGCAGTGCTAGCGGCGATTCCACCGAGACTCACGCTGCAAGATGCGGTCGCCTCCGGCGTGCACACGGAGCCGTTGCGGCGCATTGGCGGGCTGCTCGACGACCCAGCCCTGCTCCGGGGGGTAGGTGGAACGATTCTGATGAAGATCATGCACCGCAAGCGCCCGCTGTTCCTGCCGCTCTACGACACCCAGGTCTACGCCTGCTACTGCGGGCCCGGTGCTCGGTATCCGATCAAGAAGTCCCCCCAACGTACCTGGGCGGAGTTCTTCCCACTTCTCGGCGACGCCGTGGCGCGCGACTTGGACGGACAGCCTGATGCGTGGAAGGCACTGTTGAGCTGGGCCCCGCACGACGTGAGCGTGCTGCGCATTCTGGATGTCGTCGCATGGAACCTGGGTGGCGGGCGCGGGATGCATACCCCTGAGTCCATCGACTTGATCGACGACCCGGAGCAGTGACACATGGCCGACCACCACGTGCGTGGACTGGCCGCAGGGTAGGAATCCGCAGGCCAGCCACGGAAAACGACGAGACCCCCGGACCGTAGTCCAGGGGCCATCATGCCGCAGGTGGGTGCGTCGGGATCAGGGCCTGTCGCCGGGCTCTGTCTCCTGGCCGTCGTCCTCCCCGAGGAGTTCGGCGATCCGGCGGTTGGCGACGTCTTGGCGACCATCGAGGCACTTCGCGTAGCGGCTCAGGAGCACCTCCACACTGTTGCCCGCACGCTCGGCAACCTCGGTGGGGTCGACGCCGGCGTTGAGCCACGAGGAGAGCGCGGCGTGCCGCAGGTCGTACGGGCGGGCGGCGAGCGGCGAGGCCACCTGCTCCGGGGTGAGCGCCAGGTGCCGCGCCTCGTCCCAGACACGCCAGTACGTGGTGGAGGCGACCACTCCCCCACGTTCGTTGGCGAACAGCCGGCCGTCCTTGGCCGTACCGAACTCCTCAATGTGAGCGAGCAGGATGCGGACGAGACGGGGCGGAATCGGAACGATGCGGGTCTCGTTCGCGGGACGGTTCTTGAGCCCGCGGTTGTCGTGCACCTCCCCCGTGCCAGTCCAACGCTTACCGACGGTGGGGCGGCTCTTCTCAAGGATCAACGAGCCCCACCCGGTTTCTGGCAGCGTGCAGTCCGGACGACGCAGCGCCACCGCTTCCGCTGGCCGAAGCCCACCGAAGTACATGCAGGCGAAAAGCGCGACCAGGCGGCGCCCACGAGCGCGACGGTAGCCACCGACGTACGAGACAGCGCCAAGGAGTTCAGCAGCTTGCCGCGGGTTCACCACGACTCGGCGGTCTACTTCCTTGGTCACCTTCGGCAGCTTCCACTTCACGAGCGTGACCGGGTTCTCCGGAAGCTCCCCCAGCTCGACCGCATAGGCCAGGGCGTTGAACAGGACGGCCCGCTTGCGCCGCACCGTCTCAGCGGCAGCCGGGGCCCCGGACAACGTGAGCTTGAGCGAGTCGAGAACGCTGCGGATATCTGCCGCATTCTTGAGCGTGGCCAGCGACAGCGAGGCTTTGGCAACCCAGCGGAGGGCATTGGCGATGTCCACTGGCGGCGCCTCCTCGTCCGGGGCCTGGACGACGAAGGCCCAGCCGCGCAGGGCACGCCGCAACACATCGTCTGCCGGACGACCGGGCCGGTCGCCCAGGAGCTGAGTGGTGACGAGCGTCATCGTCTCGTTCAGGCTGTCTCGCGAGTTCGGGGCAGCATGCGGCCACTTCATGGCGACGTACGCCCGCGCGAAGTCGTACCAGGAGAGGGACTCTTTGACCGGTGCCATGGAGTCCGGCAGCCCGGTTTCGGTGTCGAATGCCTCGCCCTTTTGCGCAGCCCGAAGCAGCTTCGCGCGGAAGTTGTCGGCGAGTGCCTTCGTTCGGAAGGTCTCGGAGAACGGCGGGACATCGCCGACCTTCCATCGCACGTCGTAGGACGGCGTCTTGTACGGCCGCTTACGGATGCTCCACACCTTCACGTCATGCGACTTCACGCCGCCTCCCCGAGTCCGTGAAGCCACGCGGTGAAGTCACTGCGCCAGAAGCGGAGTTCACCGTTCGGGAGCTTGATCGCTTCCGGAGCCTGTCCCAGCTCACGCCAGCGGTAGAAGGTGCGGCGGGAGATTCCACCCAGCTCGGTGAGGACCTGCGGGACAGTCATCAGTTCGTCTCGTCGGCGATCCACGCCGAGTCTCCTTCCGTGTCGGGGACAGCGGGTCGCCGTGAGGTGGCGAACCAGGTCTCAGCAGCGGTCAGACCAGTGCCGGCGAAGCTCCAGTGCGAGAGGACGAGCACGGTGTCCGGGTCAGGCATCGGGCGGCCCGCTTCGGCGGCGCGTGCGCGGGTGAGGGCTTCGTTGTGGTCGGCGCGTTCCTGGCGGAGGGCGCCGAGGGTGACGGAGTAGGCGCGGGACTTGGTGGAGAAGTGGCCGCGGAAGCCGAGCATGTGGGCCCACTTGCGCAGGCGGAGGGCTTCGAGTTCGGGGCGGGCGCCGAGGTGCCAGCAGGTGAGGATCAGCTGTCGGGCGTGGTCGGTGACGCCGGAGCCGATCAGGTCGGTGATTGGGTTGCGAATGGGGCGGTCGAGGGTGCCGGCCGTCTCGGCGCCCTTGGTCGCGTACTTCGCGATGTACGAGGCGACGGCGCGGCTGGAGAGTTCCGAGGTGCCCGCGAAGTCGGCCGAGCGGATGGGACGGACGTCGAGCTGTTTGCCGAAGCGGAAGGTGTAGGGGCGTGCGTCCAGGACAGGGCCAGGGGCTTCGGCAAGGCGCGCTGACGTGCGGATGGTGTCGGCGAGGAGTTCGGTCGTTGCCCAGGACGGTGGGGTGTCTTCGGCGCCGTCGGGGCCGTCGAGGCGGATGACGGCGTGGAAGTGGACAGCGCCGCGTTGCTGGTACTCGGCGACCTTGGCGTACGAGACCTTGAGGTTGTCGCGGAGCTCCGAGCGGGTGAGGCCGGCTCGGGCGGCGAGCTGTTGGCGCAGGTAGGTAGTGAAGCGGGCCCAGAGGGCTCCCGCGTGGGCGTTCCAGAGGACTGCGGCGCGGTAGTCGTAGCGGTCGGGGTCCAGGGGTGTGCCGAGTGCGGGGTCGTCGTCGGGGTGGAGTCGTCCGCAGCGGCACCGGCCGCCGCCGGGGCGGTTGTGGACGGGGCCGAAGGAGGGGGCGGTGAAGGTGGCGAAGACGCGCGGGTGTTCTGCGACGGCTGGGCCGATGCCCTTGCCGCCGCTGAGTCCGGCAGTGACGAGGTGGAATGTGTCCTTGCGGTACACCTCGGCGCAGGTGGCGCACCGGGTGGCCCGGCGGTTGTTGCAGCGGATGAGGAGCTGACCGGCCGGGAGGTCGGTATCAACGATCTCGCGGACGATCTCACCCGTTGCGGCGTGGACGTCGAGCCGGTGGCCCTCCATCCGTACGGGCCGCTCGCAGCCGCCGAGGCGCTGGACCTGGCGGGCGTAGGCGCCGAGGTCGCCGTGTCGGGCGAGGGTGGTCAGGTGGCGGATGGCTCCGAGGGGAGCCGGGGGGTGCATGTGCGGGTTCCTCCTGCCAGGGATCAGGGTCTTCGCGCCCGCCGCCCACACCGTCCAGGGGGCTAGACAGTGTGGGCAGGCTGAGCGCAGGTGGAGCCGTTGAGTCAGCGCCGGGTGAGGAGGGAACGGATGACGACGGCGCAGACGGCGGTCGAGGTGGCCGTGATGGCGACGGCGAGGAGCATGGAGACGAGGACCGCGCCGACGACCAGGACCACGGCGGTGCCGCCGCCGACAAGGGCGATCGCGGTTCCGGGGGTGAGCTGGATAGCGGGCCGGGAGGGGGCCGGAGCGGCGGCGGGAGCCAGCTGCGGGATTTGGGCGGCAGGGGCGACGGTGGCCGGCTCGACGACTGCGGGCGGGGTGACCAGGCCGGTCGGCTGGGGCATGGTCGGGATCTTCGGATGGAACATGGGCGGGTCTCCTTCGGTGGCTACTTGACGAGGGAGTTGATGACGGGGGCGAGCAGGCTGTCTGCGATGAGGTAGCCGCCGAGGAGCAGCACGGCGATGAGCCACCAGGGCGGGCGGATGAGCTTGACGCCCAGGACCCCGACGCAGAGCAGGGCGAGCCAGAGCGGTACGTCCATGGGGGTTGATCTCCTGTCAGGTCAGGGCGAGCAGCGGTGGGTGCGGGCGGCGAGTTCAGCGGCAGCGCGGGAGTCGTACTCGGCGGAGAAGTCGCAGCGGGGCGCGGTGCAGGCGGCCAAGTGGCGGTTCTTGCCGCGCTCAACGAACGAGGCGACGTTCACGGGGCCGATACGGCGGACGTTGCGGAAGCGCCGGTTCATGGCGGGCTCCTCTTTCTCAGAGGTGGGCGGCGACGGATGCCGTCATGGACGGGGGCAGGCCGAGTCGGGCGCGTACGGCGTCGGGGTCGGCCGGGTGGCCGGTGGCCGAGTGGTGTTCATCGGCCAGGGCGCGGACGCGGTCGACGAGGGCGGGAGGGAGCGCGACGGCGGGCACGGGCGCCGGGGCCGGAGCGGGGACGAGATCGGTCACCGGTTCGGCGGTGGTGGGCTGAGGGGTGGGGTCGGGCTCAGTGGGCAATGCCGGGAGCGCGTCCCGGTCGGCCATGTCGACGGCGACGGGGGCGGTGGTCGATTGGTCGTGCAGGCCGGTCGTCGACGGGGCCGGGACCTCTGGTGCTTTCTGGGTGTGGTGTGGTGCGTGGGCGAGGAGGGTTCCGCCGAAGAAGGCGACGGCCGGCCAGCCCGCGACCACGACGCAGAGCCAGGCGGGTACGTGGTCCAGGTCGAGGAGCCCGGCGGTGGCGACGTTGGCGCCAAGGGATGCTGCCAGGGCGACAAGGAACCACAGCCGCGGGCCCCCGGAGGGCTGTCCGGCCCGCTGTTGTTCGCGCATCCGACGCCAGGCGGCGACCAGCAGGAGGTCAACGCTGATCGGGTAGGCCCATGCCTTCCAGCCGCCCTGTCCGGCCGCTTCGGCGAGGTCGTGGAGGTGGGAGAAGGACAGGGCGCCCGCGATGACGGCTTGGATGATCACGGCGTCCAGGCGGGCAAGTTGGGCGCGCATCGGCTCGTCTTCCTTCCTGTTTTCGGCATGGGAGGGGTAGGGACCTTGGCGTGAGGCGGTCACGCCGACCGTGGGAGGAGGGGGTGCGCTACTCGGTGACCGGGCGCGTGGTGGGCGGGGCAGGTACGGCGACCGGGGCCGACTCGACCGGCGTCGCGGCGAGGGCGGGGCGGAAGGAGGCGAGCCGGGGCAGGTCCGGGACCAGGGCCGAGGTGTCGCGGCAGATGGCCGCCGCTTCGTCGAGGGTGAGGTGGGGCGAGCGGACGCGGCACCAGCCGCCGGAGGAGTCGCCGACGACCGCGACCCCAGGCCGTACGGCCGGAATGGACGTTGCGGCGAGGGCCGCTTCGGGGGCAATGTCGGCGAGCGCCATATTGGCGGAGGTCTCGTCGTTGACGCGGTGGCAGATACGGCCGGTGAGCTGGGCGCGGAGCATGGTGGCGCCCTTGCCGAGTTCGGAGCCGAAGCGCTGCCCGCAGACTTCCAGGTAGATGCCGGCCGCGCGGCCAAGCTGGGCGAGGCGGATGAGCTTGGTGACCATGGCATCGCGTCGCTTCTCGTCGTCGCGACTGGCGGCGAGGAAGAGTTCCGCGACCTCGTCGACGACGACCACGACCGGCACCGGCCGTACCTCGTCCGGCAGCCCCCACACGTCGGAGGTGAGCACGGCGTCCGGACCGGCCACGCTCGACAGGCCGATGAGCCGGAACCGTGCCTCCATCTCCTCCAGGAGGGCGTCAAGGATGTCGTTGGCACGGTCCGAGGTGTCGGCGAGGGCCGACAGGCGGGGCGCGAAAGGCGCCAGTTCGACACCCCACTTGCAGTCGATGCCGACGAGGGCGACGGGTTGCCGGGCCAGTCCGCACAGCAGGTTGCGCAGGTAGACAGACTTGCCGGACTGCGTGGCGCCGAGGATCAGTTCGTGCGGCACGGTGCGGAAGTCCCGTACGTGCCAGTGACCGTCTTCCCGCAATGCCAGCGGGAGAGTGAGCGGTCCACTCCCCCGCCAGCGACGGGCAGGGCGTACGTCGGAGAGCACATCCCAGCCGATCAGGCGCAGTTCGAGGCGTCCCGGCTTGGTGGGGCGGATGTGCACGGCGTGCGCGCCCCAGGCGTGGCGTAGCCGGTCGGCCGAGGCGGTGAAGTCTTCGGGCGCCTGCCCGGCCGCCATACGCAACTGCATCACGAGGCCGGCCCCGGTCGGGCGGGGCAGGGACCGGCGAGGCGGCACCGGAGCCGCTTCCCGCCCGATCATCCGGGCCGTGGCCCGGCGGACGGCCGAAGCCGGAACCGTCAAGCCGCAGGCGTCCATGGTCGCCCGGTACGAGGCGAGCACGCGCAGGGCGATGACCGGGTACCCGACGAGCCACCAGAACAGGACCGGCGTCCGCCGACGCAACACGAGCAGCGCGGCCAGTACCAGCAGCACCAGGATCAGTGTCCAGACGGAATCGGTCATGGTGCTCAGCCCTGCACCGAGGTCGGAACGTTGACCATGACGGCGTCGGCCCGGTAGGCGATGCCGTGGCGGGCCCGGCCGCCGAACTCGCTCTCCCAGGGCCGGGCCACCAGGCCGGACAGGACGACCGGGGCGCCCATGACCAGACCCTCACCGATGCCCGGCTCCGGCACCGTCACCTTGATCATGTCGGAGCCACCCGATGCGATGAACACCAGCTCCAGCACCATGAGCCGGGCGTTGCTCACCGGGTCCATAGCGATCTCGCCAGTCTGACGGTCCTTGACCTTGGTCTCGGGCAGCTTGGTGACCAGCAGCGTCGCGGCGGAAGTGTCTACGGGGATGACACGCATTCTTCGAACCTCACTTGGTTGATGGCGCCTTTCTCGACGCCGATCCGGTCTGGATACCCCCCTAGACAGCAGGAGGATGACCCCGCCCGAACCGTCTAGGGGGGTTGACGCCAACGGTAACCCGACGACCCATCAACTGTCTAGGGGGGTATACGGAATCTTCTATGCGATCAACACTTCAGCGGATGACCCTGCGCCTACTGAGAGGATCGTGGGCATGGCTCACTCCCCTATGCAGGTCAATGCCCTCATCATCGAGGCCAGCGCCCCCGAGGAACTCGCTGCGTTCTGGTCCGAGTTGCTCGGCAGGCCGGTCGTGGGTCGCATGGGCCCGTACGTATGGCTCCGGCGAGAGAACGGCCTTGGCTTGGGCTTTCAGCAGACCAACGAGCCCAAGTCGGGCAAGAACCGCATGCACTTCGACATCACCTCACCCAACCCAGCCGGCGAGCAGCAGCGGGTGGAGACGCTCGGCGGGCGCAGACTGGATCAGTACGACGACGGCGGGTTCCTGGTGATGGCGGACCCCGAGGGCAACGAGTTCTGCATCATCCCTGACGGGACCTTCGAGGTCGACGACAACGGACGCGCGAACTATCTCGACGAGGCCGCCCCGGACGAGTCACACGGAAGTGTGCCTCAGGCGAGTACCCAGTGAAGGGCCGTCGCATCGTCCTGAGCCTTGCCGCGCGGCCAGCACCGACCGTGCGGGTCCCCAGCTTCGGCCTCTCGGACCATGCGGATCAGCTCGTCCGGCCCTGACGTGTTGAGGATGTCCAACACCGTTGCCCAATCGGCGAGTTCGAAGCGGTCCACGAGCCGCGTGGCCCCGTCGCTCAGCAGACTCACGGAGTCGAGGGAGTCGAGCGGCACAGACCCGGTCAGTGCGTGCTCAGCCGCCCGAGGGTCGGGGCCGGCGATCCAGAAGCCGCCCGGCCGGTTGCGTAGACCGGTCAGCGCGTCGCGATACTCGGCCAGCGCGGCAGCGTGTTCGGATGAGCCGGTGGGATGTGCGTCGACCGGGCCCCGAAGGGACTCGCCGACCTCGTCCAGGCGCCGGTCAGTGACGACCGAGCAGCCCCCGCCCGTCTCGTCGAGCAGCAGGGAGGAGTCGCCTAGGACGAGGTACTCCAGTTCCTTGTCACCGGCGCGGACCGCCACGACCGTACTGGTCGGACTCGCCCGGTAGGTCAGGTCACAGCTGTCGCCGTGCAGGGATCGAACCGAGGCGATGGAGTCGGCAAGGCAGTCGGCGAGGGGGCGTTGCGGATCCGCGGTGACGGCTCGTAGCAACAACGCGCCCAGGGTCCCGGAGAACCACGCGATGCTGTGCACGCAGCCGGTCTCAGCCCCCGCCACCCCGGCTCCGTCAAGGAGCACGGCAGCACCGGGCGCGACAGCGGCGAAGTCCTCGTTTTTCTGGCCTGGTTCGGAGGGGCGGGAGCCAAGGGCGACTCTCACGCCTCACTCTCCTCGTCATGCAGGTACAGCGGGCAGACCAGCTCTACGGACTGCGGCTCGCTGGTCTCAGGGTCGTACTCGACTCCGACCAGCGTGGAGAACCGGCGCTCACCGACCTGCCCCCACAGGGCATTGAGATCCGACGCCAGCAACTGGACCGCCCCGAGGGAGCCTTGGGTGTGGATACCGGCAATGGCGAGCACCGACCCCTTGCCGTCCGGGCGGGGCAGCCGGCCGAGGTATCCCACGTCGTGCGGGCGAGCTGGATCACCGTCCTGCCCGGAGCGGTGAACAGTCCCGGTGCGCCGGTCCAGCAGTGTCCAGGGTTCGCCGTCCTCGTGCTGCCAGCTGAGAACCGGGTCCTGGGCGTACAGCTGGCGCATGTCCTCGGACATACCCGGGCCGCAGACGACGATCAGCCCGTCTCGGTTGAGGTTGACTTCACCGCTCACGAGCACGTTGCCGGTAGCCACATCGAGGCTGTACGACTTCGCCAGGTCCTCAAGACGCTTGCCCGAGTTCATGTCGTCCATGGCGACGACCGTGCGCTTCTTCACGTCGTCCACGCGCCGCAGCGGAGTGACCACCGTGACGATGCCCGCGCCGAAGAAGGCACCTTCGGGGGCCGGGCCAGTGTGGCGGATCTGATGAATCCGACCACGGCTCAGACCAGCCTTCTCAGCGATCTGCGCGTACGAGAGCCCTTGCGCATGGAGATCCTGGACCACGCGCCGGCGAAGCCGCGCCAGCTCTGTCACCTCCTGCTGAGCGTCCGCCAACCGGGTCGTGACCTCACGCAGGAGCAGGTACGGATCATCAATCGACATGATCCGCCGCAACTCGTCCGACATGCCTTCACCTCCTAGGGCTCCTCCGAAGTCTAGGCCCCTAGACAGAAAAGGCGGAAGCAGGCGACCCGAGTGAGCGCCGATCACGTAGAAGCCGGATCTGCGTCGAGGTACACCCCGAGGGCTCACCCGCCACCACCGACGCGGCAGCGGACGGCGGGAGCCAGACCGACTCCCATCAGGCGCCGTCCCCGACCATGTCGGCCCACACGGTGCGCCCGCTCGGGACCTCCTTCACGCCCCAGTCCTTGGCGCAGGCCGAGACGAGCCACAAGCCGCGACCGCCGTCGCCTTGACTGACCGCATCGCGCATTTGCGGGTCGTTGTCACCACCCTCGTCGACCACTTCGAGGCGCACGCAGTCCGCCCGGAAGGTGACGACCACGAGGAACCAGCCGCCCGCCGAGCCACTGCGGGTGTGCCATACGGCGTTGGTCGCGAGTTCGCTCACGACCAGGACCGCGTCCTCGGCAACGCTTCGTTCCTGGAGGAGGGCGGCGACGAAGTGACGGGCTTCGGCTACCTGCTCCGGCAACCCGGGGAAGGCACGGCACCACTTGGTGAACATGGGAAGACTCCTTGTCTAGAGGGCTAGACAGCACAGGAGGCAGAGTATTCCCCGAGTGAACCAACAACCAAGACATCTAGAGGAATTATTCCTCTATGGAGTGACGGTGTCCGCCAGACCGCGAAACTCCTTCATCACCCGCAACAGCAGTTCCCGCACCTCACCACCGAAGACGGCCGCACCCTCGAAGGAACCGAACACCTCCTCGTACGAGGCGACGTCATCCACGTCATGCGAGACCCGCTCATCCCGGAACGCCTCCACCACGACGGCACCCCGGTCGCACAGGGTGAAGCCATGCCGGGGCATGACCGGTACCGGCCGATCCCACGGGATCACTCCGAGCCGCACAGTGGTCAGACTCTCGACAGCGAGCAGACGGTCAAGCTGGGCAAGCATGAGCGACGGCGTTCCGGGCCAGGTCCGCAACACGCCTTCATTGACGACGAACACGGACTCACGGCCCGGCTCGTAGAGAACGCTCTGCCGCTCCACACGGGCAGCGACGGCACGGCCGACGAACTCGGGGTCAGCATCGGGAGCACTCGCGAAGACGTGACGGGCATACTCGGCACTCTGAAGCATGGCTGGCAGCACCACACACTGAAACGAGCGCACGACCCGGGCCCCGCGGATCGCACCATCCAGTACGGCACCGGGAAGCGCATCCGGCTCGGACTGCGGAGCCGTGACAGCTGCCGCTTCCACAGCGGCCAGGAGTTCCCGCACCTCACCCGAGGTCGGCTCATCGAGCCCCAGGGCCCGGGAGAGCCGGTCGAGGACATCGGAGCTGGGAACCATCCGCCCGGTCTCGACCTTGGACACGGTTGGTTGCCCAACACCGGCTCGCTGCGCCAGAACTGCACCCGTCAGACCGGCATCTGCCCGCAGAGCACGAAGACGCGCCCCAAGCGCAGCCATCCGCTCTCGCCGCTCACTCCCCATACCCAGGGTTCTACACCACGAGGGCCCAGCATCCAGCGCAGGAGCACAACCAAGATCAACAAGCCACCAGTAGCGCGTGATTCAAACTTTCTCTACTGGTTCAAGGCGGCTCGCTCCGCTCCCCGCGCACGGCCCGGCCCCCGGCCGGGCCTGCGCTCCTGTCTCCGCCCCGCTCCAGCCCGGCCGGGGGCCGGGCCGCGCTCTTAGCCACTTGTCGCCAGACTTACGGGGTCATGATCGGTCGCGCCAAGAAAACGCCCTCCCAAAGCCGCTACGCCTCACAATCATGCCCGCGGCCTATCCATACAGGCATGAACCACTCAGTGCTGTGACAGCGTGGATGCGCGTTAGTCACCAGCGCTGCACTCTACCTCGGTATTCAGTCAACGCCTCAAGGCATTTTTCGGCACGCTTGATATCACGATCAAAGGCGCCGCCCACAATGAGGGGCCACGATGGCGAAATTTCCCTTGAAATGTCTACCGCGACTCCCTTGCCCTCATACCCCCATGCCGAATCGAGAAGGAACTCTCCTGGCCACGGGTTAGCCAAGAATTCATTCTCGGAATCCATTGCGATCATGGAAACAATGAGTTCGAAGCGATGGCAGGCTAGGGCATAAGCGGAATCACTAGGCTCTAGTTGACGGAACGGCTCCCGCAGTTCGTCGCGGAGCCAATGACTCTGCACAAAAATATACTTCCCTCCGCTATTTGGATGGCAGATATCGTGAAGGAGTTCAGTTTCAATGATGCGCAAAGGGTTAAGGTAACTGGCCGGACTCTGGCGCTGGATTTTGCCGAATGGTTGATTCCAGCTTACTTGGACGAAAATGTGCGGCAGGAATTCCTCGCGATTCGCCAGAACTGCCGCCAAACCCATTGCCCAGACCGATAGGAGCGCTGGATAGTGGCGCAACTTCTCCAAGGCGTCATTATAGGACCCCGGAATCGTGTCGCGCACGCGTGAGAGTCGCTCGATTGTGCGCCGCCACAGGGCATCATAAGTGCCGTCGTCATAGTAGACGCCAGCAGCAAGCAGGTGCAGGAGGGTGTCGCAGTCTGCGCGGTAGCCGCGAATACTCTCCTCAAACACCGGTCCAACGAGTGGCTTTTGCTGAGGGTTAGCTGCCTCGATCACGCGATTGGTCGTTCCGGTGATGAGGTCGTTTAGTTCGATCCGGTGAATGGGGTTGGGTAGGTAACGCTTTAGATTCTCTACCAGCTGGTCGGCCGTGCGTGATGGAGCCACCCCGCTTGCTTCACCGGTCAGCTTTGTGGATTTCTCCTCAGTGGCTTCCGGAATCAATTTTTTGGACTTGAAGGCCTCTAGCTCAAGCTCAGCCCCTCGAACCGAGTGAGCTACCACCACGCGATACTCTATCTCTGAATAAAGTTGGGGCCGCTGCTTTGCTCCAGATTTTTGGAGTTGTTCATAAACGTATTCGTAAAGGTCCTGTACAGATACGAGCCCATCGGCATCTTTGTCAGCCTCACCCGATAGAAGACCTTCAATAAGAGCTCCAGTAAACCGGGACGGCTCCGGCTCCAGCTCGCTTAGGTGGTTACCTTCCCAAGCGTACTCGGTGCGGTTTGTCGCCGTAATAACTGCTCGCCCGTGTCCTGCCAGTTCATCACGCACGTGCACCGCAGAATCTCCCTTGGCGCCAGGAAGAAATGCACCGCTGTAACAACAGTCAAGCAGTAGCACGATCGACTTGGCTCGACAGCGTTGCATCTGCGCTTGCAGAAAGGTGGAGGAAATTGCTGTTGACGCCAGTAGCTTCTGATCGGTATTTCTGGCGGCAAAATACAGCTCTCCCCTATCGGACTTGATCCCGTGGCCCGATATGTGAATAAGGAGAAGGTCATCTCTGCGTCGGTCGTTAAAGAAGCGCTCAATCGCGCGGGTAACCTGATGCTGCTGTCGATCAATGACCGTTGTTACTTCAAAGTCCCCAATTCTCCTGTCCTGTAGAACTGCTGCGAGTCCTTCGACGTCCTTAATAGGGGAGCGCAGCTGTTGCAAGCTCTCACTATCATATGAGCCTGTCGCGATTAGCAGGGCGAATCGGTCACCGGTCATGGCTGCGACGAGCCTTGAGGTTCGATTGCATCCGTCCCGTGTTGTGAGACGAACAGTTCAATCAAACGTCTCTGTTCCTTTGATGACACGGCCTGAAGCTCGATACTGTCATCCCCAAGAGTGACGCTGACGGTTCGAACTGGGCGATGCTCAATCCACTTTTCCAATAGGCGAATGATGCTTCGTAGCGCGAAGGGAGCCGCGACTACCAGTAGAGAGCCTAGGGCTATAACTTCGCCAGGCTTAGAACCTGCTGGGGGAGTTTGAGACCTTTCCAGCTCGACCCGGTCCACCTCTAGCTCAAGAAGCCGATCACGCAACTGTTGCGTCAGCGCATCCAACTCTTCATGATCAGTGTCCGAATCTACTGTGAGTGTGACACCCATCCGGCGAGTGCCATCATTTTGCACCATGCGCTTGCCCCCTTGCACCTCGTGACACAACAGGTTACTGGCTGGATCGGACACCGAGGTGCGCTGACCAACACAACAACGCAGGGCACTCGTCTCCTCGCCGTCCGGCTGTGCCGACTACGTGCCAGATCGTGCGGGGAACTGCGGGAGGTAGGGGAGGACCAGGTCGTCAGCGTTCGCTCCGGCCCAGGTCGGCCCAGCAACCACCCGTAGGCAACACGAGCTTCCAAAGGCGTAGAGCTTTGCGGGGCCCTCTGGTGGTTTCTTACGGGCCTGCCGTTGTGACTGGCTCTGGCCGACGGCACTAATACCGTGGCTGAGGCCGGTGGGGGTGCAGCGAGGCACACGCGCGCCTGGTCGGTCGGCTGACGCGCCGTCGTGGCGGGCTTTCGTCGGCTGAGGCTGACGGACCGCGACGACGGTGCCGGCCGTCAGCCGAGCGAGGCCCCGCAGCGGCCAAAGCTGGGCCGTCCCTCGGCCGTCCAAAGCTGCTCACCAGTGGCCAAGGACGACCAACGACGACCACCAGGCGCGCGAACCCACCGCCCCTGACCAGCAAAAACCCAGCCCACCAAGATCCCCGGCAAGACCCAGGGCAAGAAGACAGATCGCGCCTTGCCCATCAGGCTCCGCCGTCTGCGGTGGCGCGGTGCGGCGTGGTGGCTGGTGAGGGATCGCGGGTTTGTGCGGTGGGGGGAATGGGCTGCGTGTCAGGATGGTCGGTCCGGATGTGCCTGACTTGTCTCGGGGTGGGTTGTGCAGGCTTTTCTTCGGTGGATGTTGGCGGTGGGGGGTTCGGCCCTGGCGTTCGCTGTGGTGGCGGTGCCGTGGGCGGTGCTGTCCGAGGGTGATGATCCGTGGGATGTGATCGCTCCGGTGGCGGGTGTGGTGGCGGCGGGTGTGCTGGCCGCGCTGGGCTGGTGGGCCTCGCAGGCCGGCGGGGCGGGGGTGCGGCGGGTGCGGCAGTCGGCACGCGGTGGAGGTCGCATCACGCAGACCGGCGGCAGTACGGGCGCAGGCGCCGCTTCTCCTGGTGCTGCGGTGCGTGAGGACGTACGGCAGAAGGCGCGTTCCGACGGCACGGGGGACATCGATCAGGTCGGCGGGAACCGCGCCTGAGACGACAGGGGGCCAAGGATGGTGGTCGAGGGTTCGGGGCAGCGCCGTGCGCGTCAGCAGGCCAGGGCACTAAGGGATGTGACTCAGGTGGCGGGGGACATGCATGTCCATCCCGCGCCGGTACAGGCGCCGCCGGTCGAATTACCGCTGTGGGTAGGGGATGTGCCCCGTCCGGCGGCAGCTTTCCAACCCCGCACGAGGGTGCGCAAGAAGGCCACGGAAGCGCGCAGTGCGGGCAGTGACGTGGTGCTGTCCGGCGCCGGCGGGGTGGGCAAGAGCCAGCTCGCGGCGTCGTTGGCGCGGGAGCTGCGGGACCAGGAACGCACCGATGAATCCGGGCTGGATGTGCTTGTCTGGGCGCGTGCCACGGGCACCGACCAGATCATCAGCGCCTATGCGGAAGCGGCCGGGCGGTTACAACTTCCCGGAGTGTCCGCGGACGATGAGGACGGGGCGGCGCGGCTGTTTCTGCGGTGGCTTGCAGTAAGCGGGCGGCGATGGCTGGTGGTGCTGGACGATGTGGCAGACCCTGCCGCCGTCCAGGAGTGGTGGCCCGACAGCGGGGCCGGCCGCGGCTGGGTCCTGGCAACCAGCCGACGCGAGGACGCTCAACTCAGCGGCCAGGGACGCACCCTACTCAGGGTCGGCCTCTACACAGATTCCGAGTCCCGCGCCTACCTCCAACGCCGACTCACCGACGCCGGTCACGCCCACCTGCACGACCCCGCCCAAGCCGGAGACATAGCCGCCGAACTGGGCCACCTCCCCCTCGCACTCGGCCACGCCGCCGCCTACCTCATCAACAAGCGGCGCACGATGGGCGGTTACCTCACCTTGCTGAGCGACACCAGCAGCCGCCTGGGCGATCTGCTCCCACCAAGCGGCGACACCGAAGGCTACGGACGCCCCGTAACCGCCTCGCTGCTGCTCTCCCTCGACGCAGCCCAAGAATCCGATCCCAGCGCTCTGGCCCGGCCCCTGCTGCACCTTGTCTCGCTCATGGACCCCCTCGGCCACCCCGCCACGACATGGAACACACCCGCCGTCCTTAGTTACCTGCGTACCGCCCGTCCGCCACAACGCCGCTGGCTGCGCCGACACCATCCGGCCGTAATGGAAACCGAGGTGCGCAGTGCGCTGGACAGCCTGCGCACCTACGCCCTGATCAACCAGGACACCACCACCGCACCCATCCGCATGCACGCCTTGACCGCCCGCGCGGTACGGGAAACCGTCCCTTCTTCCATGCTCCCGGCCATGGCCCGTACCGCAGCCGACGCAATCCTGAGCCTGTGGCCCCGCCACGACCACGAGGAACGAGAACTCGCCGCCGCGCTGCGCGCCAATGCGGTTCATCTCGATGAGCTCACCCGCCCGGCCCTGTGGCAGCCCGAAGCCCACCCCTGCATTTACCAGGTCAGCAGCAGCCTCACGGATGCGGGGCTTTACCAGCAAGCCATCGAGTACGACGAGAGAACCGCTCATCACAGCAACGACATCCACGGCCCCAACCACCCCGACACCCTCTCCGCCCGCAACAACCTCGCTGTCTCCTACAGCCATGCCGGACGACTCCAGGACGCCCTGAACCTCCGCGAGCGGGTCCTGGCCGACCGGGAGCGCATCCTGGGCGACGACCACCCCGCCACCCTCTCCGCCCGCAACAACCTCGCTGTCTCCTACAGCAATGCCGGACGACTCCAGGACGCCCTCGACCTCGCCGAGCGGGTCCTGGCCGACCGGGAGCGCATCCTGGGCGACGACCACCCCGCCACCCTCGAAGCCCGCAACAACCTCGCCAACTCCTACGGCGTTGCCGGACGTGTCCAGGACGCCCTCGACCTCGCCGAGCGGGTCCTGGCCGACCGGGAGCGGATCCTGGGCGAGAACCACCCCGACACCCTCAACGCCCGCAACAACCTCGCTGTCTCCTACAGCGATACCGGACGAGTCCGGGACGCCCTCGACCTCGGCGAGCGGGTCCTGGCCGACTACGAGCGGATCCTGGGCGAGGACCACCCCGACACCCTCTCCGCCCGCAACAACCTCGCTGTCTCCTACAGTTATGCCGGACGAGTCCAGGACGCCCTCGACCTCGGCGAGCGGGTCCTGGCCGACCGGGAGCGGATCCTGGGCGAGGACCACCCCGACACCCTCGACGCCCGCAACAACCTCGCTGTCTCCTACAGCCATGCCGGACGACTCCAGGACGCCCTGAACCTCCGCGAGCGGGTCCTGGCCGACCGGGAGCGGATCCTGGGCGAGAACCACCCCGACACCCTCAACGCCCGCAACAACCTCGCTTTCTCCTACAGCCATGCCGGACGACTCCAGGACGCCCTGAACCTCCGCGAGCGGGTCCTGGCCGACCGGGAGCGCATCCTGGGCGAGAACCACCCCGACACCCTCTCCGCCCGCAACAACCTCGCTGTCTCCTACAGCGATACCGGACGTGTCCAGGACGCCCTCGACCTCGCCGAGCGGGTCCTGGCCGACCGGGAGCGCATCCTGGGCGAGAACCACCCCGACACCTTGCGCGCCCGCAACAACCTCGCCCGCGCCCGTCATGCGACGGCGGCTGTACAGCGACCAGATACAACAAGCTCAGCAACCGCCTCTGATTACCAACCCCCCTCAGACACCCCCGAGCAACCGGTATGACCCTCCCCAACCGATCTCTGTAGTGCTACGGATCAGATGCTGCTCCTCCACATGCACCCCAGGACACATCAGCGGTGAGTGTCTAACTGCGTGACAACGCCAACGAACAGCGGCGGACAACCGCGGACGTCCGCGGACCATCGCAGCAGGTGAGGGATACATCGGCTGAAGGTCAGGCACTCACCGCAGTTGCTTCGGGACGAAGCGGTCTGCGAACCAAGGCACACCGGCCTTGATCGGCGCGGACGAACCAGCAGCCCCTCGTCAACGTCTCAGTGCCAAGGGACGGAGGCCTAATGGCACAGGGATCCAACAGAGGCGCGGACCATTCGTCCGCCAACCTGGATGAGGCGCTCAGGACGCTCACCAGCGAACTCACACGGGCTGACGCCAAAGCGAGCATCGTGCTGGCGATGACCGGCGTGGGCCTCGGTTTCGTGGTGGCACAGAGCTCCAGGCATCAGGGAGCCGCTGTGTTCGCCGTCAGTTCGGCCGGCGCTGCGTGCCTCGTGATTGCCATCGTGGTTCTGCTCCTCACTGTCCGGCCAGTCCACATCGACTCTGTGACCGCTGAGGGGTGGTCCCGTTGGGCGACCCTGGATCCCGACGCGCTGCGCGACCACATGCGCGCGGACCTGCGAGCCGAGCGGGTTTCGTTCCTTTCTCGCACAGTTGAGATCAAGTTCCGTCGGCTCCGTCTTGGAGTCAACTTCATCCTGGCCGGCGTAAGCCTGCTATGTGCTGCGACTGTGCTGAGCTTGGTCCTGTAAAGCCAAAGATCGAGCTCCGTGCCAGACTCGTGCCAGGTCGTGCGGGGAACCACGGGGAATGGCGGGGAGCACTCCTCGACCGGCCCAGCACCGCCAGCAGCTCCGCCGCTGGTCAGCCCGCGAGTCGCCCGTCAAAGCCCCGAGCTTCCCAAGCTGAGGCTCGGAGAGCCGGCCTTGACTCGATCGGTGTGCGCTGATCGGCTTGGCCCATGGTGGCGGACCCCAGCGGCGAGTACGACAAGACAATGCCGATCATGGCAGCCCACCTCGCGAAGATCGAACGGGCGGTCAGCCGGACCCGCGCCTCACATGCGGGGCAGCCGTGCGCAGCGGTCATCAGGCACTGGCCGAAGCACTGCAAAACGAGGGCGCCCAACGCGTCGTGTCTCAGCTCGTCGAGGAGTTGGTACCTCTGATCTCTGGGGGCAGGACCTCAGGAGCTTCAGCAGGCGAGGTCGACAACTGCGTCAGCAAAGTCGTCCTCAAGCAGTTGGGGAGCCTCGCCCTTCGTCTGCAGAACTTCAGCGTCGAAGAGTTTGGAGGTCAGCGCCTCGGTCAGGGGCGGAGGTACGGCGTTGCCGATGATGACCTGAATCTCGGTGCGAGTCAGCTCGTAGCGAGGCTTGACCCTCTCGTCGACGAATTTGAAATAGTCCGGAAAGCCCTGGATGCGCGCAGCCTCGTGTGCGGTCAGACATCGAGGGACACCAGGATGGACAAACCGTCCGCGCCCCATCGTCGCGAAACCGCTGGTAATGGTCTGAGACGGACGGTCCCACCACAAGCGGCCATACATTGAGGTGTAATTGTGCTCGCCCTGGTGACAATCGGGTCGCTCTTCGTTCGGCAGATTATGCTCGTCGTTCTCAAAGAGATATTTCATACGCCGCTGGTTATCCGAGTTGGGTACGGCAGCTTCATCGAAGAATGACTTCGGTCGAATGTTGAGCAGATCGCCGATGGCCCAACGCAGGTCCTGGGGTGCAGCATTGTGGTCTTCGATCTGCAGCAGGTCAGCAGCCGAAAAGCCAAAAGACAGCGCATCTTTGTGGACGGCCAGCAGTATGTGGCGCTTGCGTGTCTGGGCGACCCCGAGCTTGAGTAGGTCGATACGACTCGTGGCGACATCGTATCCGAGCTTCTTGAGGTGAACGATGGCGCGGGAGACCACCTGCTGCTTGTCATTGACAACGGCTAGTACGTTCTCAATGACGACTACACTGGGGCGCAGAACCTCTGCGGCGCGAGCCATACGCAGATACAGCCGGTTCTTGGGATCGTCGCGGCGAGTGTGGTTGTTGAGGTTACTGTGCCCCTGACACGGCGGCCCGCCGATTAGGAGCTCCACCTCACCCACCGTCGAGAGAGTCTCGGACTCCTGAGCGGTCAACGGGGCGCCAAGGTCACCGTCGAAGTAGGATTCGACGGATCCCTGTTGGACGTTGGCCTTGGGAAAGTTGGCTTTGAACACCTTCGTGGGAGCTGCCTCAAAGTCAACCGCGAGACGAACATCGAGCGAGACGTCATGCTTGCGGGCTGCCTGGGCAATACCGAGGGTGAGGCCACCGCAGCCGGCGAAGAGGTCCACGACTCGCAGGGAGCCGACACCTTCCTCAAACTTCGGCCGCCGCTTGGCCCGCAAGGGGTGCCGCTCACCCACGTGTGACCCCCTCTGTGCTTGCTTGTAGTGCCGGCGGACTCTGTGCTTGCTTGTAGTGCCAGCGGAACGAGCGGTCATCGTACTCGATCAAGGGTGAGCCCGTGCGGTAGACCGAAACCTACGCCTGAAGTCCCGATCACGACGGTTCTACGCCTCACCTTCCAGCATTACGGGCACCTCAGGCCAGCTCATCAACTGCGATCAGCTGCGGCGCTGCTGCCACGGCGTCGACCGGGCGACATCCCGCGCTTCCTCAACGCGATCGCAGTCAACGTCGAGCACCGCGGCACCAAGCGCGGTCATCACGGATACCCAAGGTCCGAGGCACAGTCACGCGCTGGCGAGCCAGTCGCACCTAGGCGCCGAGACAGGTCATTTGATCTACCGTCAGGAGCACTGGCAGCTAAAATCTTGCAGCGCCCCAGGCCCGGTCGACGAAGGACAGCAGCATGCCGCTAGAGGTCAACAAACACGTCCAACGGATACGTCGTTACCAGCCGTTCGACGCCGACACCTCTGAGATGATCTACGAGCTGCAGGCAGACTGGACGCAGTCGCTGTTCCCTGTCGTGACGCTGAAATACCTGCTGGACGCCATTGAACGGCCAACAACGAAGACCATCGTCCTCACCGGGGACGCCGGGCATGGCAAGACGAGCCTGTGTGCCAGCCTTCTGGCCGAGCTGCGAGTCGATGCCGAGCCGATCACACCAGATGTCCGGAAGGCAGTTTTCCTCGAGCTGTCCGGGGCCGGAGACGCCCGCCGCTCTATAGGCCGGACCCGTAGCGGACGCCCGCTGTACATCCTCAGCGATCTCAGCGAGCTCAGCCCGCGGGCGGGCGCTCACAAGCTCGTGGAACTTCTTGACCCTTTGGACGAGGGCATCGCGATCATCTGCGCAAACGAGGGCCAACTGCGCAAGTGCGTCGCCGAAGATGACAACCTGGGCAAGGGCGGCACCGGGCGCGCCAAGATTCTGGTGAAGACCCTCACGGAAGGCATAGTCCGGGGGCAGGTCAGCGACCCCGACGGCAGAGTCACTGTTATCAACCTCAACTACCAGTCTGTAGCTGCCGACAGGCCCGACGGCGGGCTCATCCCTTGGGTCCTGAAGCAGTGGACGACGACCCAATGGGGGCGCTGGAAGCCCTGCGAGACCTGTGATGCACGGAAGGTCTGCCCAATCCTGGCCAACCGCAACGAGCTAAGCGATCCCACCCGCGGACCTCAGCGCCGGGACGGGATCCGGGACGTGTTCGCCGCGGCCGAGCGCACTGGGGCCGTAGTCACGACCCGTCAGGCGCTGTCGGTGACAAGCTACATGCTCACCGGCGGCCTGTCCTGCGAGAACGTCCATGCCAAGTACCAGCGGTCGCACTCCAACAGGTTGTGGCAGGCTCCCCACTTGTACCACCAGGCGCTCTTCGGTGACCGGCTGACCCAGCAACAGCGCCACCTGGTTCCTGCCTTCTTCGCGCTACGAAAACTGGACCCGGGCAAGATCTCCCGTCGCCAGGTCGACGACCGACTGGACCCAGACACGGCTGGCGACTTTCCTCCCGCAGACGCCAGTAGCTACCTGCAGAAGGTCCGCACAAATCGGGACGTCCAGAAGCAGGCCGAACAGTTGCGGGGCTTGTACACGTTCCTGCGACGAGCTGACTTCTTCAACAGCGACGACGACACGGATCGGTTCGCCCGCATGGGCCTGCAGGCCGGCGACGACTTCGTCCGTGTCCAGGACAAGAACCGGGACCTGGCAGACACCAGAGTGCGAGACCGCTTCCTCAAGGGCCTGGAAGCCGTCCAGGGCATCCACCGGGCGGGGAGCAACCCTGACTTCTTCATACTCGACCCCGCCTTCTTCACCCACCGTGCCCGCGCGGCCGTAGTCTCCCGGCGAGTGCCCAGCAAGGGCGTCGAGGTCGTCGACCAGGTCACCCAGTGGCAAAGGGAAGCCGGCGCGGGCGCAGACCCCGAGATGCAGAACGCCGTCGAGTGGCTCAACCGAGCCATCTACATTCGTATCCCGGCCGTCGCACCTGACCAGGACGCAGTCTCGGTGGAGGCGGACCTTCTGCGCTTCGAGTTGCTGACGCGGTGGGCCGCGGGCCTGCGTAGCGAGGTCCAGCACGAAGCAGAGATCCGCGGCCTGAGTGGATCCCTGGCAGAGCTGGCTGACTCGTCGAACAAGGAGGACGAGATCCAGGTACTGGTGGGCAACGTCATGAGGAAGCTCATGATCGACGTCGGCGACAAGATCAGGTCGGTGCGTGCGTGATGGCTGATCGTTCCAAGGCCGAGGTTGTCCTTCGCCTCTTCGGGGTGAATCTGGAACACCAGGGCCGCGGTTTCTACGTCCCGCTTGAGATGCTCGCGATCGCCCGTGGCGTCTACCTGGCACATCAGGAAGACCCGGAGATGTTCGCAGGGCTCCTGGACAACGGAGCCGACACGGCTTACAAGAGGACCTCTCACGACCTGGCCCGGCGGATCGCGACCAAGGCCCGCATCGTCGAGGGCGACGAGGAACTCGGCAAGGCCGTCGAGCTGGATTCTCTTGAGACGATGGAAACGCTCCACGCCCTGTTCTCGTCCCTGTTGGTCGAGATCCCCGGACGTCGTAGCCAGCCCAGTTGGTTCAGTGCGCACATCTATCCGTTCGTCGGTGAGCTCATCCACTACGACGCAGTCGAACGACGAATCAAGCAAATCGATGCCTCCCCCAAGAAGAGCGCCAAGAAGCGCAAGCAGGCCAGCAAGGTCGCTGCAGGCATCAATGCTCCGAGTATCGAGCGCTACCTCTTCCGCGATGGTGGGAGCTGGGCCTACAAAGTCCTGCGCACCGACCCTGATCCTGACCGCAAGGAAGCAACTCGACAGGGCCTGCGCGACCTTGTGCAGGACAGCGGCACCCCGCTGGGCAACCTTGCCAAGGCCCTCAGCGCGCACGACTTCGACTACGACGAAGCGCCCGTGGAAGGCTCAGACGCAGGAATCAAGCTGCACGAGGATCTCAGCCCATGGCCTGATCTGCTGAGGGAAGGGACCCACAACATCGTCAATCGGATTGCGACGGTTCCCAGGGCCAAGCGAACCGAGAGCCTCATGCACTGGGTCCCCTACTGCTTGGCACGCCACCAGCTGCACCTCGCACGCACGAAGCTCGGCACTACCGATCGAGAGTCCATCCTGTTGGACTTCGGCAACGAGGCGACCCCGCTACGCAGGGAGTCGCAGAAGAACCTCACCGGCTTCCGCAATGACATCGTCAACGCGATCAACGTCCAGGCTCGGGAAATGATCGACGAAATCGGATCCGAAGGCGACGAGGTCAGGAAGCACCGCTACGAAAGATTCACCAAGGAAGCCGGCAACGCGGTCACCTCGCCCCGGGCGTTCTTCACCGAGACCCTCGCCGCAGTGGGAGCCCTGAACGCGACGGTCGGACGCCGGCACTTCACCATGAAGCCCCCGATGCTTGAGGGGCTGGTATCCGCCACCGTCCCGCAGGGCACGGAGATGGAGTTCGACCAGTTCTGCGCTCTGCTGTACGAAAAGTACGGGGTCGTCGTGGAGAACAAGGTCGCAGCTGCGAGCCCATTGGCCCACGAGGTCGACCCATCCATCCTTGATCACAATGGCAAGGCGTTCCGGGAGAAGCTGGCCGCTATCGGTCTGCTCACTCAATATTCAGATGCAACCAGCATGGTTCGAGGGGAGCCCCGGTGACCGACAGCAGCATCCGAGCGCTCGGTCGGTTCGTCGCCGACGAAGCACTCCGCAAGGTCACTGAGATCAGCGGAGCCCGTGCCGTCCTGCGAGTCAGCGGGTTCGACCGGCCGACCGTGGCCGAGGCTCTCCGTCGCACGGCCCAGAGGCTGTTGGAGTCGCCGGACCGTCAGGTTGTCGTCAAGGTCGGAACCTCAGAGCCCATTGAAGGCGTACCTGCTGACTACCTGCTGGAACCGCAGGACCAGCTGACCAAGTGGCGAAATTCGGGACAGGGAAAGGCGGTGTTGCTCTTCGAGTGGGGGCAGTCTCCGGACGCACAGGGGCTGGCGGCCATGAACGCCCTTGACGATGCCACGATCCTGGGCGACCACCATGACGCCTCCGGCGAGCGCGGGTTCGACAGGTTCATGGCAGAAGCATGGCGGGAGGCGGATGGCACCGGCACCGTTCCGGCCCTGATGGGCGACTTTCTGCCAGAGATCTGGCGTGCCGTCACCGATGAGGAGCCCCGGTCCTTGCACCGCTGGGCGGCCTTCCTGGTCGAGACCGCGCAGAAGGTCGCAGCAACTCAGGTCCACACCCCTGACGTGGTCTACCCCGAAATCTCTGCAGCCCTGCCCGCTCTTGACCTCTTCCCGGACCGAGGGCTCTTCATCAAGCCTGCCGCGCTGCCCGCCCGGATCAAAAAGAACGTCTCGGTCAGTACCTTCAAGCACCCCACAGGCAAAGAGATCACCGAGGACGAGCTGATAGACCGCATCACCACGACCGAGTTCAGCGAGGAGTCTCTGGACCACATCGGTACGGACTCCGAGACTGCCAAGACGCGCATGCGCAGCCTCGTACGTAACCTCAATCGCAGTGGCTCTACCCCGCAGGATTCTCGTCAGCTGCGCCGCGAGCAGGACCTGACCCTCTGGCTTGAAGTCTTCGAGCAGAAGTCCAAGAAGATCGGCCTCGGCCAGCAGGTCCGGCAGGAGATCGAGAGGACCGGCGCAGATCGGGTCGACGAGTTCGACGCGATGATGATCGAAGATGCGCTCGACCGCGGAGACCAGGAAGCCGCACAGCGATTCCTTGACGAGGCTCCCGGTGGTGGGGCCGAGCCGCTTGCCGACCTGCTATCCAAGCGGTCGCGCCGCAAAGTCGAGAAGCTCGCCTTCCCGGACTCTCAGTTCGTCCAGGACCCGCTGCGTGCCCTGCTGCGCGAGCTGACCTACTTCTCCGACGAAGAGGAAGGCTCCGTCGTCGTCGGGCTAGAAGGCAACCAGGAAGCCGGGCGGTGGAGCCGCTGGCTGTTCGCTTTCCTGTACGCACGCACCCTGCGTGATGTCCAGGACTCCACCGGTCTTCGCCTGACCCTGGAGGTCAAAGACTGCCTCCTAAAACTGACCAAGCCGCCCCTGCCGGAGGAGGACGAGCCGTTTGACCCGAACACCGAGTGGGCCCCGCTGCGCATCCTGGTCGAGATGGACGGAGCCGCCCAGCGACGCTTTCGCTGGGACCCCCTGGGCATCCCGGGACAGATCGCACTGGCGGCCCTCATCCACGGCTGGCGAAACCCCCCTGGCTATGCCAGCAATCTGACCTTCGACGCCTTCCTTGAGCAGTTCAATGATCCCCGGCATTGGCAGGTCGACGAGCCTGTACCTGTTCCCACATCACATTTCGCCAGTCAGCTGGAGCGCCTCAAACTGGAACACTTCGAGCGTTTCTGCGACGGGCTCGACGCCGAGGAGATCAACGATTATGTACGTGAGTGGGAAGCCGTACTCCGCGAAGCTCGCACCACTCTGGTTCCCGACAACGCTCCGAACGCAGACCTTGAGGCCGTCGTCCTGACCGATGTCATCGGGCTGGCCGATCACCGCATGATGATGCTGGCCAGCCACCCGCTGAAGCTGCGCTGGCTGGCAAAGAACTACGCGGAGGTCGCCGGCAGCATCGCGACGGCCCTGAACAAGGAGGGAGGTCTGAGTCTCAACCAGGAGAACGAGGACCTCTTCTTCGACGCCATCGACCGTATCTCCCCACATGGGACACCGGCAGTCCTCGTCGGGCCGGGCGGCACGATCGCCATTCCGATGCGAGAATCGGCCGGGCACGAGGAGTACGCACCGGTCCGCTACGGCGGAAACGAGTCCAAGGACTGGCTCTCCAGCGTCGACGAGACCGCGATCGACGAGATGGTCCGCGTCATCACCGACTACCTGACGACCTACCCCCACAAACTCGACGGCCTACGTGTGCTGCTTCTGGACCGCAACGGCGACCCTGTCCTACCGATGCGCGTGGCCAAGCAGATGCGGGCCAAGAACCCTCGTCTGAAGGTTGATCTGGTTGTACTGGCTCCCCAGGCCACCCACCACGAGATCATCCAGGGTTTCGACCTGCATTTCTCCGGTGCGGAGATGTCCGAGGACAGCTTCCTGCCCGATGTCCAACTGATCCTGCAGGCATGGGAGCCCGACCAGGAAGCGGACCTCTCAGGGCTAGAAGACACCATCGACCTCGCACTGGCTCCGGCACTGTTCGGTACCCAGACCAGCATCAAGGAGAGTACCAAGAAGGTGTCCTTGTCGGGCTCCTTCAACCCCTGGAAGCACCCAGCGTCACACAACCTGGCTCAGACCAGCGAGAACGTCGTGAGAGCACTGTTGCCTGAGACCGCCGACGAGACTCTTGAGTCCTGGTCTACCTTGTGCGTGCGCTACGACCGCCGTTCCCCGGTCTCCCGGGAGAGTGTCGACGGCATCGACTACTTCGAGATGCAGGTGCAGTTCGATCAGCACCAGGACTTGTTCGCCACTCTGCACCGCGTGGCTCACTGGGTCGTCACTCTCGACAGCTTCATCGGCCGTGAGCAGATCGATGCCCTGCGCAACCGCCCTGACGTCATCCTCGTCAAGCCCAGTGTTGGCAAGAACGAGTCCTACACCCTCATTGTCAGCTCGCAGACCGGCCGGCAGTTCGTCGTCCAGCGACTGCAGCGCCGCCTGGAGCAGATCGGCGTCGTCACCCCGCAGGACTCCGAAGGCACCGCTAAGCGAATTTACGAGGTCGGCCGCAACGTGGCCCCGGGCGCCGTGCTGCGCTCCCTCGGTATCGGCACCACGGTCAACGAAGTCGTCGGCTTGGTCGCCACGCGGTTTGTCATCGACCAGCAGTTTCCCGTCTCTCGGCAGGGCACGAGCCTGGTCACCTGGATCAGCTTCGACGAGCACCACCGCTGGTTCGGCCGCGGACACAAAACCCGTGCCGATCTGGGCCGGTTCGTGCTCACCGTCCAAGACGACGGCACCGTTCGCCTGGATGTCCTGGTCGCCGAGTCCAAGTTCCGCCAGACCTTCGATGTCGGTTCAGCTGAGGAACAGCTCAACCGCACCACCGACCTGTGTGAGGATGCCTTCCGTTCGGACGGCAAGGCTCGCCACGACCGTCCCTTCTGGCTGGACGAGCTTGCCGCCGCGATCGCTCAGACCAGTGGAAATGCCCTGCAGGCCGCAGACCTTCCAGCTCGCACCTTGATCGGTAATGACGACCACCGTCAGGTCGAGGCGAAGGTCCTTGACGCCCTACGCTCCGAGGATGTGCAGCTCGGTCGAGTCACCGGCGTTGCCGTGGCCATCTCAGCTGAGGACGACCAGCCGGCACCCGCGGTCGGAAGCCTCGGCAAGCACACCCTGGTGAGGCTGAATAAGCCGGAACTGCTGAACCTCATCGGTGCTCTGCGCGCCAATCAGGACCCCACCAATGCCGACTCCCTTGTTGTCTCTGGGCACCTCAGTGGGACCGTTCAGGTCCCCGACGATGTCGTCAAGACCTGCTCAGTAGGTATTCCCGCCGAACTGCCTACTCCGGAAGAATTGACGGCACCTGTCGAGGTTGTCCGGGTGGCGGAGCCAACGTCTATTCCGGGAGCAGTAGTTGGGCGTCCCTCTGTCGCAGAGGTAGGTCCTGTCCCTCTGAAGGTTCACCGCGGTGGGCTCTCCGAGGAGGAGCTGAGGCTTCGATACAACAAGGTCGTTGACGTCTTCGCCCGCCACAAGGTCGCGGTCACCGCCCCGGAAGTCGGCAAGTGGCAGGAAGGACCTGGCTTCTACATCTTCCGGTTCGTCCCCAGTCCTGGGGTCACCGTGGATAAGTTGACCAACCGACGCGACGAGATCTTCCTGGCCCTGGCACTGCCCTCCGGGTTCAGCATTCGCACCCGCAGCGACCGCGGCTCCGTGCTGTTCGAAATCCCCAAGATCGACGACGAGAAATACGGGGTCGACGCCAAGGCGCTGTGGCAGCGGTGCCCGGCCGATCCCGAGAGCCTCATCGCCCCGCTGGGTGCCGACATCGAAGGCAACCCCGTCACCGTTGACCTGTCCTCCGCAGACTCACCGCACCTGCTGGTGGCCGGCACCACCGGATCAGGAAAATCCGTCGCCCTGGACACGATCCTCAAGGGCCTGGTCCGGTACGACAAGAGCACCCTGCGCCTCCGCCTCGTGGATCCCAAGGGCACCGAGCTTGTCGACTTCGAGGACGACCCTCACCTTGACGGCATGATCGGTATGGACGCCACCGACGCCATCGAGATTCTTGAGGAAACCGTCGACGAGATGGCCGTGCGGTACAAGGACATGAAGGCGATCCGCACACGCAAGCTCGTCGAGTACAACGCCAAGGTCGACAAAGCAGACCGAAAGCCCTGGATCGTCATTGTGCTGGACGAGTACGCCGACCTCACCAGCGATCCCGAAGAGAAGAAGCAAATCGAAGCGCTGCTCAAGCGCCTGACGCAGAAGGCCCGCGCTGCGGGCATCCACGTCATCGCAGCCACGCAGCGACCGAGTGCGGACGTCATCTCGACGACTATCCGCTCCAACTTCCCTGCCCAACTCGCCCTGCGGGTCAAGACGGCGACCGACAGCCGCATCATTCTGGACGAGACTGGAGCCGAAGCTCTGGCCGGACAGGGCGACGCCTTTCTGCACACAGCCAAGGGCACCATACGGGTGCAGGTTGCCTATGACGGGGGCTGACCAGGCCCCGCCATGTTTCATGCAACGAATGCGCACTCACCGTGCCAGTCCACGAACGGCAACGCGCTTAATGTCGCAGACCTAAACGACTGAGTCCGGTACCCGGGCCTATCGAAAGCGGCCGACACCGGAGAACACCGCCTCCGGCCAACCCAGCACCCGAACGGAAACCGCAGGACACCGATGCCCCTGCCGCTCCCGTCTTGGCCAGGACCGACCCGGCAGGCAGTGCTACCAACACCGAGGAGTCCGATACCCAAGCACTCGAACGGCTGCGGCGTGAGTTCGAGCGCCACATCCTCATGCTCTCCGACGGAGTCGGGGAGCTCCCCGAGCAGCTGGAAGAGATGTCCGAGCGTGCCAAGGCCGCTGGCCTGGACCACGCAATCGGCGTTCAACCAGCCAACGAGTGGACTCTACCCCTCACTCGGACGCTCGCCGCGCTTCGCAAAATCCCGGAGAGCGTCATGTCCATCAGCAGTCCTGAGTAACAAGTCAATGAGATCGCGAGCCGCTCTATGGCCCCACCCGGCGCTGAGGCACAGAGTACGCCCAAGCCAAACCCGGCTCCTGCTCGTGGACTATTTGTGGACGGGGAACCTTGCTGAGGGCAACCGTAGGCCCCTGACCTGCTGGAAGCATCAGCAGTGAAGGGGCCTCCGGAGCCGTGTGCGCAGGTTCGAATCCTGCCGGGGGCACCTTGTATGAGGTGCCCAAAGACCCCGCCATCAGCGCTTTCGCTGAGAACGGGGTCTTCGCGTATGTGCAGGCGTATGCAGCCCGGAGCGGCCGCATGTCGGCCTCTGTGGACGAGGTGTGGACGGGATCTTGGAGCATCGCCGCAGGTCGCCGACTGCTTCCGACGACAGAGCGACTAGCACGCCCCCAGCCGTGAAGTCTGCGGCGCCCGACTGCTTAGATCGCTGACATGACGGACTGGTCGCAGCTCAACCACGCCTACGGCACGGCAGAAGACGTTCCCGGTCTGCTCGACAGGGTGAGCAAAGCCCCGAACGACTCAGACTGGACCGAGCTCTGGTCCCGCTTGTGCCACCAGGGCACCGTCTACTCGGCAAGCCATGCCGCCTTGCCGGCCCTACGAGACATGGCGCGCCAGTGGTCGCCTGCGGACAGGCAGCAACCACTCTTGCTGGCCGGCGCCATCGCGGCCAGTACTGACCAGCCGTACGGCGAGCAGGATCCCCACGTGGCCTACGCCTCGGAGATGTCCGACCTGCTGCAACTGACTGAGGAAGCTCTTCGGGATCCGAGCCTCAGCGATGCCCCCGGAACTTACGTCTACTTGCTCGCCGCACTCCTCGGCTTCGAAGATGTCCCGGTTTGGGGCGAGCAACTCGACGGCCTGAACGACGACGAGTACGAAGTACCCTGCCCCGCGTGCAGCGCCGAGAACTTCATAGCCTTCGGTGAGTACGGCTTCTTCTCGACTACAGACAGCATGTACATGAACGAGACCGCGGCAAAGAAGATCCCTCTGCAGCCCGCAGACTCCTCAGCGCTGAAGGGGCTTGCCCAAAGACTGCGCAGTCGCGCGCTCGCCGACAACCAGGCTGATGTTGCGGGCAAGTTGACCTATCTTTTCGGTAGAGCGCAGTGCGCCGAATGTGACGCTGTCTTCAGCGTCGCGGATGCCGTTGCGACCCGCTGGGACGGGTGAACCGCTTTCGGCAGGGATGACTGGCCCCTCGCTCAGACGGGCTGGCTCCACGCCTGTTGATGGCGAGCGACGCTGTACACCTGCTCGACCTGCTCGGCCGTCAGCACCCCGGAAAGCGGCGCCAGTGCCGCCACCTGACGCTCCTGGTACACGCGCACGCTGAGCTGAGTGGCAACTGCCTTCAGATCGGTCACGCCGACTAAGAGACGAGCACGGGCTCCACAGGTACGGGAAAGCCGCAATAGTGCTCGAGCACATTGAGCCTTTTCAGCGTGACCACCGATCAGGTGACGGCTTCGACGCCCCTGGCAATAAGCACTCGCCGAGGAGACAGTCAGTTGAAAGCGTCAGTCATGCAGTCCACCCAACAGTCGGCGGCATCAAAGCGCTGGCGGAGGGCGGCAGCTGCCTCTTCGTGCTCCACGAAGTGCCCGTAGTGCTGGCACGCCACCCTGGTCACGTCCCCGACCGTGATGATGGCCGGTTCGCCGCGTGCGGCCCGGCGGCGTGCTTCGGCGATGGCCATGTCCGCAGAATGCAGCAGGCTTCTGGAACGGTCCCGGATCACGGCCGCCTGGGCCCGTTTCGCCGAGAGGGGGCGCAGGACACGTCCCCTCCAGACGTAGCCGGCGGCGACAAGGATGAGACCGAGCGCTACGAACAGGAGTCCGCCGGGGGCGTGAGGTCGCATCTATCCAGTCTTCACCACTCGCGTGGTGATCGTCATGCCCGCGCCGGCGTGACGCTGCCGATTTTCGGGGCGACTTGGTGTCAGTGATCCTTTCAGCACGGCCACTGATCGGGTGGCGCAGTCGGGATGCACAACGCACGAGGCTCCCATGCCGTTGGGGGAGGTGTTCGAAGTCTCAACTCACAGGCACGGGAGCCGCGTTGGTTCCGTCCTCTGCCGCACTCCACCTGCCCCACGCCCTGGTCGAGTGGGTCACCATGCTCATCGTCACCCGCGAGGGTGACCGACGATGCAAACTCCCGCCGCACCAGCGTGCGCTCGTCGCCGTGACGTACTTGCGTAAGCACGACACGCTTGCCCAGATCGCCGTCGGCTTCGGTATCTCGGTGGGCACCGCTCACGCTTGCACCACCTCGGTGATCAGCCCGCTCGCCGACCGTGCACCGGGCCTGCTGAAGGTGGTGCGCGAGACCGATCCCGACTACGTCCGCTCGACGGCACTCTCGCGGAGTGCGACCGCCTGGGCGACGGCCGGGCCGACTACTCTGCCAAGCACCGCCGACATGGTGTGAACGTGCAGTTGGTGACCGATCCGGATGGCCGGCTGCTGTGGATCTCGCCCGCATTGCCCGGCCGCGCGCACGAGGTAACCGCGGCCCGTACCCACCAGATCATCCGGATCTGCGAACGCCAGGGCGTCCGGGTCCTCGCCGACCGCGCCTACATGGGAGCTGGCCCGTGGGTGACAACGCCCCTCAGACGACCTCCGGGCCGTGACCTCACGCCAACCCAGCAAACCGTCAACCGAGCGCTGTCCGCGGCACGGGCACCGGTCGAGCACGGCGTCGCACGGCTCAAGTCGTAGCGGATCTTCCGCAGGGCACGATGCAGCCCAAATCGAATGTCGTCAATCTCCGCCGCTGTCCTCACCCTGGAGCGGCAGCGCTGAAAAGGCTCATTGAGGCTTTGCAGTTCCTACAGTAACTGCGTGACAGCGCCGACGAACACCGGTGGACGACCGCGAACGTCAGCGGGCCACCAGTACACGTGAGAGGCACACCAGCCCAAAGCGGCGCCCCTACCCAAGTTGCGTCGAAACGAAGAAGTCGTGGCGCCAGCTTCCCCACCGCCCGAGGGCAGGGAGCACTCGTGTGTGGCGGTCGCTACGAGGCAGACCCGTAGAAGGCGACTCAGGGAATACCTTCTCCCGGCGCCTGCGCTGCGCGGCGGCCAGTCCGCCCCCGTCCGGGTACCGCATCCTTCCGGGCTACCAGCGTTATTTCTTAATTGGTCATTGCCGGGTCAGCACATTCCCCACGTCGGCTTTTTCACTCGTTCCCGGAGCCTGACCGCAGTAGACCGTCACGGATTGGAAGAAGCCGTAGAGGACGAGACACTGGCTGAGGCGGCGGATGGCTGCGCTCGGTACGGTGATGGGGCTGGGCGTCGCGCTGCCGTTTGCCCTGTCGGCCACGCCCGCCCATGCTCAACCGATCTTGAGCGTCAACAAGAGCCATCAAGGGAACTTCGCACGAGGAGGGCAGGGCGTCTACACCATCACGCTGGTCAACAGCGGCGATGAGACGGCCACGCCGCTCGACCTCACGGACAATCTTCCCACCGGTCTCACGGTCGCGAACGTCCAAGGCGACCTCGCGTTCATCTGTGACGTCACCAACAGCGGTACGACGGTCCACTGCGATGGTGGCTTCGGTCTCGGCGCGGGCGCCTCCACCACATTCGAGGTCACCGTCAACGTCGCCGACGACGCACCATGTTCCGTCACCAACACCGTCACGGTCACCCAAGGGGGAGGGCCCACGGTCTCGGACAGCGACCCGACAACGATCACCGGGGGCGACTGCGACGGCGGCAACGGTGGCGGTGGGGGCTCGATCCTGCCGATCAACCTCAACGGCGTCATCCCGATGTTCAACAACATCTCCATCAACGACAACATCAACAGCCCCGGTGCCAGCAACGACAGCCGCCAGACCTTCCGGCTGGACGCTCCCTGAGCTGTGGCGAGATCTGACATCAACGGCTGGGATCAACAAGGGCACACGGCCAGGGATGTCATCGGTCGCCTGGACCAGTGTGATCAACCGCTGACCTGCAGAAGTGTCAGACTTGAAGAGCCGGACCCAGTCTCACTGGGTCCGGCTCTTTGTCGTGGCTTCTGCATTGATCGCGAACGCCCGCCAAGGGGAGGCCGACAGAGTCCCGTGCTTCGGCCACGTCTCCGCGTTCACGCTTCTCCACCACCGCGGCCAGATCGCTACGAAGGATGGGGAGGGAGTCGCCCTGCATCAGCACCCCCGGGAATCTTCGACCGGGCAGGCGGACCACGGCGTCGTTCCCGCCATCAGTGGACAACGATCTACAGCATTGATCAGCCCTCCGCGGAGCGGCCGGCCATGTTCGCGGAGGAGCTGCGCCGCCTGGCCGTCCCGTACCGCCGCGGACGCGGCCGGGCCGAACTCTCTGTGTGGAAGGGCGAACACGACACCTCCCACCGGAAGGCCGCGTCCGCGTCGAGCACGCCGTCACCTGTATGTACGCAATGTACGCAGGGCCATTTCGCCATGCGGATCATGGGCTCGGCGTGGTGGGCCGGGGCAGCGGCTGTTCTGTCCAGATCGTTTTGCCGTGGAGGGTGTAGCGGGTGCCCCAGCGTTCGGTGAGGCGGGCCACCAGGTAGAGGCCGCGGCCGTTCTCGTCCTCGGTGTGGGCGCGGCGGAGGTGGGGTGAGGTGTTGCTGCCGTCGTGGACCTCGCAGATCAGGGCGCGGTCGCGCAGGAGGCGGAGTCGGACGGGGCCGGTGGCGTGGCGGATGGCGTTGGTGACCAGTTCGCTGGCCACCAGTTCCGTGGTGACGGCCAGGTCGTCCAGGCCCCAGGCGGCCAGTTGGCCGGTGACGGCGCGCCGGGCGAGGGAGACGACGGCCGGGTCGGCGGGCAGGTCCCACTGGGCGACCCGGTCCGGGCCCAGGACGTGGGTACGGGCTACGAGAAGTGCCACGTCGTCGGCCGGCCGGGCCGGGAGCAGGGCGGCGAGGACCGCCTCGCAGGTGGCCTCGGGGGCGCGGTCGGTGCGGGCCAGGACGGTACGGAGCTTGTCGAGGCCGGTGTCGATGTCGCGGTGCCGGTCCTCGACGAGGCCGTCGGTGTAGAGGACCAGCCGGCTGCCCTCGGCCAGTTCGAGTTCGGCGGTCTCGAACGGCATGCCGCCCAGGCCCAGCGGGGGTCCCGGGGGCAGGTCGACGTAGTCCACCGTTCCGTCCGGGGCGACGACCGCCGGCAGCGGGTGTCCGGCGCGGGTGAGGACGCAGCGCCGGGACACCGGGTCGTAGACGGCGTACAGACAGGTCGCGCCGACGATGCCGGAGTCCTGGTGGGTGTTCTCCACCGCCCAGCCCTCGCCCCGGTCGAGGCGGCCGACCAGGTCGTCGAGCTGGGTGAGCAGTTCGTCCGGGGGCAGGTCGAGGGCGCAGAAGTTGTGCACGGCGGTGCGCAGCCGTCCCATGGTCGCGGCGGCGTGCAGGCCGTGGCCGACCACGTCGCCGACGACCAGTGCGACACGGGCGCCGGAGAGCGGGATGACGTCGAACCAGTCGCCGCCGACGCCCGCCTGCGCGGGGAGGTAGCGGTAGGCGACCTCGACCGCGCTCTGTTCGGACCGGCCGCGCGGCAGCAGGCTGCGTTGCAGGGCGAGGGCGGTGTTGTGCTCGCGGGTGTAGCGGCGGGCGTTGTCGATGCAGATCGCCGCGCGGCCGACCAGTTCCTGGGCCAGGGCGAGGTCGTCGTCCTCGAACGGTTCGGGGCGTTCGGCTCGGTAGAAGCTGACGACGCCGAGGGTCGCGCCGCGTGCCCGCAGCGGCACGGTGATCAGGGAGTGGATGCCCGCGGCGAGGGCGCGTCGCAGCCGGGCCGGGTCCTGCGCGAGCCAGCCGCCCGCCTCCGCCAGCACCGGTTCGAGCACCGGACGCCCGCTCTCCCAGCTGCGCGCCTGCGGGGTGGAGGGGACATAGCGCACCGGGTCCCCCACCTCGTACAGATGCGACTGCTCGTGTACGGCGCCCAGTGCGACGCGGCTCAGTGCCATGCCGGGGCCGAGGGGTTCCGGTTCCTCGCCGAGGAGGACGGGGACCGGCAGGTCCACGGCCGCGAAGTCGGCGAAGCGGGGGACGGCCACGTCCGTCAGTTCCTCGGCGGTGCGGGTGACGTCCAGGGTGGTACCGATGCGGGTTCCGGCGTCGTGCAGCAGTTCCAGGCGACGGCGGGCGAGCACGGCGAGCCGGCCGACGCCGGGTTCGCCGACGAGGAGCAGCCACGCGTCGGCGGCGGAGTCGGACGGCTCGTCCGTGGCGAGCGGCCCCTTGCCTTTCGGCTGGGGCGGGGACGCGGGTACGACCGTGCGGAGGACGACGGTCGGGGGTGGTGCGGGTCGCGATGGGGTGCCGGGCGCAGGCGGTACGGTCGTCGGCTGCCGCGTGGTTCGGGGCGTGGGGTGGGTGGTCGGTCGGGTGTGGTGGAGACGGGGGCCGCCGAGGAGGCGGGCCTCGATGACCACCCCGGTCTCGCCGGACTCGCCCATGATCGGGCGACGGAGCAGGGTGGCGACGCGGCCGGCGGAGAGGGTGACCTCGTCGAGGGTGCGGTGGGGCGAGGCGATGAGTTCCTCGGCCTTCTCGCGGAGGACGGCCAGGTCGACGCGGCCGAGGTCGGCGCCGTACCGGCCGTCGTCGCCCTGTGCCCAGGCCTGGCGCTCGGACTGGCGCTCGGACTGTCGTTCGGGCTGCCGGGGCCAGGTGTCGGAGGCTGTGTCGGCGGCTGTGTCGGCGGTGAGGGCGGCTCGGCGGTACGCGGCGAGGAGGGCCCGTTCCCGTTCCGTGGCCTGTTCCAGGAGGCCCGCCTCGATGTCGTGGGCGGCATCGCGGACCAGCCGCAGCATCGTGGGGTCGGCGTCGTCGCGCAGGCAGGTCAGGTCGAGTACGGCCTCGACGCGGCCGCTGAGCGGGTTGCGGACGGGGGCGCCGGCGCAGGCGAACGGGGAGAGGCAGTCGGCGAAGTGTTCGCGGCCGAGGACGTGGACGGGCCGGCGCTCGGCGAGGGCGGTGCCGACGCCGTTGGTGCCCGCGGCGGCCTCGGAGGCGCAGAAGCCGGGGGCGAAGTTGACCTCGTCGAGGCGGGTGAGGAGGTGCCGGTCGCCGCCGTGCCGCTGGACCATGCGGGCCTGTCCGTCGCAGAGCACGATGCTCATGCTCACGTTCGCCAGGGAGGAGGTGAGCCGTGCGAGCACGGGGTCGGCGGCGCGCAGGAAGGGTTCCTCCAGGGCGAGGTCGGGGGCGTAGGGGCTCACCAGCCGGTGGGGTTCGAGTCCGGCGGAACGGCACCGCTTCCAGGAGTCGAGCACCGGGTGCCGGACATCCGAGTCGACCCGCGCGCCGGCGAGAAAGCGCTCGTGGGCATCGACGAGACCGCCGAGGTCGTCCCAGGAGACGGACAACGGGATCACTTCCCTCGCCTGCGGACGGCCCCGCCGCGCACCGCCACCCGGACGCACTGCCGGGGTCTCCTGCCAGGCGATACAACCGTAGACCTGGGGTGACGCACATCACAACAGTGAGGCAGGGGCGCGCACGGGGGCACGCGCGGGGGGCGCGGGAAGAAGCGGGTCAGGGGGCAAGTGGTGAGGGCGACGTGTGATCTTGGTGGAAATCGGGTGCCGGGGGTGGCGGCGAAGTGACTTGTGTCTCACGAGGGGCGGAGGGGTCCACACCGGCGTAGGCGGCAGAGTCGCTGCTGGGAAGCGGTGTCGTCGTTCTGGCGGTGGCAGGAGTTCGGGCGGTGCATACCGGGGAGTCATTTGGGGTGGGAACGGTCCTGGGGTTCCCTTCGTTCTTGACTTGCCCTGCCTCCGTCGGAGCGGTCCCCCGCCGTACCGACGCGACGCGGAAGGACGACGTGCCCTTTGTTCCCGCTCCCGCTCGACGCGCCGCCCCCCTCGCGGCCCACCCCGTCCCCGGTCACCGACCCCCTCCCCCTGATACCGAGCCCGGCCCGGCCCCCGGATCTCACCCACGCTCCGGCCCGCCCCACGGCCACCGGCCCTGACACCGAGCCCGAGCCGCTCGCGGAGCCTTTCTGCGCCGCCGGTCCCGGGGGGTTCCCGCCCGCCAGGCTGCGGGCGCTGCTCCCCGCCCGGTCGGCCGTCAACGCCCGGCGGCTGCGATTCGCGCTGACGCTGCTGCCGCTCGTGCTGCTCGCGGGCTGGGCGGCCTTCGACTGGCGGACGGTCCAAGAAGGGGCCGTCCGACTGGCCTCGGCCAACCCCTGGTGGCTGCTGGCCGGTGCTTTCTTCACGGCCCTGTGCTCGGTGGCCTCCGCCTGCGTACGGCAGGGGGCCGTGCCGGAGCGGCTGCCACCGGGGCAGTTGCTGGCGACGCAGTTCGCCGCCGGTGCCGCCGGGCACGCCCTGCCGGGCAACATCGGCGCCCACGCGGTCGTTCTGCGCTTCCTGCGGCGCCGGGGCATCCCCCTGTCCCGGGCGACCTCCTCGCTCGCCCTGTACTCGGCGGTCAAGCCGGTGGCCAAGACGCTGGTGATCGTCGCCTTCGTCATCGCGTTCCCGGGCACGCTCCGCCTGACCGAACTCCTCCCCGAGGGCGAGACCCTCGCCCTGGCCGGTGCGATCACCGGCGTCAGCCTCGCCGCCGTGGTCACGCTGATCACGACCGTACGGCCGTTGCGGCGCCCCCTGATCGGAGGGTTGCGGTCCGCCCTCACCGACACACGGCGGGTGCACAGCCGTCCCGTCCGCGCGCTCTCCCTGTGGGGCGGGGCCGCCGCCTTCCCCCTGTGCCAGGGGGCCGTGGTCGCCTCGGTCGGCACCTCGCTCGGGCTGCCGGTGTCCTGGACGCAGATGCTCTTCGCGTACCTCGTCGCCAGCACCGCCGCCGGGGCGGTGCCCGCGCCGGGCGGCCTCGGCCCCGTGGACGCGGCGCTCGTCTTCGCCCTCGTCGCCTTCGGGGCGCCGGCGAGCCTCGCCACCACCACCGTCATCGGCTACCGGGTCCTCACCGTCTGGATCCCCCTCCTCCCGGGCACGCTCGTCCTGTCGGCACTGGTGCGCGCGAAGGTGCTCTGAGCGTGGGCCGCCGGCAGCCGTAGGGGCTACGCCCCCGTCGAACCCCGGCCGCCCCCGGCTCCCGGGCGCCCGGCTCCCGGCGGCGGGTCCCGGCCGCCGGTCCGGTGGGGGCTCGTCGCGCGGTTCCCCGCGCCCCTGAAAAGCAGGGGCGCGCCCCAGGCGCACACACCTGGGCGTCTGGCTCGGGGAGCCGTGCCCGTGCTCGAACGGTGTGCGGGGCGGTCAGGCGGAACGGCACCCGTCAGGCGGAGCGTTTGCGGGCCGTCGTCTTCTTCGCCGGGGTCTTCTTCGCGGTGCTCTTCGCCGTCGTGGCCTTGGCCGTCGTGGCCTTGACCGAGGTGGACTTCGCCGCGGTGGACTTCGTCGCCGCCGTCCTGGTCGCCGTCGTCGTCTTCTTGGCCGTCGACTTCTTCGCGGCCGTCTTCTTCGCGGGCTCGGCGGACCTGGTCGTGGACTTCTTCGGCGAGGCGGCCGTCTTGCGGGTCGTCGTGGTGGACTTCTTGCCCGGGGGCTGCTTCGGGGTGGGGCGGGACGCGAGGTGGGTGATGTCGGCGACGTCCTCGCCCCGGGACTCCTTGGCCTCGCGGACGCTCTTCTCCAGCGCGGCCATGAGGTCGAGGACCTTGCCGCCCGGGGCCGGGGCGGGGGCGCTGGGCGGTTCCTCGCCGGAGGCCTTCGCGGCGATGAGTTCCTCCACGGCCTCGCGGTAGTCGTCGTGCAGGGACCCGAAGTCGACCTCGCCGAGGGTGTCCATGAGGGCGTCCGCGAGGTCGAGCTCCTTGTCACGCACGGTGACACTCGCGTCGGGGGCCACCCCGTCCGTCGTACGGATCTCGTCGGGCCAGAGCAGCCCGTGCATGGCGAGGACGTCGTCCACGACCCGCAGCATGCCCAGCCGCTCGCGCCCACGCAGCGCGAACTTGCAGATGGCGACCTTTCCGCTGCGCTTGAGCGCCTCGCGGAGGAGGGTGTACGGCTTGGCGGCGGGGACACCGTTCGCCGCGAGGTAGTACGCGGCGTCCACCTGGAGCGGGTCGACGCTCTCGGCCGGGACGAAGCCCTCGATCTCGATGGTCTTGGCCGTCGGGATGGGCAGCGACGCGAGGTCCTCGTCCGTGATCGGGATCATCGTGCCGTCCGCGTCCTCGTACGCCTTGCCGATCTCCCCCTGCGTCACCTCGCGGTCCTCCAGCTCGCAGACCTTGCGGTAGCGGATCCGGCCGCCGTCCTCCAGGTGGACCTGACGGAAGGAGACGGAGTGGCTCTCGGTCGCGTTCACCAGCTTGATCGGGATGCTGACCAGGCCGAAGGAGATGGCGCCGTTCCAGATGGATCGCACGGGCAGCACGCACCTTTCGGGTCCCTGCTTCCGGTTTGTCCACACCGTAACGCGGACGGATGTGGGCTGCGCGTCGGCTGCCGGGCGCCTTGTCGGTGAGCCCGTGCACGCCCGTCGGCGGGTCGGTCAGGATTCGAGAAGCGCGGGTGGGCGGGGCGCGCCTAGCGTGGGCCCTAGCCCCCTGACACCGGCCGGGTGAGCCGTGGCCCCCGGCCGGGTGAGCGCCCGCTTCGTCATGGCCCCGCGGAAATACATCCGGAACACACAGCACCGCACGTACCCTTCCCAGCGGATCGGACCCGGTCGGGCGACGCCGGCGGAGCCGCGGGCGCGGCTCCGCACGACAGATGGAGGAACGATGACCAAGGCCACGAGGGCGGGGACGCAGGCGCAGTCCCCCGGGCCGCACGCCGCCGACAGCCATGATCTGATCCGGGTGCACGGGGCGCGGGAGAACAATCTCAAAGACGTCAGCATCGAGATTCCGAAGCGCCGGCTGACGGTGTTCACGGGAGTCTCCGGCTCGGGGAAGAGCTCGCTGGTGTTCGACACGATCGCCGCGGAGTCGCAGCGGCTGATCAACGAGACGTACAGCGCCTTCCTGCAGGGCTTCATGGCGAACCTGGCGCGGCCCGAGGTGGACGTGCTCGACGGGCTGACCACCGCGATCACCGTCGACCAGCAGCGGATGGGGTCCGACCCGCGCTCCACCGTCGGTACCGCCACCGACGCCAACGCGATGCTGCGCATCCTCTTCAGCCGGCTGGGCAAGCCGCACATCGGGCCGCCCGGCGCGTTCTCCTTCAACGTCGCCTCTGTCTCGGCGAGCGGCGGGTTCACGGTCGACCGCGGTGCCGACAAGACCAAGACGGAGAAGGTCAGCTTCAGCCGCACCGGCGGTATGTGCACGCACTGCGAGGGCCGGGGAAAGGTCTCCGACATCGACCTCACCCAGTTGTTCGACGACTCCAAGTCGCTCTCCGAGGACCCGTTCACCATCCCCACGTACACCGGGGACGGCTGGGTGGTGCGGGTCATCGCGGAGTCGGGCTTCTTCGACAAGGAGAAGCCGATCCGCCAGTACACCAAGAAGGAGCGGCACGACTTCCTGTACCGCGAGCCGACCAAGGTGAAGATCAACGGTGTCAACCTCACCTACGAGGGGCTGATCCCGAAGCTGCAGAAGTCCTTCCTCGCCAAGGACCGCGAGTCGATGCAGCCGCACATCCGGGCCTTCGTGGACCGGGCGGTCACCTTCACCGAGTGCCCCGACTGCGACGGCACCCGGCTCAGCGAGCCGGCCCGCTCCTCGCGGATCGGCAAGGTCAACATCGCCGACGCCTGTGCGATGGAGATCCGGGACCTGGCGGAATGGGCCCGGGGGATCGAGGACGCGTCGGTGGCGCCGCTGCTCGCGAAGCTCCACTACACCCTCGACTCGTTCGTGGAGATCGGCCTCGGCTATCTCTCCCTCGACCGGGCCTCGGGCACGCTCTCCGGTGGCGAGGCGCAGCGGACCAAGATGATCCGTCACCTCGGCTCCTCGCTCACCGATGTCACGTACGTCTTCGACGAGCCGACCATCGGGCTGCACCCGCATGACATCGAGCGGATGAACAACCTGCTGCTGCGGCTGCGCGACAAGGGCAACACCGTGCTCGTCGTGGAGCACAAGCCGGAGACGATCGCGATCGCCGACCATGTGGTGGACCTCGGCCCCGGCGCCGGTACGGCGGGCGGCACCGTCTGCTTCGAGGGGACGCTGGAGGGGCTGCGGGCGAGCGACACCGTCACCGGCCGTCATCTCGGGGACCGGGCCGCCCTGAAGGAGTCGGTGCGCGAGCCCACCGGTGCGCTGGAGATCCGGGGGGCGAAAGCGAACAACCTCCAGGACGTCGACGTGGACATCCCGCTGGGCGTCCTCACCGTCATCACCGGGGTGGCCGGCTCCGGCAAGAGCTCGCTCGTGCACGGCTCGATGGCCCGCCAGGCAGGCGCCGAGGGTGTGGTCTCGATCGACCAGACCGCGATCCGCGGGTCCCGGCGCAGCAACCCGGCGACGTACACCGGGCTGGCCGACCCGATCCGCAAGGCCTTCGCCAAGGCCAACGGGGTGAAGCCGGCGCTGTTCAGCGCCAACTCCGAAGGGGCCTGCCCGACCTGCAACGGCGCCGGCGTCATCTACACCGACCTGGCGATCATGCAGAGCGTCGCCACCACGTGCGAGGAGTGCGAGGGGAAGCGGTTCGAGGCGTCGGTGCTGGAGTACCGCTTCGGCGGGCGGGACATCAGCGAGGTGCTCGCGATGTCGGTGGCCGAGGCGGAGGAGTTCTTCGGCGCCGGTGAGGCGCGTACACCGGCGGCCCACCGGATCATCGAGCGGATGGCGGACGTGGGGCTCGGCTATCTCACCCTCGGCCAGCCGCTCACCACGCTCTCCGGCGGCGAGCGGCAGCGGCTGAAGCTGGCCACGCACATGGGCGAGAAGGGCGGGGTCTACGTTCTCGACGAGCCGACCACGGGTCTCCACCTCGCCGACGTGGAGCAGCTGCTGGGGCTGCTCGACCGGCTCGTCGACGCGGGCAAGTCGGTGATCGTCATCGAGCACCACCAGGCGGTCATGGCCCACGCCGACTGGATCGTCGACCTCGGCCCGGGCGCAGGCCACGACGGCGGTCGCGTCGTCTTCGAGGGCACCCCGGCGGACCTCGTCGCGGCCCGCTCGACCGTCACCGGCGAACACCTGGCGGCGTACGTGGGGGCCTGAGCGCGCGGACGCGGGGCTGCCTGCGTACGGGGGCCCGGCCGCGCACGCGAGCGCCCGGTGCCGTGTCACGCGGGACCGGGCCCAAGGCGCGCACGGACATCGGCCGTGCGCGCCGATGGCAGACGTACGCGGGGGCTCGCGTACGTCGACGGGGCGTACGCCCCCGTGTACGGGCGCCCCACCGCGTACGCGAACGCCCCGCACACGGGCCCCCTCCCACGCACAGGCGCCCGGCGCGTCCTCATCGCCGACCGCCCAGGCACCGTGACCGCTTTGCCCGCGAATCATGGGATTCTTGCTGCCATGACACCGATCACCGAAGTGGAGGGCCGCAGGGTCGTCCTCTCCAATCTGGAGAAGGTTCTCCACCCGGCGACGGGGTTCACCAAGGGCGAGTTGCTGCACTACTACGCCACGACCGCCGACGTCCTGCTGCCGCATCTGCGTGACCGGCCGGTCTCGTTCCTCCGATACCCGGACGGGCCGGGGGGACAGGTCTTCTTCACCAAGAACGTGCCGCCCGGCACGCCCGACTGGGTCACCACCGCCGAGGTGCGGCGGATGGAGGGCCCGGCCCGGATGGTGCTGGTGCAGGACCTGGCGAGCCTGATGTGGGCGGCGAACCAGGTCGCCGAGTTCCACACACCGCAGTGGACCGTCGACTCCGCCGACGAGGCGGACCGGCTGGTCTTCGACCTGGACCCGGGGGCGCCCGCGACGATCGTCGAGTGCTGCGAGGTCGCCCGCTGGCTGCGGGAGCGGCTCGCGGCGGACGGGATCGAGGCGTACGCGAAGACGTCCGGGTCGAAGGGGCTGCATCTGCTGGCGGCGGTGCGTGGGGCGTCCTCGGAGCGGGTGTCGGAGTACGCGAGGGAACTCGCCGTCGAGGCCGAGACGGCGCTGCCCCGTCAGGTCGTCCACCGGATGAACCGCAGCCTGCGCCCCGGCAAGGTCTTCGTCGACTGGAGCCAGAACGCCGCCCGCAAGACCACGGCCGCGCCCTACACGCTGCGCGCCCGCGCCGAGCCGACCGTCTCCGCCCCGGTGACCTGGGCCGAGGTCGAGGAGTGCGCCTCGCCCGCGCAGCTGGTGTTCCGCGCCCCGGACCTCGCCTCCCGCCTCCGGGACCACGGCGACCTGCTGGCGCCACTCCTCGACCCGGAGGCCGCGCACGCCCTGCCGTGACGGTCCACCCTGGCGGTCCCCACTGTGACGGTCCGCTCCATGACGGTCCGCTCCATGACGGTCTACACGCGGGTCCAGGTCCGCCGGTCCCGGGCCATCGCGTGCAGGCCCTCCACGTCGGCCGGCTTGAGCAGCCCGCCCGTGCGCGCGAGTTCGGCGAGGTCCGTGTCGCACAGGACGCGGACCTCGCGCGGGGGTGTGGTGATGTCGAGACCGGCGGGTTCGACGAGGGCGAGAACGGGACGGACCTCTGCGGTGAGGGCGTAGGAGGCGCGGTCGGCGTCGGCGCGGAGCGCGCGCAGCAGCGCGCGGGGCTCGTGGCGGCCGACGGCGACCATCGGGTCGGTGACGACGACGCGCTGCCTGCGGGCGGGCAGGGACCTGACGCAGAACAGGCCCCCGGGGCCGATCAGGAGATGGTGGATGCGCTCGCCGCCGGGCAGCGGCACGGAGTGCAGGGTGTGCCAGCCCGCACCCTCCAGCCGGTCCAGGGCGTCACCGACCGTCCGCTCGGCGGCCAGGGCGCGGCGGCGCGGGTCCGGGCGCAGCCGACGTGGGGGTCCGGGGGCGCGATCGAGGGCGATCAGCAGCGCCTCGCCGGGGCGGTTGGGGGCGAGGTCGTCGTCCGGGTGGAGGCTCAGCCGGGCCAGTTCGGCGGGGGTGGGGACGGGCGGCGGGCCCACGGCGACCGGGCCGGTGACGAAGGGGGCGAGCACGGCCAGCACGTCCTGCCTCAGCTCCTCGCTGAGGAGGTTCACCCGGCCCGTCTCACGGTCGTACCAGGCGACGTTCCTCCCGTCGGTCCGGCACACGTACAGGCGTCGCTGTCCGTGCCGCCAGGTCGGTACGACGCGCAGTCCGCTCATGCACCATCACCCCACGACCATGGGAACAGGCGGGGTGCTCCATCGGCAAGAACCCGGTTACCTTTGGGGTGACGACCTGTCGTCAGGGGCTTGGGGAGGCGCCGTTGCGGACGCGCAGGAAGCAACCCGACGTACCGGCTCCGGGCGAACCGTGGAGCGAGATCGTGCCCGGTCTGTGGATGGGCGGGCACGAGTTCGCGGGGCGGACCGGCACCGGGGACATCGAGTTCGCGGTCGTACGCGACGAGTTCGATCTGGTACTGACCCTGCTGCGGCTGCCGGGGTACGGGCCGGACGACGGCGTCGAGCACCATGTGTGGCCGATCCCGGACGGGCCGCTGGACGGTACGCAGCTGGCGGGTGTGATGCGGCTGGGGCAGGCGGCGTGCGACGCGCTGGAGGACGGCAAGCGGGTCCTCGTCCGCTGCTACAGCGGGTACAACCGGTCGGGTCTGGTGGTGGCGCACGCGCTGATCCGCGACGGGCACTCCGCCGAGGAGGCGATCCAACTGATCCGCACCCGCCGTTCACCGTGGGCGCTGCACAACGAGCTGTTCGTGGAGTATCTGCGCACGGGGCTGGCGACCGTCCGGTTCCTGGAGGAGCTGGAGGAACTGGCCGAGTAGCGGGGCGGGCGGGTGCGGTACTTCCGCATGAATAGGGTGTACTGGACCGAATCGACGCCCTCAGGAGTCCCGTGTTCCCCAGCCGCCCCGTGCGTGCGGTCGCCGGCGCCTCGCTCGCCCTGGCCGCCGGCCTGCTGCTGGGCGCCTGTGGCGACTCCGGTGGCCTGGTGAGCGCGGGCGCGACGGCCACCGCGAGCGGGCCGACCCGGCTGTGGCCCGGGGAACCGCCCGCATCCTCCCCCGCCTACGACTACGGCGAGGCCGAGACTGAGGTCGTCAAGGGTGTCAGGGTTCCCGGCGGGAACATCCGCGAGGTGGACCCGGTGGCGGTCGTGCGCGCCGAGATCGCCGCGCATCCGGAGATGTACTCCGGGTCCGACGCGGTCTACGCCGGCACGACCGCGCGCATGGCGGACTGCGGCGGGGGCGCGGAGCGCTCCCGGTGTCCGGTGCTCGACGCCTACTACCGGGACCTCACCGGCGACGGGCGCGAGGACATGGTGCTCGGCTTCCGGCTGCTGCCCGGCAACCAGACGGCGGTACGGATGTACACGTTCCGGGCGGACCGGCTGGTACAGGTGCTGGCCAGCGACGACGCGGTGCTCGCGGTGGAGCTGGCGGGCCGGACCGTGATCATCCGCTCGCCCGCGGCGATCGTCGGCTACGAGTACCGCACCCAGTGGACCTGGGACGAGGACCAGCGGGCGATGCTCCTCACCCGCGACGAGATCCTGCGCGTGGGCGGATCGGCGCGCTCGTCCCCCGGCGGCGGGACGACGCCGGCCACCACGCCCCGGCCCTCGCCCTCCGGCGGCCCGCGATGAGCACGGCGAAGCGCGAGAGCGCGGCGAAGACCGCGGCCGAGAGCGCGACGAAGACCGCGCGGAAACGGTTCGGCCTGCGCCGCTGGACGTCCTCGCTCACCTGGAAGGCGCTGGCCTTCATCACCGTCATGTGCTGCGGGCTGGCCGCGCTGCTCGGCGCCCTGGTGCATGTCTCCGTCACCGACCGGACCGTGAGCGACGCCCGCTCCCGGGCGCTCGACCGGCTCGACGAGGCGGTGCGGGCGTACGAGGCCGGGAACCGGCTGCCGCCGGAGGCCGGCATCGACGCGCCGGAGCTGCCGGGGTCGCTGCGCGCGCTGGCGGTGAGCGGGCGGCGCGGCACGATGGTCGGGGTCGCGGGCGGATACCCCGCGATGTGGGCGGCCGCTCCCGCCGACGGCCGCGCCCTCGCCGTGCGGATCGACTACGCGCAGAGCGCGGCCACGATCGAGAACCTCGACCGGGCCATCCTGGGCTCCTCGGCGCTGGCGATCGGGGCGACGCTGATCGTGGGCGCGTTCGGCGTCACCGGGGTGACCCGGCGGCTGCGGACGACCTCGCAGGTGGCCCGGCGGATCAGCGCGGGCGACCTCGACGCACGGGTCGGCGACCCCCGCACGACGGACCCGGCGCGGTACCGCGACGAGGTGGCCGCGGTGGCCGCCGCGCTCGACACGATGGCGTCCACGCTGCAGCGCAAGCTGATCGGCGAGCAGCGGTTCACCGCGGACGTCGCGCACGAGCTGCGGACACCGCTGACCGGGCTGCACGCGGCGGCCGAACTGCTGCCGCCGGGGCGGCCGACGGAACTGGTGCGGGACCGGGTCGCCGCGTTGCGGACGCTGACCGAGGATCTGCTGGAGATCTCACGGCTGGACGCGGGCGGCGAGCGGCTGGACCCCGACGCGATCCGGCTCGGGGTGCTGGCGGAGCGGGTGGCCGCGCACGCGAGCGGCGAGACGGTGGTGCGGGTCGTCGAGGACGCGTGCGTGGAGACGGACCGGCGGCGTTTGGAGCGGGTGCTCGGGAACCTGGTGGCCAACGCGCACAAGCACGGGCGGCCTCCGGTGGTGCTGACCGTGGAGGCGACGGCCGAGGAGGCGGTGGTGACCGTGCGGGACCACGGCGACGGGTTTCCGGAGTACCTGATGGCGGAGGGGCCGCAGCGGTTCCGTACGGAGGGTTCCCGCAAGGGACATGGGCTGGGGCTGACGATCGCGGTGGGGCAGGCGGAGGTGCTGGGGGCACGGCTGGTGTTCGAGAACGCGGAGGACGGGGGCGCGTCGGCCGTTCTGCGCCTGCCGGTCGGCGGGGACTGATCGCGCCCGCGCGACGAAGCCACCCGGGTCCGCACGCAAGGGCGTTCGGTGTCGGCCGCGGGTCGGTGGGAGCTGGTGGGGGCTGGTGGGGGCTGGTCGCACAGTTCCCCCGTGCCCCTGACGGCGGGGCTGCGCCCCCGAAGCCGGGCCTGCCCTGATGGACCATCGCAGAAGGCGCCCCGCCCTCCCTCCTCCTAACGTGGCGAATAGTCAGCTTCGCCCCCTTTTTTCTGGAGGAGCATCAGATGTCCCTGCGGATTCTGCTCATGCGGTTCGGTATAGCGGCTGCCGGTGGCGCCCTCGTGGCGTTCGCGGCCACGACCCCCGCGGCGGGCGCCGGACAGGAGGACCCCCGGAAGAGCAAGCAGATCGTCAACGGCGAGGTCGTCGCCCGTAACGGTCTGATCCTGCGCAGCGCGCCGACCCGCGGCGGCGCGGTCGTCCGGGTCGCGCCCTACGGGGAGATCGTCAAGATCTACTGCCGGGCCGACGGACAGACCGTCAACGGCAACAGGCAGTGGTACCTGCTCGTCGACGGCACCTGGGCCTGGGGTTCGGCCCGCTACATCGACGCCTTCAAAACGCCACGCACGTGCGCCTGAGCGACAAGACCCGCAAGGCATCCCATTTGGGTAAGTTCCGGGCATGACCACCAAGGCCGGAACGACCCTGGCGGCGGGTCCCTCGGACCCGTCCCCGCCCGCCGTACGCCCGCTCCGGCGCCGAGGCGTCGAGTTCACCCTCACCGTCGTGGCCGTCCTGCTCTCCGTGTACGGCTACTGCGCTGTCGGTCTGGCGAAGAACGGCACCCTCCCGCCCGGCGCCACGGACTACGGCGCCGGGCTCGGCGTGCTCGCCCTGCTGGCCCATCTGGTGGTCCGGCTGCGGGCGCCGTACGCCGATCCGCTGCTGTTGCCGATCGCGGTGCTCCTCAACGGCCTGGGCCTGGTGCTGATCCACCGGCTCGACCTGGAGACCCCGGCCGACCACGCGGCGCCCGCGCAGCTGAACTGGTCGACGCTCGGGGTGGCACTGTTCCTCACGGTCGTGACCCTGCTGCGCGACCACCGGGTGCTGCAGCGGTACGCGTACGTCTCGGTGGTGGCCGCGCTGGCGCTGCTGGTGCTGCCGATCCTGTTCCCGCCGGTCAACGGGGCCCGGATCTGGGTGCGGATCGCCGGGTTCTCCCTCCAGCCGGGCGAGTTCGCGAAGGTGCTGCTCGCGCTGTTCTTCGCGAGCTATCTCGCGGCGAACCGCAACGCGCTGGCGTACGCCGGGCGTCAGATCTGGCGGTTCAAGCGCCTCCAACTGCCCACCGGGCGCGTGCTCGGCCCGATCGTCACCATCTGGCTGCTGAGCGTCGGCGTGCTGGTCCTCGAACGGGACCTGGGCACCTCGCTGCTGTTCTTCGGGCTGTTCGTGATCATGCTGTACGTCGCCACGGGCCGCACCGGCTGGATCGCGGTGGGGCTGCTGCTGGCGTGTGTGGGCGCGGTGGCCGTCGGCTGGCTCGAACCGCATGTACACAGCCGCGTCGAGGACTGGCTGCACCCCTTCGCCTCGATCGAGGCGGGCCAGGGCGCCAACCAACTCGCCCAGTCCCTCTTCTCGTTCGCCGCCGGCGGCCTGCTCGGCACCGGCCTCGGACTCGGCCACTCCGTCCTGATCGGCTTCGCCGTCAAGTCGGACTTCATCCTGGCCACGGCGGGCGAGGAGCTGGGCCTGGCCGGCCTCACCGCGATCTTCCTGCTCTACGCCCTGCTGGTGGAGCGCGGCTTCCGCACCGGCCTCGCCCTGCGCGATCCCTTCGGCCGCCTCCTGGCCACCGGCCTCGCCTCGATCATCGCCCTCCAGGTCTTCGTGATCGCGGGCGGTGTCACCGGCCTCATCCCCCTGACCGGTATGCCGATGCCCTTCCTCGCCCAGGGCGGCTCCTCCGTCGTCACCAACTGGATCATCGTGGCCCTGCTGATCCGGCTGAGCGACTCGGCCAGGAGGCAGGACGGCCCCGGGACCCTTCCCCAGAACCCCTGCGCCGGCCCGGAGGTCCGGGGCACATGACCACGTACATCCGCCGCGCCGCCGCCCTCTGCGCCCTGTTGCTGGTCGCGCTCCTCGTCAACGCCACCCGCGTCCAGGTCCTGCAGTCCCGGGCCTACGACGACAGTCCCGCCAACCGCCGCCCGGTGATCGCCCGTTGGGGCCAGCCGCGCGGGGACATCGTGGTCGAGGGGCGCCCGGTCACCGGCTCGACGGACACCGGTGAACAGCTCCGCTTCGAACGGACGTACAGGGACGGCCCGTTGTACGCGCCGGTCACGGGCTTCGCCTCGCAGGTGTACGGCACGACCTTCCTGGAGAACGCGGAGGACTCCCTCCTCGACGGCAGCGACCCGCTGCTGTCCTTCCTCCCCCTGTGGAACGACCTCACCCGCGACCGGAACGCCGGCGGCGAGGTCGTCACCACCCTCCAGGACGGGGCACAGCGGGCGGCGTACCTCGGGCTCGGCGCCCGCCGGGGCGCGGTCGCCGCGCTCGAACCGGCCACCGGGCGCGTCCTGGCGCTGGTCTCACGCCCGTCGTACGACCCCGGGGTGCTCTCCGGCAACGGTCCCGAGGTGACCGAGGCGTGGGCCCGGCTGAACGGGGACGCGAGCAGACCGATGCTCAACCGGGCGGTGCGGCAGACCTATCCGCCGGGTTCGACGTTCAAGGTGGTGACGGCCGCCGCCGCGCTGGACGCCGGGGTGATCGGGGACGTCGACGCCCCCACCCGCTCCCCCGCCCCGTACACCCTGCCGGGCACCACGACGTCCCTGTCCAACGAGGTCGAGGGGTGCGAGAACGCCTCCCTGCGCTATGCCTTCGAGTGGTCCTGCAACACGGTCTTCGCGAAGCTGGGCGTGGACGTCGGCCTCGGCGCCATGACGGACACGGCGCGCGCCTTCGGCTTCGACGGCGCGGGCCTGCGCATCCCGTTCCGGGTGGCGCCCAGCACCTTCGACACCGACATGGACCGGGCGCAGCTCGCGCTCTCCTCCATCGGCCAGTACGACACCCGGGCCACGCCCCTGCAGATGGCGCTCGTCACGGCGGCCGTCGCCAACGGGGGCTCGGTGCGGGCGCCGTACCTCGTCGAGCGCACCACCACCGCCGACGGCCGCACGGTCGCCGGCTCGGGCACGCGCTCCCTCCGCCGGGCCATGGACCCGGCCACCGCGCGGCAGTTGCGCGACCTCATGCGGGGCGTCGTCGAGGACGGCACCGGCGCCAACGCCGCCCTGCGCCACGCCACCGTCGGGGGCAAGACCGGCACCGCCCAGCACGGCATCGGCAACTCCGGCACCCCCTTCGCCTGGTTCATCGGCTGGGCCCAGTCCGACGACGCGCTCGAACCCGAGGTGGCCGTGGCGGTGGTGGTGGAGGACGCGGAGGCGGTACGGGGGGAGATCAGCGGGGGCGGGGACGCGGCGCCGATCGCGCGGGAGGTGATGCGGGCGGTGCTCGGGGCCTCCGGCTGACGAGGGCTCACGGCGGCCTCCCCACACGACCACCAGATGAGATAAGGGGGTGATCCCCGAGCGGCCCCGACCTATCGTGCGGCCATGACGACCGCCCCGTACGAACTCGCCCAGGTCAACATCGCCCGCCTCAAGGCCCCGCTGGACTCACCGCTGTTGAAGGACTTCGTGGACGGGCTCGATCCCGTGAACGCGGTCGCAGACTCCTTTGCCGGCTTCGTCTGGCGCCTGCAGAGCGACTCCGGCAACGCCACGGACGTGCCCGTCCTCGGCGACGAGTGGCTGATCATCAACATGTCGGTGTGGCGGGACACCGACGCCCTGACCGCCTTCATGTACCAGGGGCAGCACCGGGAACTGCTGTCCCGCAGGCGGGAGTTCTTCGAGCGGGTGGCCGAGGCGATGGCCACCCTGTGGTGGGTACCGGCCGGCCACCGCCCCACCGTGGCCGAGGCGGAGGAACGGCTCCTCCACCTGCGCGCCCACGGTCCTACGCCCTACGCCTTCACGCTGCGCACGTCGTTCCCGGCGGGACCGGCGGGACCGGCCGGACCGGCGGTGCCGGACGTGGCGGACGTGGCGGACGTGGCGGACGCCGCCGTCAGCTGATCCGCTGCCGGATCTCGGAGCGGACCTCCAGGGTCCGCTCCGCGAAGGCCTTCACGTCCACCTTCGAGGGGTCCTGCCCCACGCTCGACGCGCCGAGTTCCGCGATGGACGCCCCGGTGTTGCCGTCGGCCCAGGCGCACATCGGGTACGTGATCTCGCTGCCGGCCTGCTTCTGGGTGACGACCTGACAGCTGATGGTGAGGTCACCGTCACCGGGGGTGTAGTCCTTCGGCGGTACGACGACCGTGATCGAGTCGACCTCGGCCGCGCCCTTCAGCATGTTGTCGCGGGCGGCGTCGGTGTTCTTGAACCTGCCGTACATGCCCGAGACGATCAGGGCGCCCTGGGCCCCGTCCGCCGAGGTGTACTGCCCGACGGCGGCCTTGACGTCCCGGGCGTCCCAGGCGCCCTCCGCCTCCTCGGCCACCTGCTGCCCCGAGGTGTCGGAGAGGTCCTGGGCCAGCTTGTACTCGTCGTCCAGCACGGTGTCGGGCAGCGTCAGCCTGTACTCGGCCTCCGGGAATCCGCTCGTGCTCTGCGTCCCGACGACCCACAGCCCCACCGCGGCGACCACCACGAGCGCGACGACCCCGCCGACGATCCCGAGGATCAGACCCACACGGCTCTTGGGCGGCGGCGGGGGCTGCCAGCCGCCGGGGGGCGGCGGGCCGGGCTGCTGCGGCGGGTACGGCTGCTGACCGTACGGCTGCGGCTGGGGCGGGTACGGCTGCTGACCGTACGGGCCCGGCTGCGGCTGCCGGCCGTACGGCTGGGGCTGGGGCTGGGGCTGCGGTGGAGGCATGGACACGCCAGCACGCTACTGCACGGGCCGTCACGGCGGGGAACCGGCCGATCGGTCCGTCGGTCGTCGACAAGTGGCGCGCAAAGGATTGACGGCCTTGCTGACAAGTAGTCTCATAAGCGATGACCGCCGGTAACGGTACGAACTTCCGTACGAGGAGCTGCGACAGCCATGACCACGGTGCCCTCGGTGAACTCGACGAACCCGGTGTCGGAGGCGGAGGTGCTGCGCGACGCGCTCGGGCTCCTCAAGGACCGGGAACAGGTGGCCGAGCGGCTGCTCGTGTCCTCCGCGAAGCACTCCTTCGACCCGGACAAGGAGCTGGACTGGGACGCCCCCTTCGAGGAGGGGAAGTGGTTCTGGCCACCGGAGCTGGTGTCCCTGTACGGGACGCCGATGTGGCGGAAGATGTCGCAGGAGCAGCGGATCGCGCTGTCCCAGCACGAGGCGGCGGCGCTCGCCTCCCTCGGCATCTGGTTCGAGATCATCCTCATGCAGCTGCTCGTGCGGCACATCTACGACAAGGCCGCGACGAGCGCGCACGTCCGCTACGCGCTGACGGAGATCGAGGACGAGTGCCGGCACTCGAAGATGTTCGCCCGGCTCATCAGCAAGGGGGACACCCCGTACTACCCGGTGAGCCGGCTGCACCACAATCTGGGCCGCCTCTTCAAGACGATCTCGACGACCCCCGGGTCCTTCACCTCCACCCTCCTCGGTGAGGAGATCCTCGACTGGATGCAGCGGCTGACCTTCCCGGACGAGCGGGTCCAGCCGCTCGTCCGGGGCGTCACCCGGATCCATGTCGTCGAGGAGGCCCGGCACGTGCGGTACGCCCGCGAGGAGCTGCGGCGCCAGATGGTGACCGCTCCGCGGCTGTCCCGGAGCTTCACGCGGGTCACCTCCGGGGAGTTCGCCCGCGTCTTCGCGGTGGCGTTCATCAATCCCGAGGTCTACACGAACGTCGGCCTCGACCGGCGGGTGGCCGTCGCGCAGGTGCGGGCGAGTGCGCATCGGCGGGACATCATGCAGACCGGGGCGAAGCGGTTGACGGACTTCCTGGACGACATCGGGGTTCTGCAGGGGGTGGGGCGGCGGATGTGGAGGTCGTCGGGACTGCTGGCGTAGCGGTTCGGCTCCGGTCGCGACGGGTGATGGGGTTCGGTACCCGTGCGTGTGCAGGCCCGCTGGGGCTCCTCGCGCAGTTCCCCGCGCCCCTCAAAACGACAGGGGGTAGGAAGCTCGGTGCCAGGGCATGTGCAGGCCCGCTCGGGCTCCTCGCGCAGTTCCCCGCGCCCCTGCAAAGCCGGGGCTGCGCCCCGTGCTTTTCGGCCGAACTCGCTGTCCCGTCGCCTTCGGACCCCCGGGCGCCTCGGCCTCCAGGCGCGCAGGGCCTGATCCTTCAGGGGCGCGGGGAACTGCGCGAGAAGCCCCACCCGGCCCGCACCCGCCGGCGCGGCCGGGGGCCCACCCCCTGACGCGAAGAGGGCGGCGTGCACCGCGGCGCGACTACTCTGCGAGGTATGACGTCCGAGGCCCCCACCCGCGCGTACCGCCGGCTCAGCGTGGAAGAGCGGCGCAGTCAGCTGCTGGACGCCGCACTGGAGCTGTTCGCGCACAACGCGCCGGAGGACGTCTCCCTCGACGACGTGGCGGAGGCGGCCGGCGTCTCCCGCCCCCTCGTCTACCGCTACTTCCCCGGCGGCAAGCAGCAGCTCTACGAGGCGGCCCTGCGCTCGGCCGCCGAGGAGCTGGAGCACTGCTTCGACGAGCCCGCCGAGGGCCCCCTCACCAGCCGCCTGGCCCGCGCCCTCGACCGCTATCTGACCTTCGTGGACGAGCACGGCACCGGTTTCAGCGCCCTCCTCCAGGGCGGCAGCGTCGTGGAGACCTCCCGGGCCACGGCCATCGTGGACGGGGTCCGGCGGGCCGCCGCCGACCACATCCTGCGGCACCTGGACGTGGCCGAACCGGGCCTGCGGCTGCGCATGACCGTCCGGATGTGGATCACCTCCGTGGAGGCCGCCTCCCTCATCTGGCTCGACGAGGGCAAGCAGCCGGACGTCGGCGAACTCCGCGACTGGCTCGTCGAGCAGTTCGTCGCCTGTCTGACCGCCACCGCCGGCCGCGACCCCCAGACCGCCGCCGCCGTACGTCAGGCCCTGACCGTCGAGACCCCCGCCGGCGCCGTCGGAACGCTGGCCCGCCGCGTCCTGCCCGTCGTCGCCGACGCCGGGCACCTGCTGTGACACTGGTCCGGTGAAGAGCCAAGACACCCCCTTCGTGGGCGGCCCCCTCGACGGGCGCGTCCTGCCCGTGCTGCTCGGCATCACCGGGCACCCCCCGAAGACGTACCGGGTCCCGGTGCCCGACGCGGCCGGCGGCCCGCCGACCGTCCTCGTCTACCGCCGGGTCGACGCCGGCCGGGGCGGCTTCATGCACCAGCTGTGGAAGTACGAGTACGCCCCGGACGCGGAGCCGAGCCGCCGCCCGAGGTGGCCCTGGTCCAAGCCGGGCTCCTCGGCTGCGGGGCGATCCGCCACGCCGCCCGCGCGACCGCGCCCCACCGACGAGTGACACCCGCGCGCCGAACGGTCCACCCGGCGCGCGCCCTCCCCCGGCTCCTCCCATCCTGCCGGTGCGAGGTGGAGGGCCCACCTGCGCACCGGAGGTGATGACATGTCAGGAAGGCTGCTGCGCCTGTTCGGTACGGCGACGGTGACGGTGCTCACGGCCGGCGCCCTCCTCACCGCGGCCCCCGCACCACTCGTGGCGGCGGCGGAGCCCCCCGGCGAACGCCCGGTCGCCGACCTCCTCACCGATCTCCGGCGTCTGCACCACGAGACCGTAAGGGCCACCGAGGCGTACACCGCGACCGACCGCGAGCTGACGAAACAGCGGGCCGTGGTGGCGGACCTCGACCGGCGGCTCGTGACGGCCCGCCTCTCCCTGCACGACAGCCGGGGCGCCGCCGGCCGGCTGGCCCGGCAGCAGTACCAGAACAGCAGCACCGCGCTCTCCCCGTACGTACGGCTGCTGATGACCGATGACCCGCACCGGGCCCTGGAGCAGAGCCATGTGATCGGACAGGTCGCCCGAGACCGCGCCGACACGGTCGAGCGGCTGGTCGGCGACGAACAGGACACCGACGCCCTCGCCCGCAGGGCCCGGGTGGCCCTGGACCGCCAGCTCACGCTCGCCGAGCGCCATCGGCGTGAACACGACACCGCCCGCGACCGCCTGTCCGAGATCGAGCGGCTCCTCGCCTCGCTGACCCCGGAACAGCTGGCGGGCATCAGGAAGTCGGAGGGGAACCGCGCCTACGCTCCGGCGACCTCCGCGAGGTAGGCCCGCGTCTTCTCCGCCTCGTAGAAGTACCCCTCGAAGTCCGCCGGATCGTCGAACCCGTTGGCAAAACGATCCGCCACCACCGGCAGCCCCTCGGCCGCGTCCAGCAGCCCCGGCACATGCTCGGCCGGCGGGGCCAGCATCGTGTTGGTCCACTTGGTGACGGGTCCCGCGACCTGCCAGAACCGTGCGAACGTCCGCCGCATCCACGCCTCGTCGAACTCCGCGTCCCCGTGGTCGAGGATCGCCGCGAGGTAGACGGCCGCGCACTTGGTCGCCGAGTTCGCCCCCTGCCCGGTCAACGGATCGTTGGCCACGACGACGTCCCCGGCGCCCAGGACCAGACCGCCGCCGGGGAGTTCCGCGACGGGGTGCCGGACGACGGGGGTGTAGCGGCCGGTCAGCGCCGCTCCCGCGTCGGTGACCTCGGCCTCGGCGGCGCGCGCGTACTCCCAGGGGACGTACCGCTTCATGAGGTCCAGGGTCAGGGCGAGCTGCTCCCCGGCGCCGCGGACGCCGTCGAAGACGTCGAGCGGGCCGCCGGGCAGGCCCAGCCAGAACAGGGCGTCCGCGCGGCCGGAGGTGGTGAGGACCGGCTGGACGATGAGTTCACCGAGGCCGGGCACCAGGTTGCAGCGGGCCGCGTCGAACTCCGGGTGCTCGGGACGGGGCCCGAGGCCGTGCACGTAGACGGCGGCGAGCGCGCGCTGCGGCTCGGTGTAGGGCGAGCGGGCGGCGTCACGGGGGAACATGCGCACCAGTTCGCCCTTGCCCGCGGTGACGAGTACGAGGTCGTAGGCGCGGGAGAACCAGTCGAGGTCGGAGACCGCGGCGCCGTGGACGACCAGCTGACCGCCGCGCCGGGCGAACGTCTCCAGCCAGCCGGCCATCTTGACCCGCTGGTCGACGGCCTGCGCGTATCCGCGCAGCCGGCCGACCCAGTCGACGGCGCGCTCCCCGTCCGGTCCGGCGACGGAGACGCCGACGCCCTCGATCCTCGGGGCCTGGGACTCCCAGAAGTTCAGGTCGAGGTCGCGCTCGTGCCGCAGTGCCGAGTCGAACATGCACTGGGTGGACATGATCCGGCCGGCGCGTATCTCGTCGGGGGTCCGATTGGACATCAGTGTGACCTCGTACCCGTGCGACTGGAGTCCGAGGGCCAGGTGCAGCCCGGACTGGCCGGCTCCGACGACGAGAATCTTCCGCATCCGGACAGGTCTCCTGGTTCGTCCGTGGCGTCCCGTGTGCCTCCCGCGGGGGAGGGACTACTCGGGGCTGAGGGATATCGCGTGCCCGCAGAGCGCCAGCAGGGTCTCCATCGCCGAGGCCCGCTTGCGTGCGTCCATGATCATGACAGGTACGTGCGCGGGTACGGTCAACGCGTCCCGGACGTCCTCGGGTTCGTAGCGCACGCTGCCGTCGAACGCGTTGACCGCGACGACGTACGGCAGTCCGCAGCTCTCGAAGTAGTCGAGCGCGGGGAAGCAGTCGTCGAGGCGGCGGGTGTCGGCGAGGACGACGGCGCCGATCGCGCCGCGCACCATGTCGTCCCACATGAACCAGAACCGCTCCTGGCCGGGCGTGCCGAACAGGTAGAGGACGAGGTCGTCGTCGAGGGTGATGCGGCCGTAGTCCATGGCCACGGTGGTGGTGAGCTTGTCCGGGGTCGCGGAGAGGTCGTCCGTACCGGCGCTGGCCTCGGTCATGAGCGCCTCGGTCCGCAACGGGGTGATCTCGGAGACCGCGCCGACGAAGGTGGTCTTGCCGACGCCGAAGCCTCCCGCCACCACGACCTTCGTGGCGATCGGGGCGCGGCTGAGGTCGGACTGCCAGGCTTTCAGTTCCTCCTCGGGCTCCGCCCCGGGCCCGGCCGCCGCGGTGTCGGCGAGCCGGTCCGGTCCGCGGGAGGCGGCGCGGGCGTAGCCCCCGGGCGGGGACACGTCCACGTCGACGCCGGGTGCGCCGAGCCCGGCGCGCACGGTGTCCGCGTCGAGGCGGGGAGCGTTCGCGTCGACCTCGACGCGGGGGGCGTCGTCGTCGACGCCCGGGGTGACGCCGGCCGGGGCGTCGGGGGTGACGCCGGCCGAGGCGGCGTCAGAGACGGCGGAGTCCACTCAGCACCCTTTCCAGCAGAGCGCGGTCCGGCTGTCCCGGTCCGTGACCTGTTCCGTACACACGGATCTTTCCCTGGTCCGCGAGATCGCTGAGGAGAACGCGGACCACACCGAGCGGCATCTTCAGCAGCGCGGAGATCTCCGCCACCGTCCGCATACGGCGGCAGAGTTCGACGATGGCCCGCATCTCGGGCATCACCTTGGAGTTGAGTGAACCTCCCCCACTACTCAACATGTGGGCGGTGCCCCCGGGCAACTCCCGTCGCTCGGCCGGGGCTTCGAGAACCGCGACGAACGTCTCCACGAGCAGGACGTGCCCGAAGCGGGTACGGCCGCCGGTGAGCGAGTAGGGGCGTACGCGGGCGGGTTTACGGTCACCGCCGCGCACCGGGAGTTTTACGGACTGCCTCGTCGCGCCGGCCTTCGGCAGAACCGGCCGCTTCGCCTGGCCGGGCTCATGGGCGCGTGCCTTGTTCTTCCGCTTCCGCCCGTGCCCCGGGCTCTGGCTCTGGCCGCTGTTCATCGGGGGCTCCCGGCCGCCTCGACCTCCAGGGACTTGCGGAGTTCGCTGCGGAGTTCCGGGGTGAGGACGTGTCCGGCGCGGCCGACGAAGAGCGCCATGTGGTACGCCACCACGCTCATGTCGCAGTCGGGGGCGCCGTGCACGCCGAGCAGCGAGCCGTCGCTGATCGACATCACGAAGAGGCTGCCCGCCTCCATCGCGACCATCGTCTGCTTGACCCCGCCGGACTCCATCAGCTTGGCGGCGCCGATGGTGAGGCTGCCGATGCCGGAGACGATGGTGGCCAGGTCGGCGGCGGAGCCCCGAGGACCCTGGAGTGGCTCCTCCCGGACCTGGCGGGCCTCGGCGTTTCTGCCGGGGTCGGAGGAGAGGAGCAGCAGGCCGTCGGAGGAGACCACCGCGACCGACAGCAGTCCCGGCACCTCCTCGACGAGGTTGGTCAGGAGCCAGTGCAGGTTGCGGGCTTCACTGCTCAGTCCGAAGGTCATGGGCGCGGTCAACTGCTTTCCTCCTCGGAAGTGCCCCCCGTGGTGTCAACTGCCTCTGTCCGGTACTCGTGCGCCACGGGCATCCGCGTCTCGCCCGACTGCTCGGCGATCTCCGCCTCGACGTCGCGGCGCCCCTCCTTGGCCCCCTGGTGGAACCCGCCCAGCCGGCGGCGCAGTTCCTCGGCGTTCACGCCCCCGGCGCGGGGCCGGGGCGCCGTCGGGGTGGGCGCGGTGATCCGGGGCGTGCGCTTGGGCAGCCCCTTGTCGGTGAGGCGCGGGGTCTCCTCGTCCCGTGGCCCCTCCGTCCCGGCCCGTGACACCTCCGCCGTGCGCGCCGTGTTCCCTTCGTCGGCGGCACGCTCGTGGGTGTCGGGTTCGATCGTGTCCGGATCGTCGGTGTCGGTGTCGGTGTCGTCGACGGCGACGGGCGCGTCGCTCTCCTCGCCGGTGCCCTTCCCCGGGGCCACCGGAGCGAAGAGCTCCATCGTCGTCTCGGACACGGACTCGGCCCCGCTCGCGGGGCCGGCCCCGGGTTCGTCGTCTTCCGGTACGACGTTCCCGGTGGCCTCGGCGGCGTCGGCGGCCGTCCCCACGGCCTCCCTCGCCAGCAGTGCCCGCTCGGCCGCCTCGATGAGCGGGTCTCCGTCGCCTTCCGGTTCACGGACGGCGACGGAACGGCCGGGCAGGACGTTGGAGTTGGCCTCGGCGTCGGCGCCCGGCAGGGAGAGCGAGGGCGTGATCGAGACCGGGCTTCCCACGGGCACGGCGGGCGTGGGGGCCAGCAGTGCCTTGGGCAGGACGACGACCGCGGCGGTGCCGCCCGAGCCGTGCGGCTGGAGCCGCACGGGGGTGCCGAGCCGGTGGGCGAGGCGGGCGACGACGTACAGGCCGAGGCCGAGGCCCTGGCCGTCCTCCTGCTCGTAGGGCGCCTCGGGGTCGAAGTCGGTGAGGCGGGCGTTGAGCCGGTCGAGCCGGTCGGGGGCGACGCCGATGCCGCCGTCCTGGACGGAGAGGGCGATCTCGCCACTGTCCAGCAGCCGGCCCGAGACCTCGACGGACATCTCCGGCGGCGAGAACGAGGTGCCGTTCTCCAGGAGTTCGGCGAGGAGGTGGCTGAGGTCGTCGGCGGCGAACCCGGCGACGTGCGCGCCGGGCGGCAGCGCGGCGATGCGGACGCGTTCGTAGCGCTCGATCTCGCTGACCGCGGCCCGGACGACGTCGACGAGCGGGACGGGTCCGGCGTGGTGCTGGATGTGCTCGTGGCCGGCCAGGACGAGGAGGTTCTCGCTGTGGCGGCGCATGACGGTCGCGAAGTGGTCGAGCCGGAACAGTGTGGCGAGCCGGTCGGGGTCCTGCTCGCGCTCCTCCAGCGACTCGATGACGGCCAGCTGCCGCTCGACCAGGCCGAGGGTGCGCAGCGCGAGGTTCACGAAGGTCGCGTGCACGCTGTGCTGGACCTTCGTCAGATACGCGGTGGCGTCGGCGAGTTCGGCGCGCAGCCGGTCGCGGTCGTCGGCCATGGTCTGGCGCTGGCCGATGAGGTGCTTGCGGTCGCCCTCCAGGGGCGCGAGGCGCTCGTGCAGGGCGAGGGCGTGCGCGTGGAGCGCGTTGACGGAGCGTACGACCTGGGCGAACTCGTCGTTGCGGCCCGTGAACTTGACCGGTTCCTCGGTGGCCGGGTCGCCGGCGACGCGGGCGGAGCCGATGCGCAGCACCGCGAGCGGGCGGGTGAGGGAACGGGCCATGCCGGTGGCGACGCCGACGGCGAGGAGCATCAGGGCGCCGAGCACGGCGACCCGGATCTCCAGCGCGGTGACGTCCTCGTCGCGCAGCCGGGCGAGGTCCTTGGTGCGCCGGTCGTACAGGGAGGACTCGGCGCCGCGCATCAGGTCCACGCGGGCGGAGAGCGCCGCGTCGACCTTCTTGGCGCTGGTGCCGGCCTCGCTGTCGGAGAGCGTGGGCTGGTCGGTGAGGTCGGCCAGGTACGTGTCGGCGGTGCCGGCCTCGGGGCCGGTGACCGTGGCGTCGTACGAGGAGCGGCCGGTGGCGGGCGCGGTCTCGCGGAAGTCGGCGAGGGCGGCGTCGGAGCGCACGCGGGCCTGCTGGGCGGCGGCGGTGAGGGCGTCGCGCTTCTTGGCGTCGGCGTCCGAGGTGCCGGTCGTGGTGGTGGGCAGCCCGGTGACGGGGTCGACGACGGTCCGGGTGGTCGTCGGGACGCTGAGCGCGGCGACGAGCAGCCCACGGGCGGCGGCGGCCTGCTGGACGGCGGTGTCGAGTTCGGCGAGCGCGTGGGCGCCGCCGCCGGCGCGGGGCGGCAGCCGCTCGGCCAGCTCCTCGGCGAGGGCGTGGAGTTCGGTGACGACGGCGGTGTACGCCGTGTGCGCTTCGAGAGCGCTGCTCTTCCCGGTGAGCGCCGCCTGCCGTACGCCGGCGATGGACTCGGCGGTCTCGACGGTCCTCCGCATCGCGGCGGAGGTGCCGGAGTCCGCGCTCAGTTCCGCGACCTGGGTGTCGACGCGGTCGCTGCGCTGCTTGCTGGGCGCGGCCGAACCGGGCCGCCCGGCGGCGATGTACGCGGTGACCTCGTCCCGCTCGTCGGCTAGCGCGTGCGCGAGGGTGAGCGTCTCCTGGGTCTGCCCGGCGAGCGTGACCAGGCTCTGGGTGTCGCGCAGTTGCTCCGAGGCGGCGAGGATCGACGGCGCCCCGGCACCCGCTATGGCGGCGGCCACGACTGCCACGGCGACGATGAGCCGGTTGCGTACGTGCGCCTTCCGCCCGGTGCCGACGGCCGGGGCCTGCGCCGTCCCCTGCTGGTCCGGGGAGGCCGCGGAGGCCTTCGAGGCTGCCTGCTTGTCTGCGCGCCGAGGCCGCGTCTTCTGCACCGGTGCTCGCATTCCTGACTCGTGTACCCATGGGCCCGGGTGACGATCCGTCAACTCGTCAAATACGGCCGTCCCCCCGGTACGGCTCCCGACCCTCCCAGTGCCGGTGGGCAGCGGTCCCGCATCATCAGTCCCGCCACCCGAAGGAGTGAACATCCCCGGGGAGTTGGCGGGCAAGTTCCTCCGGCTCGCGGGAAGGCCCCGCACGTCGGGCCGGTTGGACGTCGGCGACGCGCTTTGACAGTATTCGCCGCCGCGCTTCACCGCTCACGATCATTCCATGCCAAACCCGGCGGCCCCGCAGGAGGGTCGGGACCGTACGGCGACCGTTGTCGGCCTTTCGGGGATCTTGTGGCGGGCTCGTGCAGACTGGCCGAATGCGCACCGAACTGGTCTCGGAGCCCGGCGACCCGCTCCGCCCCAACGAGGACTTCGCGTCGGTGGCCCTGCCCGCGGGGGGACAGGGCGGCGCCCTCGTCGTCCTCGACGGCGTGACTCCGCCGCCCGACGGCTACGGCTGTCGACATTCGGTCGCATGGTTCACTTCCCGCCTCGGCGGCATCCTGACCGAACTGTCCGTTTCGGAACGGGATTCGCCCTTGCCCGACGTACTCTCACAGGCCATTTCCCGTACCGCCCGGGCCCACGTCCAAACCTGTGACCTTTCTCACCCACGAACCCCACAGGCCACGGTGGCCCTCGCCCGCTGGTCGCCGACGACCGTGGAGTACCTGGTGCTGTCGGACTCCGCTCTGCTGCTCGAACGGCCGGACGGCACGGCGACGGCCGTCCTGGACGACCGCCTGTCCCGACTGCCCCGGGCCTCCCTGGCCTCGGCCGCGATCGTCGACTCGACCGTGCGCAACAGGGAGGGCGGCTTCTGGACGGCGGCCGCCGACCCGGCCGTGGCGGCACGGGCGGTGACGGGAACCCTGCCGCGCGAGGAGGTCCGTTCGCTCCTGGGTTTGACGGACGGCGCGAGCCGGTGGGTGGAGACGTTCCGCGAGGGCGACTGGACGGCCTGCCTCACCCTCGTCCGCAAGACCGGGGCGCACGGCCTGGTGCGGCGGGTGCGGGAGCTGGAAACCACCGATGTGGAACGCGAGTTCCTGGGCCGGGGCAAGCGGCACGACGACGCGAGCGTGGTGTTCGTGCGGGAGTGAGGGGGCGGCGGCGCGCCGCTCAGCTCTCCACTCCGCGGTTCAACTGGTGCAGCAGATGCGCCAGTTGGGCCACCTCGTCCCGGTCCCAGCCCGCGAGCTGCCGCACGTACGCGACCCGGCGGGCGTCCCGGACCGCGCGGAAGCGGGCCCGGCCCTCCTCCGTGAGGTGGACGAGCCAGGCGCGGCCGTCGGCGGGGTCGGGCTCGCGGGCGATGAGGCCGAGGTGCTCCAGGGCTCGGAGCTGACGGGACATGGTGGCCTTGCCGACGCCGATGTAGGCGGCGAGTTCGGTGGCGCGCAGGCGGCCGGCCTCGTCGAGGCGGGCGAGGAGGCCGTAGGCGGCGGACTCCAGGTCGGGGTGGACGGCACGGGCCATCTCCCCGGACTTGGCGCGGGCGCGCCGCAGCAGGACCGTCAGCTCCCGTTCCAGCGCCAGGAACGCCTGGTCCATACCGCCCGCCGGCAGGTCGGCACCGACACCGCCGTCGCCGCCGTCGCCGTTTCCGCCTTCGTCGTGCACGTGGGTGCTCCTGATTCCGATTCCGGGTACCTGCGAGGGCCGCCTCTGGGCAGCACCGGTCAGTATTTCGCAGGTAGGGAGTGGACACCGTCCAGGTCGCCCGCGGGTCCGGTGGGGGCTGGTCGCGCCCCGGTTCCCCGCGCCCCTGCCTTTCGGCCCGAAGGGGCCGTAGGCCCTTCAGGGGCGCGGGGAACGGCGCGAGAAGTCCCACCGGACCCGCACCCGACGACGCACCCCACCCGTCACGCCGCCAGCGGCACCTCCACCCCCGCCGGGGTGAGCGCCAGCTCCAGCACCTGGCGGACGTCCGTGACCGCGTGGACGTCGAGCTTGTCGAGCACCTCGGCAGGCACGTCGTCGAGGTCGGCCTCGTTCCGCTTCGGGATGATGACGGTCGTCACGCCCGCCCGGTGCGCGGCGAGCAGCTTCTGCTTGACGCCGCCGATGGGCAGCACCCGCCCGGTCAGCGAGACCTCCCCGGTCATCGCCACGTCCGTGCGGACGAGCCGCCCGGACAGGAGCGAGGCGAGGGCCGTCGTCATGGTGATGCCGGCGCTCGGCCCGTCCTTGGGCACCGCCCCCGCCGGGAAGTGGATGTGCACGCCCCGGTCCTTGAGGTCGGCGACGGGCAGCTCCAGCTCCGCGCCGTGCGAGCGCAGGAAGGAGAGCGCGATCTGCGCCGACTCCTTCATCACGTCCCCCAGCTGGCCCGTGAGGGTCAGCCCCGCCGCGCCCGTCTCCGGGTCGGCGAGGGACGCCTCGACGTAGAGCACGTCGCCGCCCGCGCCGGTGACCGCGAGCCCGGTCGCGACACCCGGCACCGCCGTACGCCGCTCCGCCGGGTCCTGGGCCGACTCGGGCACGTGGTGCGGGCGCCCGATGAGCCCGCGCAGATCCTCGTCGGTGACGGTGAAGGGCAGCTCGCGCTGCCCCAGTTCGTGCTGGGCCGCGACCTTGCGCAGCAGCCGCGCCACGGACCGCTCCAGGTTGCGGACGCCCGCCTCGCGCGTGTACTCACCGGCCAGCCTGCGCAGCGCGCTCTCGTCGAGGACGACCTCGTCGGAGCCGAGGCCGGCCCGCTCCAGCTGACGGGGCAGCAGGTGGTCCCGGGCGATGACGACCTTCTCGTCCTCCGTGTACCCGTCCAGCCGGACCAGCTCCATGCGGTCGAGCAGCGCCTCGGGGATCGACTCCAGCACGTTGGCCGTGGCCAGGAAGACGACGTCGCTCAGGTCCAGCTCGACCTCCAGGTAGTGGTCCCGGAAGGTGTGGTTCTGCGCGGGGTCGAGGACTTCGAGCAGGGCCGCGGCCGGGTCGCCCCGGAAGTCGGAGCCCACCTTGTCGATCTCGTCGAGCAGGACGACGGGGTTCATGGACCCGGCTTCCTTGATGGCCCGCACGATCCGTCCGGGCAGCGCCCCGACGTACGTACGCCGGTGCCCGCGGATCTCCGCCTCGTCCCGGACGCCGCCGAGCGCGACGCGGACGAACTTGCGCCCCATCGCGTGGGCCACGGACTCGCCGAGGCTGGTCTTGCCGACACCGGGCGGTCCGACGAGCGCGAGCACTGCACCACCGCGCCGCCCGCCGACGACGCCCAGCCCCCGGTCCGCACGCCGCTTGCGCACGGCGAGGTACTCGGTGATGCGCTCCTTCACGTCCTGCAGACCGGCGTGCTCGGCGTCGAGCACCCGCTGGGCGCCCCGGATGTCGTACGCGTCCTCGGTGCGCTCGTTCCAGGGCAGTTCGAGCACGGTGTCGAGCCAGGTCCGGATCCAGCCGCCCTCGGGCGACTGGTCGCTGGACCGCTCCAGCTTGTCGACCTCCTTGAGCGCGGCCTCCCGTACCGTCTCCGGCAGGTCGGCGGCCTCGACACGCGCGCGGTAGTCGTCGGACTCCTCGCCGTCCTGTTCGCCGTTCAGCTCGCGCAGTTCCTTGCGCACGGCTTCGAGCTGGCGCCGCAGCAGGAACTCGCGCTGCTGCTTCTCGACGCCCTCCTGGACGTCCTTCGCGATGGTCTCGGCGACGTCCTGCTCGGCGAGGTGGTCCCGCAGCTGCTGGGTGGCGAGCTTCAGCCGGGCGACGGGGTCGCCGGTCTCCAGGAGCTGGATCTTCTGCTCGACGGTGAGGAAGGGCGAGTAACCGGAGTTGTCGGCGAGCGCGGAGACGTCGTCGATGGCCTGCACCCGGTCCACGACCTGCCAGGCGCCGCGCTTGCGGAGCCAGCTGGTGGCAAGTGCCTTGTACTCCTTGGCGAGTTCGGCGACCTGGCCGGGCAGCGGCTCCGGCACGCTCTCGTCGATGCTCGTCCCCTCGACCCACAGGGCGGCGCCGGGCCCGGTGGTGCCGGCCCCGATCCGGACCCGGCGGACCGCGCGGATGAGCGCGCCGGGGTCCCCGTCGGCCAGCCGTCCGACCTGCTCGACGGTCCCGAGCACACCGGTGGCCGCGTACGACCCGTCGATCCGCGGCACCAGCAGCACCTTCGGCTTCCCGGGCTCCGCCCGCGCCGCCGCCTGCGCGGCCTCCACCGCGGCCCGTACATCCGTGTCATTGAGGTCCAGCGGCACCACCATTCCCGGCAGCACGACCTCCCCGTCGAGCGGCAACACGGGCAGGGTGAGCGGTGCGGACGTCGAAGCCATGATCTCTCCCTCGGCAGTCAAGTTGAGCTATGCCGACTCAATGCACATGAGCCGAGGAATGTTCCCCGAGAGGCGGGGCGTTCGCTGTGGGCGATCAGCGCGGCGCCGGCGGCGGTCGGACCACGGGAACGCGTCGATGCCGGGCGGGGCCACGCACGACGCGACCGACCCGGGCTACGCGCCGCCGACCGTCGTGACCCCGGACCGCCCCGCACCGGCCTCCGGCAGACCCCGGCGACCCCGGTCAGTCGCCCCGGTCCGCCGCCCGCCTCCACCGCCGCACGACCGGCCACGTCGCCACCCCGATCGCCAGGGCAAGCAGATGTCCCCAGTTCGTCATCGGGTCCGTGAAGGCGACCAGGTCGTTCACCAGCATCCCGCCGAACATCAGCAGCGTCGGCCACCGCAGCCACGGTGACAGCAGCCCCGCCAGCGCGCCCGCGCTCGCCGCCACCCCGAAGCTGATGCCGTAGTCGAGGCGGTGGAGGGAGCTGCCGGGAAGGCGGCCGGCCAGGACGGCGAGGCCCACCGGAACCTCCGTGGCCAGGGTGGCGAGGACGTGGCCCAGCAGGAAGACCCCGGCCGTGCGCCACCCGCCGATCCGGCGTTCCAGCGCGGTCAGCACCAGCAGGAACCCCACGGCGTAGAAGGACGCGACCCCGCCCGCCACCCACAGCGCGCTCGCGAACAGTACGAGCGCCGGGGACCGCACCAGGTGGGCCACATCCGTGCTGGAGCCCTGGTGAAGCGCGTGCACCAGGGCGGGGCCCGCGTACTCGGCGACGATCGAGGTGACCACGAGGACGGAGGCGTAGAAGAAGGTGAAGGGCGTGCCGACGGGGGTGGGGAGCAGACGCCAGGGACGCGGGAGCCGGGAGCGCGGGAGCGGCAGGCGCGGGAGCGGGGCGTGCGGGAGCGGGGCGTGCGCGGGTTCTTCGCGCCCCGTGGACTCCGCGTCCCGTTCCGGCGTCCGGGCACGGTCGGCTGCCGCACCGGGCTGCCGCGGGATGCCGTCGAGAACAGGTTCGTGCACCGACGGGGGCACCTCGGCCCGCGCCACGCCCGCCCCGCTCGCCACGGGCTCCTCAGGCCCCACGGACGGCACGGACTGCACGGACCCCAAGGGCTCCGCGGACTTCAGGAACTCCACGGGCTTCACGGCCTCGGTGGCATCCAAAGCGAGGCGCTCCTTCCGGTTTCACCCCACCCTCGACGTTCCGATACGCCCCTGTCTGTGACCTCCGCCACCCTCGACCCGATTCACAGCGACTCGACAGCGGCGACGCCCCCGCACCCCGGCCCCACGCGCCCACGCGCCCTCGCGCCCTCGCGCCCACCAGCCCTACGACCGCTCCGCGCCGATGCCCCGTGACACCCGCTCCACGTACACCCGGAACCGCCCCGCCATGTCGAACCCCCGCGGATCCAGCACCCACTGGATCTGCAGCCCGTCCATCACGGCGGCCAACTCCTGCGCCACGGCCACGACATCCGTGCCGGCCCGCAGTTCACCGGAGGCCACCCCCCGCCGCAGCACCCCGCCCACGGTGTCCACGACCTCGGCGTACCGCCGGACGAAGTACGCGTGGGCGGGATGTTCGGGGTCACCCGCCTCCGCGGCCAGGACGTTGAACATCCGGGTGCGGCCCAACCGTGTGCCGTTGTACTCGGCGAGCTTCACGAGCGCCGCGAACATCTGGGACGCCGACTCGAACCGTCGGGAGAAGAACCGCTCCCGGTCGCTCTCGTCTATGCGCTCCAGCACCTGGACGAGCAGATCCTCCTTGCTGCGGAAGTGGTGCAGCAGCCCGCCCTGGGTGATCCCGACGTCCTTGGCGATCCGGGCGAGCGAGGCGGCGTGGAAGCCCCGTCGGGCGAAGTTCTCGACGGCGGCGTCCAGGATGCGCAGCCGCCGCTCGTCCCCGACCGCGTACGAGCCCCGCGCGCCGGACCCCTCCGGCCCGCCCCCGCCGGCCTCCGCCGACCCACCCTCGCCGGACCCCGCTGACCTCCGGTTCCGCACCATGGCCGTCACCCTAGCCCCCGCCCGGCCGCCCCCAGATCCCTCGCGGACCGCCGGTTACACGAGTAATCAACCTGTCTGTTCAAGCCATCTGCCGCGTGATGGTGGCCACTTGTCCAAAACCTAGTACCCACTCGGTTTTGCTGCTTCCCTGAACGGGCCTGCGCGGCGGCGCCGCCGCCCTCGTCCCCCAGGAGAGCCCATGGCCGTCACCCCGGACGCCGTCCCGCTCGGCGAGGCGACCACCCCGTCCCCCGGCCCGGCCGACCGGACCGAGAACGCTCCCGCCCGACTCGTGTTCGGCCTGGCCCTGGCCCAGTTCGGCACCTATCTCGCGGTCCTCACCCCTGTCATCGTCACCCTCGCCCTGCGCGTGAACCAGATCGTGCCGGAGGCGGACCGGGGTGCGGCCCTCGGCCGGGTGCTGTCCGTCGGCGCGCTGCTCGCCATGGTCGGCAACCCGGTGTTCGGCGCCCTGTCCGACCGTACGACCAGCCGTTTCGGCCGGCGCCGCCCCTGGCTGCTCGGCGGCATGGCGGCCGGGCTCGCCGGACTGCTGGTGGTCGCCCTCGGCACCGGCCTCACCACCCTGATGCTGGGCTGGGCACTCGCGCAGCTCGGCATCAACGCGACCCTCGCCGCGCTCACCTCGTGCGTGCCGGACCTGATCCCGGACCGGCAGCGGGCCAGGGTGTCCGGGATCGTCGGCATGACCCTGTCGCTGTCCCTGGTCGCCGGCGCGGGCCTCGCCCGGCTGTTCAGCGGCTCGCTCTTCCTGGCGTTCCTGGTGCCGGGGCTGATCGGGCTGGCCTGCGTCGGTCTCCTGGCCGTGGTCATCAAGGACCGCGACCGCCCGGCACGCGCCGGCGCGTTCGAGCCGTACGGCGTCAAGGAGTTCCTCCGCAGCTTCTGGGTGAATCCGCGCCGGCACCCCGACTTCATGTGGAACTTCGCCGGCCGCTTCCTGGTCTTCACCGGCGCCGCCTGCGTGACCAGCTACTCCGTCTACTTTCTGATGGACCGCATGGGTTACGACGGGGTCGAGGTCGCCGACCGGTTCTTCGTCGGCACCCTCGTCATGGTCGCCGCGACCGTCGTCGGCTCGGTCGTCGGCGGCCAGCTCTCCGACCGGTCGGGCCGCCGCAGGCCGTACGTCCTCGGCTCCTCGCTCGGGATGGCCGTCGGTCTGGCGCTCGTGGCGACCGCCCAGACCTTCGGGGCGTACCTCCTCGCCATGGTCGTGTTCGGCTTCGCCGAGGGGCTCTATCTCTCCGTGGACATGGCGCTGGCAGCCGCGGTGCTGCCCGACCCGGAGGAGTCCGCCAAGGACATGGGCGTCCTCAACATCGGCAACGCCCTGCCCCAGTCCCTCGTGCCGATCATCGCCCCGGGCCTGCTGGCCGTCGGCGGCAGCGGCTCCAACTACAGCGCCCTGTTCCTCTTCGGCGCCGTCGCCTCGCTCGCGGGCGCCCTCGCCGTCCAGTTCGTCCGTTCGGTCAAGTAGCCCCGCCAGAGCCCCCGTACAAGGAAGCCCCTCGCATGCTCCCGTACCGCGACCCCAGCCGCCCCGCCGACGAGCGCGTGGCGGACCTCCTGAGCCGGATGACCCTCGCGGAGAAGGCGGGCCAGCTCTTCCACGCCATGCTGACCATGAACCCCGACGGGTCACTCACCGGGGCCACCGACGCAACGCCCCCGCGTCGCGGCACCGCCGAACTGGTCACGGACGGGCACCTGAGCCATTTCAACCTCCTGGGCCAGTACGGGGTCCGCGAGACCGCCGAGTGGGTCAACCGGCTCCAGGCGGTCGCGGCGGACACCCGGCTGGGCATCCCGGTCACCCTCTCCACCGACCCGCGCCACTCGTTCACCGACAACCCGGGCACGGCGTCCGGCCACGGCGCCTTCTCGGCCTGGCCCGAGCCCCTGGGGCTGGCCGCGATCGGCGAACCGGAGCTGGTGGAGCGGTTCGCCGACACGGTCCGCCGCGAGTACCTCGCCGTCGGCTTCCGCGTCGCCCTCCACCCGCAGATCGACCTCGCCACCGAGCCCCGCTGGTCGCGCCAGTCCGGCACCTTCGGCTCGTCCGCCGAGGTCACGAGCGCACTGGTCCGGGCGTACGTACGCGGCCTGCAGGGGCCCCGGCTCGGCCCGCGCTCGGTCGCCGCCATGGTCAAGCACTTCCCCGGCGGCGGCCCGCAGCGGGACGGCGAGGACCCGCACTTCCCGTACGGCAAGGAACAGATCTATCCCGGCGGCATGCGCGACTACCACCTCGCGCCCTTCCGGGCGGCCGTCGAGGCGGGCTGCTCGCAGATGATGCCCTACTACGGTCAGCCGATCGGCGTCGAGGACTGGGAGGAGGTCGGCTTCGGCTTCAACCGGGACGTCCTCACCGGCCTGCTGCGCGAACGGCTCGCCTTCGACGGCATCGTCTGCACCGACTGGGGTCTGCTCACCGACGCGTCCATCGGCGGCGAACCGCACGAGGCGCACGCCTGGGGCGTCGAACACCTCACCGTCGCCGAACGCGCGGCCAAGGCCCTGGACGCGGGCGCCGACCAGTTCGGGGGCGAGCAGTGCCCCGAGGTGATCGTCGAACTGGTCCGTTCCGGCCGGATCCCCGAGGAGCGGATCGACGCCTCCGTACGCCGCCTCCTGCGCGAGAAGTTCGTCCTCGGCCTCTTCGAGCGGCGGTTCGTCGACCCGGACCGCGCCGAGGAGACCGTCGGCGCGAGCGAGTTCACGGCCCTCGGCGAAGCGGCCCAGCGCCGTTCCCTCACCGTCCTGACCAACCACTCCCTCCTCCCGCTCACCGACCGCCCCAACCTGTACGTCGAGGGCGTGTGCGCGCAGACGGCGTCCCTGTACGGCAACGTCGTGGCCGACCCCGCCCACGCGGACGTGGCCGTGCTGCGGCTGCGCACGCCGTACGAGGAGCGGCCCGGGCTCTTCGAGTCCTTCTTCCACGCCGGGTCACTGGCGTTCGGCGAGGAACGGCTGACGGAGATCCTGGCCCTGCTGGCGGCCGTGCCCACGCTGGTCTGCGTCAATCTGGAGCGGCCCGCCGTACTCCCGGAGATCGCGGCGAAGGCGGCCGCGCTCGTCGCCGACTACGGGGCCCACGACGAGGCCCTGCTCGACGTGGCCTTCGGACGGGTGCGGGCCGAGGGGCGGCTGCCCTTCGAACTGCCGCGCTCCATGGCGGCGGTGGCGGCGTCCCGCCCGGACGTGCCCAACGACACCGAGGACCCGGTCTTCCCCTACGGGCACGGTCTGACGCTCTGAGCCCCCTCCCGCCCCGCTGCGATCACGCCGGGTCGTCACCGGGCCGACGTAATTCGGCGGCCGCCGGCGCCCCGGTCGGGTAAGGATGGGCGGATGCCCATCACCGACGAACCCGAAGTCATCGACCGGCGCGAGGGCCCCTACGGCGAGGTCGTGCTGCGGCGCCACGGGGAGCTGCTGCAGATCATCGCCAACGGCTGCTTCCTGATGGACACTTCGGACGGCCGCTCGGAGCGGCTGCTGGTCGACGCCGCCCTCGACGCGCTGGGCCGCCGTTCCCGGCCGAGTGTGCTGATCGGGGGCCTGGGCGTCGGCTTCTCGCTCGCCCACGCCGCCGCGGATCAGCGCTGGGGAACGATCACAGTTGTCGAACGCGAACCCTCCGTGATCGAGTGGCACCGCGCGGGCCCGTTGGCCGAGGTGTCCGCCGAAGCGCTCGCGGATCCTCGTACGGAGATCGTGGAAGCCGATCTCGTGGCGTACGTCAATGAGACATCCGCCACGTTCGACGCACTCTGTCTGGACATCGACAACGGACCCGACTGGACCGTCTCCGAGGCCAACGGAAACCTCTACTCACCTGCCGGACTGGCAAGCTGCGCAAGGGTGTTGAGGCAGGGTGGGGTGCTCGCCGTCTGGTCTGCGCGGCCTTCTGCGGAATTCGAGGAAACCTTGCGGAATGCCGGGTTCCAACAGGTGCGTACCGAAGAGATCGAGGTTGCCCGGGGAGTTCCGGACGTGGTGCACCTCGCGATCCGACCTGGATAGCCGTGGTGCGGCGACTGCCCGTACCCTGCTTGCCTGACGCCGATCATTCAAGCGTCAATCGCAGTCAGGCGCAGCCATGCGTAGTCAAGGGATCACCCCACTGATTCCGGAAAGCAACACAGGGGCGGGCGATGGAGCAGACACACACCACCCACAGCAGCACCACGGCGACCCCGGGCGCACAGCGCCGGGTCCTCGTGGTCGAGGACGACCCGACGATCGTCGACGCCATCGCGGCCCGCCTGCGCGCCGAGGGTTTCGTCGTGCAGACCGCGACCGACGGGCCGGCCGCGGTCGACACCGCGGAGGCCTGGCAGCCCGACCTGCTGATCCTCGACATCATGCTGCCCGGCTTCGACGGCCTGGAGGTGTGCAGGCGCGTCCAGGCCCAGCGGCCCGTCCCCGTGCTGATGCTCACCGCCCGGGACGACGAGACGGACATGCTGGTCGGGCTCGGCGTCGGCGCCGACGACTACATGACCAAGCCGTTCTCCATGCGTGAGCTGGCCGCCCGCGTGCACGTCCTGCTGCGCCGGGTGGAGCGGGCCGCGCTGGCCGCGACCACACCGCGCTCGGGCATCCTGCGCCTCGGCGAGCTGGAGATCGACCACGCGCAGCGCCGCGTGCGGGTGCGCAGCGAGGACGTGCACCTCACGCCCACCGAGTTCGACCTCCTCGTATGTCTCGCGAACACCCCGCGTGCCGTACTCTCGCGCGAACAGTTGCTCGCCGAGGTGTGGGACTGGGCGGACGCGTCCGGGACGCGGACCGTGGACAGCCACATCAAGGCGCTGCGGCGGAAGATCGGCGCGGAGCGGATCCGCACGGTGCACGGTGTGGGGTACGCCCTGGAGACCCCGACTCCCTGATCCCGTGCCCGCACCGTGCGCGCGGGGCATACGCAGGCACAGAGGGACAGAGGGCTGGTGGCGTCATGAGCGGAGTCGGTGACCCGGGGTCGCGGAAGGGCGCGGGGCCGCTCAGCGGTCTGCGTCCCTTCTCGATCAAGACGAAGCTCGGCGCGCTCGTCGTCATCTCGGTCCTGATCACGACCGGTCTGTCGATGATCGCGGTGCACACCAAGACGGAGCTGCGCTTCATCACGGTGTTCTCGATGATCGCCACACTCCTGATTACGCAGTTCGTCGCGCATTCGCTCACCGCCCCCCTGGACGAGATGAACGCGGTCGCCCGGTCGATCTCGCGCGGCGACTACACCCGCCGGGTCAGCGAGAACCGCCGGGACGAACTGGGCGACCTCGCCCACACGATCAACCTCATGGCCGACGAGCTGGAGGCGCAGGACCGTCAGCGCAAGGAGCTCGTGGCGAACGTCTCCCACGAGCTCCGTACGCCCATCGCGGGCCTGCGCGCGGTCCTGGAGAACATCGTCGACGGTGTCACCCAGGCCGACCCCGAGACGATGCGGACGGCCCTGAAGCAGACCGAGCGCCTGGGCCGCCTGGTGGAGACCCTGCTCGACCTCTCGCGCCTGGACAACGGCGTGGTCCCGCTGCGCCGCCGCCGCTTCGAGGTCTGGCCGTACCTCTCGGGCGTCCTCAAGGAGGCCCAGATGGTCTCCTCGGCCCGGGGCGGCATCGCCTCGGGCTCCGGCAACCACACCCGTACGGACGTCCACCTGCACCTGGACGTCCACCCGCCGGAACTCACCGCCAACGCCGACCCGGAACGCATCCACCAGGTCGTCGCCAACCTCATCGACAACGCGGTCAAGCACAGCCCGGCGCACGGCCGCGTCACGGTGAAGGCCCGCCGCGGCCCCAGCCCCGAGTCCCTGGACCTGGAAGTCCTGGACGAGGGCCCCGGCATCCCCGAATCCGAATGGCACCGCGTCTTCGAACGCTTCAACCGCGGCGCCGTCAGCTCCCCCCACGGCCCCGGCAGCGACGGCGGCACCGGCCTGGGCCTCGCCATCGCCCGCTGGGCCGTGGACCTGCACGGCGGCCGCATCGGAGTGGCCGAGTCCCCCAAGGGCTGCCGCATCCGAGTACTCCTGCCAGGCGTACCGCCCCAGGCCACTCAACGCCAGCTGCAGACCTGAGCCGATCACTCCGGAACGGCGTTTCCGGGCAGCGACAGAGACAGCGTGCGGGCCTTCCCCCGATACCCACATCACACATGGCTGAATCCCCCCACCATTGCCGAATATCGCTCATCCTCCCGGTGCTTACATCTCCCCCAAGTTGACGTAAAGTTCGAAGCGGAGCCACAAGATCCACGGCCGTTCCGCCCAGCCGGACACGTGTGATCAGGTGCGTTCAGGCAGAGGGCCGCGGACACATACCCGCAGGCCCCACCCGACGCATGCCCAGCACACACCCCCCACCCCCATTCCGGACCGGAACCACGCTTGTTTCCCGCCATTTCCACCCCCGAAACACGCTTTCCGATGTGACTTACGCGACGAAGAGCGGACTCGGCCTGACCTACCCGGCCCCGGGGGCGTAGCCTTGATTCCCGCTGTCCATCACCTTGTGAAGCGGAAGAGGGCGGTTGCCGCCGTGTCGCCACAGTCCCCCAGTAACTCGAGCATCTCGACCGACGCAGACCAAGCGGGTAAGAACCCCGCCGCGGCCTTCGGTCCGAACGAGTGGCTCGTCGACGAGATCTATCAGCAGTACCTCCAGGACCCGAACTCGGTAGACCGAGCCTGGTGGGACTTCTTCGCCGACTACAAGCCGGGCGCCGCTGCCGCCTCGGCTCCGGCGAGCACTGCGGCCGCGGGGGCCGCAGCGACCACCACGCCCGCGGCACCCGCCGCCCCGGCTCAGGCCCAGGCCGCCCCCGCGAAGGCGGCCGCGCCCGCCCCGGCGGCCCCGAAGCCCGCCGCGGCGCCGCCGGCCCCGGCCGCCGCGAAGCCCGCCGCCGCTCCGGCCGCGCCCGCCAAGCCGGCGGCCGCGGCCCCCGCGAAGCAGGCCACGCCGGCCGCCGCCACCGAGGGCCCGGAGTTCATCACGCTGCGCGGCCCCGCCGCCGCGGTCGCGAAGAACATGAACGCCTCGCTGGAGCTGCCCACGGCCACGTCCGTGCGCGCCGTCCCGGTGAAGCTGCTGTTCGACAACCGCATCGTCATCAACAACCACCTGAAGCGCGCCCGGGGCGGGAAGATCTCCTTCACGCACCTGATCGGCTACGCGATGGTGCAGGCCATCAAGACGATGCCGTCGATGAACTGGCACTACGCGGAGAAGGACGGGAAGCCCACCCTCGTCAAGCCGCCGCACGTCAACTTCGGCCTCGCCATCGACCTGGTGAAGCCCAACGGCGACCGCCAGCTGGTCGTCGCGGGCATCAAGAAGGCCGAGACGCTGAACTTCTTCGAGTTCTGGCAGGCCTACGAGGACATCGTCCGCCGCGCCCGTGACGGCAAGCTGACGATGGACGACTTCACCGGTGTCACGGTCTCCCTGACCAACCCCGGCGGCCTCGGCACCGTCCACTCCGTGCCGCGTCTGATGCCCGGTCAGTCGGTCATCATGGGCGTCGGTTCCATGGACTACCCGGCCGAGTTCCAGGGCACGTCGCAGGACACCCTGAACAAGCTGGGCATCTCGAAGGTCATGACCCTGACCTCGACGTACGACCACCGGGTCATCCAGGGCGCCGCCTCGGGCGAGTTCCTGCGGATCGTCGCCAACTACCTGCTCGGCGAGGGCGGGTTCTACGACGACATCTTCGAGGCCCTGCGCATCCCCTACGAGCCGGTCCGCTGGCTCAAGGACATCGACGCCTCGCACGACGACGACGTCACCAAGGCCGCCCGCGTCTTCGAGCTGATCCACTCCTACCGGGTCCGCGGCCACGTCATGGCCGACACCGACCCGCTGGAGTACCGCCAGCGCAAGCACCCCGACCTGGACATCACCGAGCACGGGCTCACCCTGTGGGACCTGGAGCGGGAGTTCGCGGTCGGCGGCTTCTCGGGCAAGTCCCTGATGAAGCTCCGCGACATCCTCGGCGTCCTGCGCGACTCGTACTGCCGTACGACCGGCGTCGAGTTCATGCACATCCAGGACCCGAAGCAGCGCCGCTGGATCCAGGACCGCATCGAGCGTCCGCACAGCAAGCCGGAGCGCGAGGAGCAGCTGCGCATCCTGCGCCGGCTGAACGCGGCGGAGGCCTTCGAGACCTTCCTGCAGACCAAGTACGTCGGCCAGAAGCGCTTCAGCCTCGAAGGCGGCGAGTCGGTCATCCCGCTGCTCGACGCGGTCATCGACAGCGCGGCGGAGTCCCGTCTCGACGAGGTCGTCATCGGCATGGCCCACCGCGGCCGCCTGAACGTCCTGGCGAACATCGTCGGCAAGTCGTACGCCCAGATCTTCCGCGAGTTCGAGGGCAACCTCGACCCGAAGTCGATGCACGGCTCCGGCGACGTGAAGTACCACCTGGGCGCCGAGGGCACCTTCACGGGCCTGGACGGCGAGCAGATCAAGGTCTCCTTGGCCGCCAACCCCTCCCACCTGGAGGCGGTCGACCCGGTCCTGGAGGGCATCGTCCGTGCCAAGCAGGACATCATCAACAAGGGCGGCACGGACTTCACGGTCATGCCGGTGGCGATCCACGGCGACGCGGCCTTCGCGGGCCAGGGCGTGGTGGCCGAGACCCTGAACATGTCGCAGCTGCGCGGCTACCGCACCGGCGGCACGGTCCACATCGTCATCAACAACCAGGTCGGCTTCACGGCCGCCCCGGAGTCCTCGCGTTCCTCGATGTACGCCACGGACGTGGCCCGCATGATCGAGGCCCCGATCTTCCACGTGAACGGCGACGACCCGGAGGCCGTGGTCCGCGTCGCGCGGCTGGCCTTCGAGTTCCGCCAGGCGTTCAACAAGGACGTGGTGATCGACCTCATCTGCTACCGCCGCCGCGGTCACAACGAGTCGGACAACCCGGCCTTCACCCAGCCGCTGATGTACGACCTGATCGACAAGAAGCGCTCGGTGCGCAAGCTCTACACCGAGTCCCTCATCGGTCGCGGCGACATCACCCTGGAAGAGGCCGAGCAGGCGCTGCAGGACTACCAGGGCCAGCTGGAGAAGGTCTTCACGGAGGTCCGCGAGGCCACCTCGCAGCCGGTGTCCGGCGAGGTCCACGACCCGCAGGACGGCTTCCCGGTCGCGGTGGACACCGCGATCACGGCGGAGACCGTCAAGCGCATCGCCGAGTCCCAGGTCAACGTCCCGGACCACATCACCGCCCACCCGCGTCTGCTGCCGCAGCTGCAGCGCCGGGCGGCCATGGTCGAGGACGGCACGATCGACTGGGGCATGGGCGAGACCCTCGCGGTCGGCTCCCTCCTCCTGGAGGGCACCCCGGTCCGCCTGGCCGGCCAGGACTCGCAGCGCGGCACCTTCGGCCAGCGTCACGCGGTGATCATCGACCGTGAGACGGGCGAGGAGTTCACGCCGCTGATGTACCTCTCCGAGGACCAGGCGCGGCTGAACGTCTACAACTCGCTGCTCTCCGAGTACGCGGCGATGGGCTTCGAGTACGGCTACTCGCTCGCCCGTCCCGAGTCCCTGGTGATGTGGGAGGCCCAGTTCGGCGACTTCGTCAACGGCGCCCAGACGGTCGTGGACGAGTTCATCTCGTCGGCGGAGCAGAAGTGGGGCCAGACGTCCGGCGTCACCCTGCTGCTCCCGCACGGTTACGAGGGCCAGGGCCCGGACCACTCGTCCGCCCGCCCGGAGCGCTTCCTCCAGATGTGCGCGCAGAACAACATGACGGTCGCCATGCCGACCTCCCCGTCGAACTACTTCCACCTCCTGCGGTGGCAGGTGCACAACCCGCACCACAAGCCGCTGGTCGTCTTCACCCCGAAGTCGATGCTGCGCCTGAAGGCCGCCGCGTCGAAGGCGGAGGAGTTCACGAGCGGCCAGTTCCGCCCGGTCATCGGCGACAGCTCGGTCGACCCGAACGCGGTCAAGAAGGTCGTCTTCTGCGCCGGCAAGGTCTACTACGACCTGGAGGCCGAGCGTCAGAAGCGCGGCGTCACGGACACGGCGATCATCCGCATCGAGCGCCTCTACCCGCTGCCGGGTGCCGAGGTCCAGGCGGAGGTCAACAAGTACCCGAACGCCGAGAAGTACCTCTGGACCCAGGAGGAGCCGGCGAACCAGGGCGCCTGGCCCTTCATCGCCCTCAACCTGATCGACCACCTTGACCTCGCGGTCGGCGCGGACGTCCCGCACGGCGAGCGGCTCCGGCGCATCTCCCGCCCGCACGGCTCGTCGCCGGCGGTGGGTTCGGCCAAGCGGCACCAGGCCGAGCAGGAGCAGTTGGTGCGTGAGGTGTTCGAGGCGTAACAGCCCTCGACGACCGTACGCAACCGGGCCGCACCCCTCTCCAGGGGTGCGGCCCGGCCGTTTCCCCGCACTTATCCTTGACCCATGTACTTCACGGACCGTGGCATCGAGGAACTGGAGAAGCGGCGCGGCGAGGAGGAGGTCACCTTCGAGTGGCTGGCCGAGCAGCTGCGGACGTTCGTCGATCTGAACCCGGACTTCGAGGTCCCGGTGGAGCGGCTGGCAACCTGGCTGGCGCGGCTGGACGACGAGGACGAGGACGAGTAGCCGCCTCCCTTCGGCCGCGGTGCGAGTGATCAGTCGCGCGGGTGGGACAGGTCGTACAGCAGGCCCACGGCGCCGTGGGCGATGAGGAGACTGCCGGCGGTCAGCCAGCCGAGGCTCCGGCGGTGCAGACCCCAGGCGGTGAGCGGTAGGCCCGCGAGGAGTTGCGCGGCGGCCAGGGCACGGGCTCTGGGAGTGCCGGCCCAGGGGAGCCAGGGGCCGAGGCGGCCGCGTTCGAGCGCGTCCAGCTCCGTACGAACGGCACCGCGCCAGCCGGTCCATTCGATGCGCTGGACGCCGGGCTGGACACGGGCGACCTCACGGAGCCGGTCGGCGGGTTCGCCCGGGCCGAGGCCGGCGGGGAGCGTCACGCCCGCGCGGGCGAGGACGGCGAGGAGACCCAGCAGCCGGGAGCGGGCGTCCGCCGCCGGATCGGGTCGCGTGAGGCCGTCCAGGGCCTGCGCGTCGAGCACCGGGTCCAGGCCCAGACGGGCCGCGAACGTACGCATCGCCTCGTCCTCGCCGACCGGGGTGCCGTTCGCGAGCCATACGTAGCCGACGGTGCGGCGGAAGCCGGCGGCGAGGGTGTAACCGCCCCGGTCCGCGTCCCACCACAGCGCGAGCACGGGCCAGGGGACGCCGACGGCCAGGGCGGTCGCCCAGCCGGTGAGCACGCGGTCGACGGGTTCTCCGCCCTGCAGCCAGGGCTTTCCCTCGGGCACGAGCGCGGTCCACTCGGCTCCGGCGGGGGTGAGCAGCATGCGCTCGCGAAGCAGTTGGGCGACGGGGGCGACGGAGTCGGGATCCGCCCGGCAGAGCAGGAGCGCGCCGGGGGCGGGGGTGGACCGGGGGGCACGGGGCCCCGGGGAGCGTTCCGTCGACATGCACTCCACGCTAGGCCGGTTTGCCCTCTATGTACGTGCCGAGTCACCAGAACGGGTGTCTTGACTTTCCGTGACCGCGATATATCGTGAATAGCGAGAACGCGATAGTGCGCGTGTGGTCCTACGTCTTCTCGTCCTGCCCGTCTGTCATGCCGAGGGGGTCAGCACCATGTCCGAGTGGTCCGTCGCCGAGCCGCGGAGGCTCACGTTCGACGAACCGGTGACGGCACTGCATGTGCGCGTCGTCAACGGAACGGTCAACGTGGTGGGCACCGACGAGAGTTCCGCCCGTCTGGAGGTGTCCGCCGTCGAGGGCCCGCCCCTGACGGTGACGCAGAAGGGCGGCACCCTGACCGTCGCCTACGACGACCTGCCCTGGAAGGGCTTCCTCAAGTGGCTCGACCGGAAGGGCTGGCGTCGCAATGTCCTGGTGTCGCTCGCCGTCCCGGCGGCCACCCGTGTGGAGGTGGGCGTGGTCGGCGCGACGGCGGTCGTGACCGGGCTGGAGGGGCGCACCGAGGTGAAGGGCGTCTCGGGCGACGCCACCCTGGTCGGCCTGGCGGGCCCGGTGCGCGCCACGACGGTGTCGGGGAACGTGGAGGCGCAGTCCCTCAGCGGCGACCTCCGGCTCAGCTCCGTCTCCGGCGACCTGACCGTCATAGAGGGGTCCTGCCCCAGCGTGAAGGCCGACTCGGTGAGCGGCTCCATCATCCTCGACCTCGATCCCACGGGCGGCCCCACCGACGTCGGCCTCACCAGCGTCTCCGGTGAGATCGCCATCCGTCTCCCCCACCCCACCGACGCCGAGGTCGAGGCCAACACCGCCAGCGGCACCATCTCCAACGCCTTCGACGACCTCCGCGTCAGCGGCCCCTGGGGCGCCCACAAGGTCACCGGCCGCCTGGGCACGGGCAACGGCCGCCTCAGGGCGACCACCGTCTCCGGCTCCATAGCCCTCCTGCGCAGGCCCCCGTCGGAGGACGAGCCATGGGAGCCGGACCGCGAGGGCCGGGCGGAGGCCGGGGAGCCTCAGCCGGGCGGCAGTGCGGAGAAGACGGCGGAGGCGGGGCAGAACCCGGGAGCGCGGCAGGACCCGCGTCCTGGCACACCGGACGCGACACCGAGCGGGTCCGACTCCACCGGCCTCCCGTCCGTCGGCCGACCCGATGACGAAGGCGAGCCCTCACCCACCGACCCAACCGACGGCCACGGTGGCCCCCCGCCCACCCACCGGCCCGAGGGCATGAGCGACCATCCGTCGGACGGCTCCTCCGCCCCGGCGGGGAACCCGCCCGGCCACGCGCCCGCCCCGGACGACGGACCGGACGTCACCGGGGCCGACCGGCCGGCCGACGCCGCGACCGACCGCACGACCGACAAGAAGGTGTTCTGACATGCCTCCCGTCTTCGCCCACGGACGCCTGCGGCTGTATCTGCTGAAGCTGCTGGACGAGGCCCCGCGCCACGGCTACGAGGTGATCCGGCTGCTGGAGGAACGCTTCCAGGGCCTGTACGCCCCCTCGGCCGGCACCGTCTACCCCCGCCTGGCCAAGCTGGAGGCGGAGGGACTGGTCACCCACACCACCGAGGGCGGCCGCAAGGTGTACGCGATCACGGACGCGGGCCGCGCCGAACTGGCCGACCGCGGCGGCGAGCTGGCCGATCTGGAGCTGGAGATCCGCGAATCGGTGGCGGAGCTGGCCGCCGAGATCCGGGCCGACGTACGGGGCGCGGCGGGCGACCTGCGCCGAGAGATGCGGGCGGCCGCGTCCGAGGCCCGCAAGGGCGGCGGGACGGGCGAGGGGGAGCAGGGGACGCCCGGGGAGTTCGGCGGGTACGCCGACAACGCGTCCTGGCGTGCCGCCAAGGAGGAGATGCGCCGCGTCAAGCAGGAGTGGAAGGAGCAGGCACGCCGCGCGAAGGACGAGAGCCGGCGCGCCCGCGAGGAGGCCCAGCGTGCCCGCCGCCAGGCCAAGGAGGCGCAGGAGCATGCCCGCACCCAGGCTCAGGAGGAGCTGCAGCGCATCGCCAAACGAGTCCAGGACCACGTGCAGGACCACTTCACCCGGGGCGACTGGCCGACGGGCGTACGGGAGGGACTGACCGAACTGGCCAAGGAGTTCGGCGAGTTCGGGAAGGACTTCGGAAAGGAGTTCGGAAAGGACTTCGGCTTCGGGCGCACGGGCGCGGCGACCGGCGCCGGGGAGCCCGAGTACTCGGCCACTCCCGAGGAGTTCCCGGCCGACTACGAGCCCGCCTGGGTGCACGAGGCACCCACGGGTGAACCGGCCCGTGACCTCGACCGTCTCCTGGACCGCTTCCGCGACGACATTCGCGACGCGGCCCGCGACCACGGCGTGACCGAGGAGCAGCTGCGCGACGCCCGCCGGCACCTGTCGACAGCGGCGGCCCACATCGGTGTGGTGCTGCGGGCACCGAAGGGGTGAGCCGGGGCGGCACTCGCCGCACCCCGGCACGCTCACTCGGTGCACTCACCGACGCGCTCACCGGCGGGCGAACCGGCACGCTCACCCCGCTTTGGCCTCCCCCGCCCCGTACAGCACCCGCTCCAGCGCCGCGTACGTCACCCCATGGTCCGCGAGGACCTCGGCCGGGAGGCCGGGGCGGGTGGTGAGGGCCAGAAGGAGGTGTTCGTCGCCGATGTGCCGGTCGCGGTGGGCGTGCGCGGCGCGCAGGGAGCGGGTCAGGACGTCCTTGGCGTCACGGGTGAAGGGCCGGTGGCCGGAGCGGCGCGCCCAGCCGCTCCCGAAGCCCTTCCGCTCCGATGCCAACGCCCCCACGCCGTGAGCCTCTTCGACGCGGGAGACGATCTCGGAGAGGTCGATGCCGAGGCCGGAGAGGGCGTCGACGTCGGCGCGGGAGAGCCCACCCCGGCGGCGGGCCTCGGCGAGGGCACGCTCGACGGACTCCCGGCGGTCCGCCCCGGCGAGCCCCAGCGCGGCCAGGGCGAACGAGGCGCGACTGGCCTCGCGGTCCAGCAAGGAGAGGAGGAGATGCTCCTCGGTCACCTCCACCGCACGGGTGCGCTCCGCGTGGTCCACCGCTCCCAGGACCACGGCACGGGCGTCTTTCGTGAACCGTTCGAACATCAATGCCTCCCGTACTTCTTGTGCACGGCCTGCCTGCTCACTCCGAGTTCCGTGGCGATCTCCTGCCACGACCAGCCCTGCCGGCGGGCGCTGCCCACCTGCACCGACTCCAGGCGCTCCAGCAGCCTCCGCAGCGCGGCGACGGCCCGCAGCCCGACCCGGGGGTCGCGGTCGCCCGCGCGCTCGGCGAGATCCGTTGCTTCGGTCATGATGTCAACCTACGTTGACATTCATCCCCGCGTCAACCCCGGTTGACATGAGGACGGCCGGCCCGGAGAACCGGGCCGGCCGTCGCGGTCGCTGTAGCGAGAGAGTCCGTCAGGGGTTGGTGAGCACGATCTTGCCGAACTGGTCGCCCGCCGCCAGGCGTTCGAAGCCCTCGCGGGCACGGTCCAGGGGAAGCACCTCGTCGATGACGGGACGGACGCCGGTAGCGGCGCAGAAGGAGAGGAGGTCCTCCAGTTCGTCCTTGGTGCCCATGGTGGAGCCGACGACCTTGAGTTCGAGGAAGAAGATGCGGGTCAGTTCGGCGTGGGAGGGGCGGTCGCCGCTGGTGGCGCCCGAGATGACGAGGCTGCCGCCGGGGCGCAGCGACTTCACCGAGTGGGACCAGGTGGCGGCACCGACGGTCTCGATGACCGCGTCGACACGCTGCGGCAGCCGGGCCCCCGACTCCAGCGCCTCCACCGCGCCCAGCTCCAGGGCGCGCTTGCGCTTGGCCTCGTCCCGGCTGGTGGCGAAGACGCGCAGTCCGGCCGCCTTGCCCAGCACGATCGCGGCGGTGGCGACACCGCCGCCGGCACCCTGCACGAGGACGGAGTCACCGGGGCGTACGCCGGCGTTGGTGAAGAGCATGCGGTACGCCGTCAGCCAGGCGGTGGGCAGGCAGGCGGCCTCCGCGAAGGAGAGTTCCGCGGGCTTGGGAAGGACGTTCCAGGCGGGGACGGAGACGAGTTCGGCGAAGGTGCCCTGGTAGCGCTCGGTGAGGATCGAGCGGGGCTCGTCGGGGCCGACCCCGTGGCCGGTCTGGCCGATCACCGAGTGCAGGACGACCTCGTTGCCGTCCTCGTCCACACCGGCGGCGTCACAGCCGAGGATCATGGGCAGCTTGTCCTCGGCGAGGCCGACCCCGCGCAGGGACCACAGGTCGTGGTGGTTCAGCGAGGCGGCCTTCACCCTCACGGTCGTCCAGCCGGGCCTCGGTTCCGGGGCCGGGCGGTCACCCAACTCCAGTCCGTCGAGCGGTCGATCACGGTCGATGCGGGCGGCGTAGGCAGCGAACATGCGCCTGACCATAGGGGGACGCCGGGAGCGATGGAACCACGGAGCCCTGTGACACGCGTCCCGTCGCCCGGACTTCGGCGTTCCGGAAGCGGGCCATACGGGTTGCGTCGTCGGGTGCGGGTGGGTGGGGCTTCTCGCGCAGTTCCCCGCGCCCCTGAAAGACCAGGCCCTACGGGCGTGAAAGGTGGCCGGTGTCGGCGCTGAAAAGCACGGGGCGCAGCCACTGCTTTTCAGGGGCGCGGGGAACTGCGCGACCAGCCCCCACCGGACGGACGCCTGGGGGTCGAAGGGGCGCAGCCCCCGGGGTGGGCCGGGTAGGCGGTGCGGGGGCGAGGAAACCCCCGCACCGCCCCGGCACTCGGCTCAGCGCCGAGCAACACCCTCCGCCCGAGCCGCCGCGGCGACCGCCGCGGTCACGGCAGGAGCGACCCGCTCGTCGAACGGCGACGGAATGACATAGTCCGCGGCGAGGTCGTCCCCGACGACCGACGCCAGCGCCTCGGCCGCCGCGATCTTCATCCCCTCGGTGATCCGGGACGCCCGCACCTGAAGGGCCCCCGCGAAGATCCCCGGGAAGGCGAGGACGTTGTTGATCTGGTTCGGGTAGTCCGAGCGCCCGGTGGCGACGACCGCCGCGTACTTGTGCGCGACGTCCGGGTGCACCTCGGGGTTGGGGTTGGCCATGGCGAAGACGAAGGCGTTCTCAGCCATCGAGGCCACCGCCTGCTCCGGGACCGTACCGCCGGAGACGCCGATGAAGACGTCCGCGCCCGCGAGGGCGTCCTCCAGGGAGCCCGAGAGCCCGGCCCGGTTGGTGAGTTCGGCGAGTTCCCGCTTGACCGGCGTGAGGTCCTCGCGGTCCGCGGAGACGATGCCCTTGCGGTCGGCGACCGCGACGTCGCCGAGACCGGCCTCCAGCAGCATCTTGGCGATGGCCACACCGGCCGCGCCCGCACCCGAGATGACGGCCCGCAGATCGCCCAGCCCGCGCCCGGTCAGCTTCGCCGCGTTCCGCAGCGCCGCCAGCGTCACGACCGCCGTGCCGTGCTGGTCGTCGTGGAAGACGGGGATGTCGAGGGCTTCCTGGAGCCGCTTCTCGATCTCGAAGCAGCGGGGCGCGGAGATGTCCTCCAGGTTCACGCCGCCGAAGGAGGGCGCCATCCGGACGACGGTCTCGATGATCTCGTCGACGTCCGTGCAGGCGAGCGCGATCGGCACCGCGTCGACGCCGCCGAACTGCTTGAACAGGATCGCCTTGCCCTCCATCACGGGGAGGGAGGCCTCGGGGCCGATGTCGCCGAGTCCGAGGACCGCCGTACCGTCCGTCACGACGGCGACGACCGACGACTTCCACGTGTAGTCGTTGACCAGGTCGGGCTGCTCGGCGATGGCGGTGCACACCCGCGCGACGCCGGGCGTGTAGGCGAGGGACAGGTCGTCCTTGTCCCGGATCGGCACGGTGGCCTGCACGGCCATCTTGCCGCCGCGGTGCAGGGCGAAGGCGGGGTCGAAGGAGTCGAGGGAATTGAGAGGCTCCCCTCCGCCCTCCTGACCCGTACTGCCGTCGCCACTGTCGGTGCGAGGATTGACAATCTCCGCTGCCACTGGTGTTACCCCTTAGGTCTTCATGGTTTGAGGGTGTTCCGCTTCCGGTTCGCAAGCGGGCGGGCACCGCGTAAGTCCCAGGTCACCGATACGTACGGCGACGCCTGCGGGCTCAGACGCGACGGGCGCGCCGCACACGCGCCCTGGGCCCCGGATGAGGGGTGTAAGGAACCTTCTTACCGGACGGACGGCGCCGACGACGAGTCCACACGTCTTGATACCTCGAAGGTCACAACTCGTAGGTCATTTGAAGACGATCATGGATCGTTCGATTCATCGACGGATAACGGGGCAAGTCGGTACACGTCACGACAAGTCCAGTACAGCCACGTGTGCGGAGTTCGCGGCCGACCGCATCCTGAGATGCGCCGAAGATCTTCCGGCCGGAAGGAGGAATTCCCGCACAGGATCCGGTCTGATCACCTGGTCCGCGGCGGTTCGTAGGTCATCGGGGGGTCACCCGTTATCCGATTTTGACATGGCCGGTCATCTGATTGCACATGCCCGAATGGCAAGATGCCGTAATCACACGAGGTCGCCACACTCGAAGACGCGTGTTAATCGTCGACCTGTCGGCAACTCCACACCACCCCCGCCGGAGGAACCCACCATGACCGCAAGCACCACCTGTCGTACGACCGGCCTGCGTTCCCGTACCGCCGCCGTCGGAGCGATCGCGGTCGCGGGCGCCCTGCTGCTCACCGGCTGCGGTGACCAGACCAAGAGCAAGGACAGCGGTTCGGAGACCGCCTCGGCCAGCGGGGCCCCGCTGGCCGACAAGCTGCCCGCGGCCCTCCGGGACAAGGGCGTGATCAACGTCGGTTCGGACATCGCGTACGCCCCGGTGGAGTACAAGGACGAGTCCGGCAAGGTCGTCGGCATCGACATCGACATCGCCGCGGCGATGGGCAAGCAGCTCGGCGTGGACTTCAAGTTCCAGAACGCCACCTTCGACACCCTCATCGGTGGCCTGGCGGCCAACCGGTACGACATCGCGATGTCGGCCATGACCGACACCAAGGACCGCCAGGAGGGCATCGACGCCGACACCGGCAAGAAGGTCGGCGCCGGCGTCGACTTCGTCGACTACTTCACCGCGGGTGTCTCGCTGTACACCAACAAGGGCGACGACCAGGGCATCAAGACCTGGGACGACCTGTGCGGCAAGACGATCGCCGTGCAGCGCAACACGTTCTCGCACGACCTCGCCAAGGACCAGGCGAAGAAGTGCAAGGACGACAAGAAGAAGGCCCTCAAGATCGAGGACTTCGCCACCAACCCCGAGGCCGAGACCCGCATGCGCTCCAAGGGCGCGGACGTCGTCTCCGCCGACTACCCGGTCGCCGCGTACTCGGTGAAGACCTCGGGCGGCGGCAAGTACTTCGAGATCGTCGGTGACCAGGTCGAGGCCGGCCCGTACGGCATCGCCGTCGCCAAGGACAAGACCGAGCTGCGCGACGCGCTGCAGGCCGCCGTCCAGGCGATCATCGACAACGGCGAGTACGAGAAGATCATCAAGAAGTGGGGCGTCGAGGACGGCGCGATCACCGAGGCCAAGGTCAACGGCGGCTCCTGAATCTCGGCTCGGTTCTGAAAGGCAAAGGCTCCACCCGTGACTGTTGACGTCAGCAAGACGGACGGTCCCTCGGACACTCCCCCCGCCGGTCCGGAGGCCCTCAAGGCCATTCCGGTCCGGCACCCGGGGCGCTATGTGTCCGCGGCCATCGCTCTCGCTCTGCTCGGCTCGATCATCTACGCGTTCGCGCAGGCGAAGAAGATCAACTGGGGTGTCATCCCCGACTTCTTCTTTGACGAGCGCATCATCGAGGGCGTTCTGAACACCCTCCTGCTCACCGTGGTGTCCATGGTGATCGGCGTCGTCGGCGGCGTCCTGCTCGCCGTGATGCGGCTGTCCAAAAACCCGGTGACCTCGTCCATCGCGTGGTTCTACATCTGGTTCTTCCGCGGTACGCCGGTCCTGGTCCAGCTCTTCGTCTGGTTCAACCTGGGCCTGGTCTTCGAGTACATCAACCTCGGCCCGATCTACAAGGACTACTGGTCCTCCTTCATGACGCCGCTGCTGACGGCGCTGCTCGGCCTCGGTCTCAACGAGGCGGCGTACATGGCGGAGATCTGCCGCGCCGGTCTGCTCTCGGTCGACGAGGGCCAGACCGAGGCGTCGCACGCGCTCGGCATGAGCCACTCCAAGACCCTGCGCCGGATCGTCATCCCGCAGGCGATGCGCGTCATCGTGCCGCCCACGGGCAACGAGGTCATCAACATGCTGAAGACCACGTCGCTCGTCTCGACGGTGCAGTTCGTGGATCTGCTCAAGGCGGCCCAGGACATCGGCCAGAATTCGGGCGCCATCGTGGAGCTGCTGTTCCTCGCCGCCGCCTGGTACCTGGTCCTGACGAGCATCTTCAGCGTCGGGCAGTACTACCTGGAGAGGCACTACGCGAAGGGCTCCTCGCGGTCCCTCCCGCCGACACCGATGCAGCGTTTGAAGACGGCCGTGCTGCCCGTGCGCCGTCCGAAGGGAGTCTCGGCATGACCGCCATGGTGAAGGCCGAGGGCATCCACAAGTCGTTCGGCCCTGTCGAGGTCCTCAAGGGCATCGACCTGGAGGTGCGGACGGGCGAGGTGTTCTGCCTCATCGGCCCCTCCGGCTCCGGCAAGTCGACGTTCCTCCGGTGCATCAACCACCTGGAGAAGATCAACGCCGGCCGGCTGTACGTCGACGGTGAGCTGGTCGGCTACCGCCAGAAGGGCGACAAGCTGTACGAGCTGAAGGACAGCGAGGTCGCGGTCAAGCGCCGTGACATCGGCATGGTCTTCCAGCGCTTCAACCTGTTCCCGCACATGACCGCCACCGAGAACGTCATGGAGGCGCCGGTCCAGGTCAAGGGCGTCAGCAGGGCCCTGGCCCGTGAGCGCGCCCGTGAGCTGCTGGAGCGCGTCGGTCTCGGCGACAAGGCGGGCAACTACCCGTCCCAGCTCTCCGGCGGCCAGCAGCAGCGCGTGGCCATCGCCCGGGCGCTGGCCATGGAGCCGAAGCTGATGCTCTTCGACGAGCCGACCTCGGCGCTCGACCCCGAGCTGGTCGGCGACGTCCTCGACGTCATGCGCGACCTGGCCGAGTCCGGTATGACGATGGTCGTCGTCACCCACGAGATGGGCTTCGCCCGCGAGGTCGGCGACAGCCTGGTCTTCATGGACGGCGGTGTGGTGGTCGAGTCCGGCAACCCCCGTGACGTGCTGACCAACCCCCAGGAGGAGCGCACCCAGTCGTTCCTGTCCAAGGTGCTGTAGCGCCGCGGCACGACAGGCAGGGGCGGTACGGATCTCCGTGCCGCCCCTCGCGCGTGCACCCGTCCGTGCGCTCGTGCACCCGTCCGTGCGCGCGGCGGTCCGTGCCTGCGGCGGTCCGTGCCTGCGGCCGAATCCGCGTGCGGCCCCTCGGCGGTCTACCTCACGGCCAGCACCAGCGAGTCGGACGGCGAGCACCAGACCGCGCGGGCCTCGGCGAAGCCCTTCTCGCGCAGGACGCGGGCGTGCCAGTCGACGCTCTGGACGTCGCCGTCGGCGTGCTCCCCGTAGATCTCGAAACGGCGGGCCGTCGGCGCGGCGAGCACGGGGTCCTGGGCGGCGAGCTGCCACCATGCGGCCCAGTCGACGGCGCCGCGCGCCTTGGCCTGTTCCATACCCGCGTGCCGGTGCGCGCGCTCCGCCGCGTTGATCCGGGGCGTCGACTCGTCGATCATGTGGTCCGCGTTCATGAAGACACCGCCGTCGCGGACGAGTTCCGCGACCTGACCGTAGAGGGCGGCGAGGGGTTCGCTGTGCAGCCAGTGCAGGGCCGTGGCCGTCAGCACGGCGTCGTACGTGTCGTACGGCAGTCGGGTCGTCCAGTCGGGGTCGGTGAGGTCGGCGGTGACGAAGGTGACCCGGGGGTCGCCCTCGAACGTGCCCTCGGCGATCGCCAGGAGCGCGGGGTCGAGGTCCACGCCGGTACTGACGGCCTTCGGGAACCGCGCGAACAGTCTGGACGTGATGGAACCCGTACCGCAGGCGAGGTCCAGGACGCGGGGCTCGGGTCCGGTGAAGGCCTCGACCATGTCCAGCATCACCCGGAACCGCTCCTCACGGTCCGGCAGGTACCACTCCTGTTGCCGGTCCCAGCTCTCCTGCCAGGCATGCCAGTCGGTTCCGGCCGTGGTGGTCATGAGGCCCCTTCCTCCGTGTACCGCGTCTTCCGCCTACCGCGTAATACCCTGTAAGCACGAGCAGCCATTACCTGACCCGCATCACGACAATAGAGCGCCCTCGTAAGGACTACAAGTGGAACTGGCCCATTACTCGGACTACGCCGTACGCCTCGTGAACACCGAGGAGCCGGACCGGGGCAAGGACGCGCTCACCTCGGTCGAGGCCGTCCGTGATCTCTTCGGGCCCAGCCGGCAGGCGGCCCGGCGGGCGACGGACGCCGACGTGACCCGGTTCCGGTCGGTACGGGCCCGCCTGCGCTCGGTCTTCGAGGCGGCGAACGACGGGGACGAGACCCTCGCCGTGGACCTGCTGAACTCACTGCTGCTGGAGTTCCCGGTGAGCCCGCAGATCTCCGGCCACGACTTCCGCGACGACGACGGCCGCCCGCTGTGGCACATGCACCTGGCGGACCACCCCTCGAACGCGACGGCGGGCTACGCGGCGATCGCGGCGATGGGCCTGGCCTTCCACCTCACCGAGTACGGCGTGGACCGGCTCGGCCTGTGCGAGGCGGCGCCCTGCCGCAACGCCTACCTCGACACCTCCACCAACCGCTCCCGGCGCTACTGCTCGGACCGCTGCGCGACCCGCGCCAACGTGGCGGCCTACCGGGCCCGCAAACGCCTGGAGGCCGACCGGTCGCCGAACACGGGCCGGGCGGCCGAGAGCACCCAGCGGGCGAGCGCGAACGGCGAGCGCTGACCACCGGGCCGGGGCCGGTAGCGGAACCGGACCTTGCCGAGGACGAGTTCGTCGGGCACGACCCCGTAGTCGGTGCTGTCCCCGCCCGCGTACGCGTTGTCCCCGAGCACCCACCAGCCGCCGTCGCGGCGCTCGGCGACCCGCTTGACGACGAGCAGGTCCTGCTGGAAGGGGTGCCGCAGCACCAGGACGTCGCCGACCCTGAGGCGAGCCCCGTAGTGGACGAGCAGCTGGTCCCCGTGGCGCAGCGTCGGAACCATGGACGGTCCTGTGACCTCGGCCACTCCGAAGGGCAGGAGGGCCCGCTCCCGCTCGCTCTCCTGCGACAGCTCCGGCATCCCCGGCACCTCCCCGGTTCGTTCCTCCACCAGTCCCAGTCTGACCCCGGACTTTTGTCCTAAGCCCATGGGGGCACCCGCGAAATCCCCTCTCGCAGGGAGTAATGTCCCACCTGAGAAGACGATCACGAGGAAGGAACGCTCCATGCTTTCCCGCCTGTTTGCCCCCAAGGTCAAGGTCAGCGCCCACTGCGACCTGCCCTGCGGTGTGTACGACCCGGCCCAGGCCCGCATCGAGGCGGAGTCGGTGAAGGCCGTGCAGGACAAGATGGCCGCCAACGACGACCCTCACTTCCAGGCTCGCGCGACCGTCATCAAGGAGCAGCGCGCCGAGCTCGCCAAGCACCACGTCTCTGTGCTGTGGAGCGACTACTTCAAGCCCCCGCACTTCGAGAAGTACCCGGAGCTGCACCAGCTGGTCAACGACGCCCTCAAGGCCCTCTCGGCCGCCAAGGCGTCCACCGACCCGGCGACGGGCCAGAAGGCGCTGGACTACATCGCCCAGATCGACAAGATCTTCTGGGAGACCAAGAAGGCTTGATCTTTGATCACGCCATGTGACCTGCGATTTCCTTGGTCGCCAGGTCAACCGGTCCGCACCCGGTCCGCATGCCGCCGAGCACGGCGTCCATGACGGTCCGGGTGCGGTCTTCTTCGCCCGGCCAAAGGTGCGCGTAGATCCGCAACGTGATGACGGCGGACGCGTGGCCGAGGACCAGCTGGACCTGCTTGACGCTCGCTCCGCCGGCGATGAGGGCGGAGGCGTAGAAGTGGCGCAGGTCATGGGTCACCGTGTGCGGCAGCTCGACGGGCTTGCGGCCCTCGCGCTCGGCCGCCTCGTTCTCCGCTGCCTGGAGCGTCCTGCGAGCGCAGTTCCACTCCGTCTTCCAGCGGCGGTAGTTGAGCGGCTCTCCCTCCTCCATCGTGAACAGCCACTCCCTGGAGGGGCGTGCGGCGAGGTGCGCGAGGAGGGCGTCGGTGACGACCTCACCGACCGGGACGGTGCGCCGGGACTTGGCCGTCTTCGGTGGGCCGATCTTTCCGGACTGGAGACGCTGCCGCTCGACGCGGATGGTGCCCACCTTGAAGTCGACGTCCGACACCTTCAGGCCGAGCAACTCGCCTATTCGCAAGCCTGATCCGGCGAGGGTGACGATCGCCGCCCGGATGTACGGCGGCATGACGCGGGCCATGGCCTCGACCTGCGCGACCGTGGGCGGGGTGACCTCCTCGTCCTGCATGGGCGGAAGCGTGATCCGGCGGCAGGGGCTGGACGCGATGACCTTGTCCTCCACGGCCGCCGTCATGAGGCGTACGAGGACGTCGTAGACGTTGCGCACACTGCCGGGGCCGAGCAGCTCGGACAGGCTCTTGAAGAGCACCTGGAGGTCGTTGCGGCGTATCGCCGCCATCGCGCGGGAGCCGAGCGCCGGGACGAGGTGGAGCCGGAGCGCGTTGTCGGTGATCCGCTCGCCCGCCTCGCTTGCGATGAGTGACTCCTCCCACTTCTTCGCGTACTTCTCGAACGTGATTCGTCCGGCCTGCGGGTCGACGTACTGGCCGGTGACGATGCTGGCCGTTACCTCGTCGATCCAGCGCTGGGCGTCGAGCTTGCGGTCGAAGTGGCGGGCGTGCTCCTTGCCGTCGAGGTCGCGATAGCGGGCCCGCCATTTGCCGTTGGGGCGCTTCTGGATGTTCGCCAAGTGGCTTCTCCCTTGGGTTGGTTATCGGTGGTAGCCGCCGCCCTCGATGTGCTCGGTGAGGGTGCGGGCGTCGCGCTCATCACCCATGAGGCGAAGGCACTGCTCGTGGATGGCCCGTGAGCTGTCGGGGTGGGCCTGGATGTGCTCGGCGATGCCGACGACTGCGTGGTGCAGTCGGTCTTCGGCGTCGCGTGTCTCGTAGTACGCCTCGACGGCTTCCTGGACGAGCCGTCTGCTGTCGAGATCCAGCCCTTCCAGAGGCGGGGACATCAGCTCTTCGAGGGGCAGTTCGAAGACGCGGGCGAAGGCGAGGGCTTCGTCGACATTGATGCGGCGGCGTGGGGTGCCGTTCTCGATGCGCCAGACGGCGGTCTGGTTCATCTTGACGCCGGCCTTGGACACCCGATCTGCCAACTCGGTCGTGCTCCACCCCCTGACCTCGCGCTCCAGCGCCACCCGCGCGGCGATGTTGCCTTCGCTGTACAGCAGCGGCACCTCACCGCCGTCGACCTTGTCGCCTGTCATCGGACCTCCATCACGACCATCACTTTCCCAATTGAAACACACGCTTGCCGATTTGGTTAACCGGCGATCGTCGAGTACAAATTATGCAGACCGGATTGCCGCCTAGTCGATTGGGAATGCATGCGATACCTGACCACCGCCGAGGTCGCCGAGCGCTACCGCACAGCGGAGAGCACCGTCCGCTACTGGCGCCAGATCGAGAAGGGCCCGCGCGGTATCAAGATCGGCAAGCGGGTGCTGTACCCCGAGGCCGAGCTGCTGCGCTACGAGCGGACGCTGATCGAGGGCCGAGACGAGTGGGGTCTGGCCTCTTGAGCCGCCGGAAGCTCCGGACACAGAAACGGCCCCCGGCGCGCCAACGCCGAGGGCCGGAGATTCCCCTGCCGATCGCCCATCCCTGAACGTACGAGCTGGTGAGGGGCGGGACGTCGCCCGTCCTGCCCCTCACGGAGAGGAACGTCTATGGAGGACTCTATGTCCCCCACCACGACGGACACATCCCCCGCCGCCTGGCCCACGACGGCGGTCCCCGGCGGGGGCACCCCCTGGCGCCGCCGGGACCAGGACTCCGCTGATGCGGTGTCGGGGGACCGCCCCCGCGACGCACCCGGTCCCCTGTCACCGCAAGTCGCGGTCCCCATATCCACATCCGCTGGAAACGTGCAGGCCAGCAGCGTGGCAACGGGGACCGGTCCCCGAGACGCGGGAGTTGCACCAGGGGACCGCAATGGGGACCGGGGCGTCGGTCCTCGTCTCTCACCGGGGACCGACAATCCCGTGGAGGCCGAACAGCACGAGATCGCACCCGTCGATGGCCAGGCAGACAACGGAGTCCATGAGGGCGCGCGGGCGCAGGTAACTGCTGACGGGGTCGCGCTGCTGGACGAATTGCGGGCAGCGATCGGCAAGTACGTGGTGCTGCCCAGCGAGGAGGCTCTGACCGCGGTCACCCTGTGGGTGGCGGCCACGCACATCCAGACGGCTCTGCAGCACGCGCCACGTCTGGCGGTGGTCAGCCCGACGAAAGGGTGCGGCAAGTCCCGGGTTCTGGACGTCCTCCACGAGACCGTGCACCAGCCGATGATGACGGTGAACACCTCTCCGGCGGTCATCTTCCGGATCATCGGCAAGAACCCGCCCACCATGTTGGTGGACGAGGCGGACACCATCTTCGGCCCCAAGGCGAGCGGTGACAGTGAGATCCTGCGCGGCCTGCTGAATGCCGGCCACCAACGCAACCGGCCTGCCTGGCGGATCTCCGGTCCGGATCACAAACCGACCCCGTTCCCCACCTTCGCCATGGCCGCCATCGCGGGGATCGGCGACCTGCCGGACACGGTCATGGACCGGGCGGTCGTTCTGCGCATGCAGAAGCGCAAGCCGGGCGAAAGGGTCACCCCTTTCCGCTCCCGGTACTCGGTGCCAGAACTCAACGCGCTACGTGACCGGCTGACCTCATGGCTGGGTCCGCTGCGCGGGCAGGCAGCCCGCATGGTGCCGCACATGCCGGTGGAGGACCGGGCCGCAGACACCTGGGAGCCGCTGGTCATCATCGCCGACCTGGCCGGCGGCCAGTGGCCCGCCCAGGCTCGTGGCGCCTGCCTGGCCATGACCCGCCACGAGGCGGCCCAGGACGAGCAGAGCAGCCTGAAGACGCGGCTCCTGCGCGACATCCACCGCATCTTCGCGCAGGTGGAGAACCCCGAGGCCCTGTCCACCCAGGATCTGGTCGCCGCGCTGCTCCAGGATGCCGAGGCCCCGTGGGCGGAGCACGGCACCAAAGGGCTGAACGCCTACCACCTGAGCAACCTGCTGCGGGACTTCAACATCAGCCCGGCCAACTACCGGTTCGACAAGGGCAGGCAGGCCAAGGCGTACATGCGCAACCGCTTCCTGGACGCCTGGGCCCGCAACTGCCCCGACCTCGTCGAGGCGGCGCCCGAGTCCGAACACGGCGCTTTTCCTGCTCGCGTAGCGCAGGGCAGGCTGCCCGCCGCCCCGGCGGGGACGTTGCCTGTCGGCCCGCCCGGTGGACCCGCCGGACCGAAGCGCTCTCTCTGATCCCACCGGGATCCGTATCACTTCGTCGCATCCGTCCCCGCGCAGGTCAGCGCGGGGACGGACTCTGTCGCCGGGACGGAGTTCTCCGTACCTGCCCGCGTGTCCGTACCTGTGCTGACCAGGCGTGCGACGGATGCGACGGACGTGACACAGCCCGATCCCCTCACCTTCGGAGCACCACCATGCACACCGAGAACGACACGAACCCCTCTTCCTCCCGCCGCTGGGGTTGGTTCAACCGGGACCGACGAACAGCAGCAAGCTGGAGCGAACGAGCCCCTAACGGGGCTTCGTCCGCGCTTGCCTCCGCCCCTGGGGTGGCGGAGGGAGAGAAGGCCGGGCGCCAGCGGGCGCCCGAGCCTGAGGAGGGGGTGAACGAGCCCGGCACCGCGTCTGCCGCCGACAGCGCCGAGCAGCCCGTCACCGACTCCGTCACCCCATATGCCGAGCCGTCTGCCCGTCGACCGCCCGCCGCCGTCGAGCAGCCCTCGTGGCGTGAGCCCGACGCTCCCGCGCTGCCCGCGCGGATGAACCGCAAGCGCACCATCGAGAAGCGCGACCAAGAGAAGAAAATCCGCTTCACACCGACCGCGGTCCGTCTCATCGACGCCGAGGCCAGGCGGCGCCACCAGAAGTTCGCCGGCTTCGTCGGCGACGCCGCCCTCGCCGTAGCGCTCGGCAAGGCGAGCGTGATCGGCAGTCCAGAGGACGACCCCATCCGCCCGCTGGTGGAGGCCATCGAAGCCCACACCAAAGCGTTGAACCGGGTCGGCACCAACCTCAACCAGGTCGCGGCAGCCATCCACTCCGGCGCGATACCCGAGCGCGCCAAGGCCGTCCTCGAACGCATTGAGCAGGCCGCCCGGGCCAGTTACGCACTGATGGACCGGCTCCTGGCGGAAGGGGTTGGTCATGGTTCCTGACGTCTCCACCGGCGCCAGCACGCTCGGCCTGATCAACTACCTCTTCGGCAAGGGGCGACGCGACGAACACACCGACCCCCACATCGTGGCCGCCTGGGACTTGGCCGGCGCCCCCGACCCCGGCCGCGACCCCTCCGCCACCTACACCCAGCTCGCCCGACGCCTGGACCACCACGTCGACCTGCGCACCCGGGAACTCGGCGGAAAGCAGCCACCGCAGCATGTGTGGCACTGCCCGGTGCGCACCGCGCCCGGCGACCGCTACCTCACCGACGCTGAGTGGGCCGAGGTTGCCCGCCGCGTCGTAGCCGCCACGGGCATCGCCCCCGAGGGAGACGACAAGGCGTGCCGCTGGATCGCGGTCCGGCACGCCGACGACCACATCCACATCATGGCCACCAGCGTCCGAGCCGACGGCCGCCGCCCCCGTACGAACCGGGACGGCTGGCGGGCACAGCGCGAATGCCGAAAGATCGAGGCCGAGTTCGGGCTGCGCCGCCTGAAGTCCGGCGACCTCACCGCCCCGCGTACCCCAACCGGCGCCGAGCGGGCGAAGGCGGAACGCCAGGGCCGGGAGGAGACCGCGCGGGAGTGGCTGCGCGAGCAGGCGTACGCGGTCGCCGCCGCCGTACGCAGCATCGACGAGTACTTCACCGTGCTGCGCTCCCTCGGCATCCAGGTCAGGCCGCGCATAGGCCCCGAGACCGGCGAGGTGACCGGCTACAGCCTGGCCGCGCCCGGCGACACCACCCAAGGTGAGCCGGTCTGGTACGGCGGCTCACGGCTCGCTCCCGACCTGTCCTACAACCGCCTCTGCGAACGCCTTCCCACCCAGGATCTGGCCGACCGCCCCGAGCAGGCGGTAGACCCAGCCGAACCGTGGCACCGCGCCGAGACCGCCGTCCGCGACATCCACACCGCCCTCGACTCGGGCGACGACGCCGCGGCCCAGGGACATCTGGATGCCTTCGGCGACGCCCTCCACAACCTGGCCCTCACCGCCAACGGCGGGCACCGAGCCGAACTGCAAGCCGCCGCAAGGGCGTTCAACCGTGCCCGCCACTCGGTGATCCGAGCCGATCACCAGGCCGCCACCGCCCTACGGGAAGCCGCCAAGGAACTCGCCTACGCCACACACGATCCGGGCGGACTCGCCATCGCCCTGATCTTCGCCGCGCTCCACGTGGCGCGCGCGGCCGCCAAGTGGCATGAGCAGCGCGGCCACGAGCAGCAGGCCGCAGCGGCCGAAGAAGCCTTCCGCCATCTGCAGGCCGGTTACCAGCAGGCCGCCCAGCCGGCCTTGGCGGATCTCGCCCGTCGTGCACCGCGCGCCACAACCGTCAGCCGCTTCGAGCAGGATCTGCGTGCAGTCCTCCCCGACCACGCCGACCGCGTCCTCGCCGATCCCGCCTGGCCGGCCCTGACCACGACCCTCGCCCGCGCCGAGACCGCCGGCCACAACCCCCGACGCCTCTTGGCCGAAGTCGCCGCGCGGCGAGAACTCGACACCGCCGATCGCCCCGCCGAGGTCCTCAATTGGCGCATCGCCGTGCAGCCGAACAGGCGTGCTCAGGCGGCTCGCAGGCTGAGCACCCGCATGACCGCACCCGTGACGCCCACACCACAGACCACGTCCACGCCGGTGAGCGAACGGCTTACGGAACGCGGCCGACGGCGATAGCCAAGTCGGCTGTCAGCGACGGCAGACGAGGATGCCGCCCAGGCACGTGACCTCGAAGGCCCCATGCCGGGCAATGTGATCGACGAGGATCGCGCGGGCCCGCTCAATCGTGGCCTCGAAAGGCACGTCGTGCTGGTCCGCCCAAGCCCGGTAAGAGGCCATGTGCGCGATGACCGGCTCGGGGTCCTGGACCGTGATGATGCCGGGCAGTTCGATCGTCTCCACGCGGCCGAATTCATCGCCCAGGAAGGCCGGGGCCTTCTCCAGAGAGAAGCGGGCGCTGAGCGAGATGCGGGCCGGGCCACGTCCGGTACCGAGGACGTCGCCCGCCGCCCGCTGCCACAGGTCGTCGAGTTCGGCCTTGTCCCGGTCGCTGTTGGTGGAGACGATCACCGCCCCGTCACGAGCCACGACGCGGGACAGCTCCCTGACCGCCTGTGGGATCTCCGGGACGTGGTACAGCATGTGCAGCGCCAGGGCCGCGTCGACGCTCGCCGTGGCCAACGGCAGGCGAGTGGCATCCGCCACGGCGACCGGGCCGGGCACGCTGGCGAGGATGCCGGGGGCGATGTCCAGTCCGAGCAGGACCAGCTCGGGTCGATCGTCGCGAAGCCGCTGGATGAATTTACCGTTGCCGCAACCGACATCGACTACACGCCCGCGTACGCCGCTCAGCTGTTCGGCGACGATGCCAGGCAGGTCGTATCGGGGTGTCTGCCACTGGTAGAGCGACTGGCGGGCAGCCAGGTCCCGGTCGCCGTTGTAGGCGCTTCCGGCAAGGCGGCTCCGGTCGGTGACGGCGGCGTCGTGTGCGGCAGACAGTTCGGTCACGTCGGCAGCTCCGGTGGGTGGGCGGCGGGTGAGGCCGCGAGGACGGCCGCGTCTACACCGGGGGCATGGCCCATCTCTGGACCATGCGCGAAGGAATCAGCAAGAACGCACAGGTAGCCTCGTCCGACAACAACAAAGCTCGATTCGTCGTAGCCTGCCCCTGACGAAGGCATGATGCACCGCTCTTGAGTCGATGCGCCCGCAAGGCCAACGGCCCTGCGGGCGCATCGCTTCGCATCATGCCCTGTGCTTGCTGTCCTTTGCCGTGCCGCGTGACAGGATCTCATTCACCGAGACCGTGCCCGGGACTGCAATATTCAGTTTCAGCGGGTCGCCGAGCAATGCTTCCTCGCCGCCCAGCGGATAGCCGGTCGCCGGGTCAAGGAGCAGGGAGTCCCTGAATGTCGCTGCTTTGTGCCTGCCCTCCTGCGTGACGGCGAGGGCTTGCCGGCCGTGCCAGGTGGTTGTCGTCGCGACCGTCACGTCGGTCTGGTTGGCGAGGACCCGTAGCGCTGCCGCGCGCAGCGCCGGTTCGATGATGCCACCCGAGGCTCGTTGAGCCGTGTCGAGCATGGCGGAGACGCCCCAGATCAATCGCCCGCCTTCCCAGTTGACCTCCTTCAACTGCGCGAGCAGCCGATCCGGATCTGTCGAGAAGGGCAGGAGCACCTCCCACTCGGAGTCGTGCGCGAAGTGGCCCGGGCCGTACGTCGTGTCCTTGAGGCCCTTGCCCTCGATCAGCCCTGCCTCCCTGGCATCCCGTTCCTGGTCCGGGTTGGGGAAGTACGGCTTGCCGTACTTCCGGCGCTCGCGGCCCGCCCCGTCGGAGGTGTTGATCCATTGCTCCGTCACGGTCGGGACCGCAGCGTTGGCGACGCCTCCCGGGACGTCACCGGCGGAGTTCAGCGCCCAACCCCAGCTCTTGGTGTACAAGTACGGGCCGTGCACTGTGTCCGGGGCGAGTGCGCCGACCTTCTCGGCCAGTTGACTCAGCACGTCGTGCGGCGACCTGCCGGCAATCCTGCGCAGGTCAAGAACCGGTGGTGTCGTCATCGCTTGCGCCTCCACTCCCTCTGCGCCCAGCAATCGGCCCAGCTCGCCGGACGCGGCCACGGCGGTGCCCGCTGCCACCACCCCGCCTGCCAGCAGAATCCGCCGACGGGACATGCCCGTGCGGGGGCGCGGAGCGGTCTGTTCCGCAGCGGCCAGCAGCACAGCCAGTTCCCGCTCGGCGCGGTCCGGAAGCACACCGTCCCGGCCGAACCGGGCCTGCGGGTCGGGAGGCGCCATCTCCCGCACCTTCCTGAGATCGCCCTTCACCGTGTCCTCCCGTCCACCGGCAGTCTTGCCCCGGGTACCTGAATTTCGTCTGCGGCCACCGCCGCCTCCAACATTCGACGTGCGCGGTGCATACGGACCCTGAACGCCCCCGAGCTACAACCCATCACTTTGGCCGCGTCCCGCACGGACAGCCCGTCCCAGGCCACGAGAAGGAGCACCTCCTGCTCGTGTTCCGGAAGGCGCCCCAAGGCGCCTCGTGCCCCCAGCCTGTGCAGGACCGCCTCCTCAGCCGCGGGTTCGACTCCATCGTCGTGATGGGCACGTATACGGTCATCCAGACGATCAGCTCGACCTCGCGCTCGTACGGTGTTGGCCACGACGCGACGAGCGATGCCGTACAGCCAGGGCAGTTCCTTGCCGCGAAGTTCGTGTCGGTTCCGCCAAGCCGCCAAGAACACCTCTGCCGCCGCGTCTTCAGCCGCATTCGCCGGCAGACGCCTGCGCAGGAACCGCAGCACGGGCAGGTAGGTACGCCGGTAGACCTCCTCGAACCCCTGCGGGTCGTCCATCGGTCTGCTCACGCCCACCCTCCCCACACAATGGCTTCACCATGTTTGTGTCCGGCGCCGCGTGAAAGTTACGCGGATGAGCGAGCGGACATCCCGCAGTCCGCACACAGTCCGCAGAACACCCGATCGAGACCGTCGCACCCCATCGCCACCAATCGCCAAAAGGCCAGGTCAGCCACCCACAGGGAAGATCCCCGCAGGTCACCGACCTGGCCCATTACTAGGAGACCAAGAAGGCCTGACCCGGCCCCTCTCGACCGCACCCGGTCCGTATGCCGCCGTCCCGCACGGCGGTGTCACGGGCCGGGTGCGGTTGTGTTCCGGGGCCGTGCTGGTGGGGTTCCGGGGCCATGCTGGTGGGGGTTCCGGAGCCGTGCGGTGGGGTTCCGGGGCCGTGCGATGGGGTTCCGGAGCCGGAGCCCGGACCGCGACGGCGGCCGGCTCAGGTGCCCCGGCTCGGCAACGGCAGGGCGATGACGGTCGGCGACGGTGATCCGGGCGTCCGCGCGGACCGGACGGGGCGCTTCCTGCTGCCGACGGCCGACGGTGTGTCTGGTCAGCAGGCCCGGCTCGGGGCCTTTCGAGGGGGATCGGGCGGCTCACGGGCCGGTGTGCACGTAGGCGGCCCAGAGCAGGGGGTCGGCGTCGCGCTGCCGGACGCGGCCGACGGCCGTGCGCAGGGCGAACGCGGTGCGGGCGGGGTCGAGGCGGTCGGGGTGGTCGGGGTGGCGGAGTTCGGCGTAGAAGTGCGCGGTCAGTTCCCGGGCCGTGGTGTCCTCGGCGACCCACTGGGCGGCCACGACATGGGTGAAGCCCGCCAGTTGCAGCGCTCCCGCGAGATGCAGGGCCTCGTCCGGCAGCCGGGCCGTGCCGCGGGCCGTCTCGCAGGCCGACAGGAAGGCCAGTTCGGCGGTGTCGAGCCGGAGCCGGACGATGTCCTCCACGGTGAGGAGCGCGGGCCCCCGGTCGCCGTGGCAGAACAGCCCGCTCCTGGCCGGTCGCACCGGGTCGTGGCGGGCGTGCCCCGCGAAGTGCAGGCAGGAGTGGTTCGGCAGGGCCCGGCGGACGGCGCGCCGGTCGACCGTGGGCCCCGCCAGCAGCTTCCGCTCCCCGACCTGCGTGACCAGCCGCAGCGCCTCCTTGCGGGCGGACGGCAGCGGCAGGAGACCCGGAACGTCGGACTGGTCGACGACGAGGACACCGCCGGGCGCACGGTCACCGTCGTTCTGCCGCCGCCGTGCCCCGGCCAGGGATCTCAGCGTGGTGGTGTACGAGCAGACGTACCTCTCGGGAATCTCGCCGGCGGCGTGCAGCGGGAGGAGCGTGAGCATGCCGGTCGGGCACCACCACAGGCGTCCGGAGCCCCGGCCGGCGCGCCCCAGTCCGCTCAGCACGGGGGCCACCACGGTCTCCCGCAGCCACTCCAGGGTGTCGCGGAGCATCCGGCCGGCCTCGGCCGGAGACCGGCCCGCCGAGGAGAGCGCGGCCAGCAGTGCCTCCGTCCGCTCCCGGACCCCGCCGGGCCCCTCCAGGGCGAGGCCGGGCAGCGGTACGGTCCGCACCCCGTCCCGCGTGACGATCAGCGCGTCGCAGCGCAGGAAGCTCGTGTTGACGACCACCACGGCTCCGTCGCCGGCCGCCTCGCGCGACTCCTCGGAGGTGGGCGGCCGCAGGAAGTCGCCCAGGCCGAGCCTTCGGTACGCGCTGTGGGTCAGCTCGTCCAGCTCGGCCGCCAGCTCCCGGCGTTCGTGCGCCGCGGCCCACTGCTCGCGGGCCGGCGCCGCGGGGTCGACGAACGGGGAGTCCGCCGCATGGAGGACGGCGCGGATCTCCGCGATGCGGTGGGCGAGCCCGGGCTCCAGCTCGGCCAGTTCCGTCATGTCGAAGCGGGAGTCCACCGCCTGCGCCAGGAGCAGCCCGCGCCCCTGTTCCAGCAGCGCCAGGGCGGTTTCCGGCCGTCCCGCGGAGAGGGCGCAGGCCGCCGCGTCGCAGGCGACGTTGTCCGAGACGGCCAGCCCGCTGATGCGGTCCTCCAGCTCCAGGCCGTGCCAGGCCATCAGCGGGAGCTGGGCGATCGCCAGGCGGTAGGCGTCGACGGCCTGGTCCCAGTCCTCCAGCATGGCGGACCGCAGTCCCCAGTGCCCCGCGGCGGAGAAGCGCACCTTCGTCGGCACGCCCTCGACGCCCGCCGCCTCCCGGAACACCGCCCGTGCCGTCTCCAGGTCACGGGGGTCGCCGCCGTGCAGGGCCGCGAAGGTGTGTGCCTGGGCCAGACCGGCGAGGAAGCCCACACGGCGCACGTCGTCCTCGGGCGTGGCCCGAAGCGCCGCGTCCGCCGCGGCGATCGCCTCGTCCAGCTCGGCGCCGGACAAGGTCAGTTCGTACCGGGCGAGGTGGGCCGCGGAGAGCCCGAGCAGGGCCCTGGCCCGGTCCGCACGGCCCTTGGGACCGGCGTCGGCGGCCTCCTGGAAGCAGCGGACGGCCTCGTCCGCGTCGCCGCGCCGTCGGTGCCGCGCGCAGCGGTCGAGGAGGACCGTGGCCAGGTTCGTCAGCGCTCCGGGTCGCCGTGCGTGTCCCCGCGGCCAGGCCGCCGCGGCCAGGCGGCCGGCGTCGATCGCCTCGTCCAACTCCTGCGCCGACTCGGTGCGTTCGTGTCGATCGGCGAGCGCGAGACAGAGATTGGCGGCGGCCTCGCCCGCGCCCTCGCCGCCGGGGGCCACCGCCTCCACGGCCGTCCGCAGGACCTCGACGGCCTCGTCCAGGTCGGCGGTAGCGCCCGTCCGCTCGTGCGTCTTCCGCAACGCCACGCCCAGGTTCGTCAGCAGGACGGCCCGGTCGTGCGGCGCCGTCCCCGGCGGCACGGCGGCGACGGCCTCCCGGCCCACCCGCACCGCCTCCACCAGGTCCGCCACCGTGTTCAGCCGCAGGTATCGGCCGGTCAGGGTGGCGACGAGATGGGCGAGTTCCAGGGCGCGCTCGGGATGACCGAGGGGGAGCAGGTCCGCGGACTGCCGGGTCAGTTCCACCGCCCGGTGCAGATCGGGGACGGCGTCCAGGGTCTCGGCCCTGCGCAGCAGCGCCATGCCCAGTGCGGAGCACGCCTTCGCCAGGTTCCCGGCACCGGGCCGGGAGGCGATGGCCACGGCCTCCTCCAGACGCCGGACCGCCTCCTCCAGCAGGGCCGCCTCACCGGTGCGCTCGTGCAGCAGGCCAAGGGAGCGGCCGAGGTTGAACAGGGTCGGCAGTGCCTCCGCTCCTTCCAGGGCCCCCGAGTCCGCCGCCTCGCTCAGGACGGCGACGGCCCGGTCCAGCGTCTCCCGCGTGCCGTCGCGGCCGGCGTGCCGGAAGCGGATGGCCCGGGCCAGGTGGGTGAGGCCGAGTTCGGCGAGGCACCGGGCGCGTCGCTCGCTGCCGGCGGGCAGCCGGCGGCAGGTGTCCTCCAGGGCCGCGACGGCCTCGTCGCCGGTGTCCGCGCCGCCGCCCGGGTCCCAGTCCCCACCGCCGTCCAGGTCCCCGACACCACCGCCACCGGCGCCCGTACCGCCCGGCGCGAGCCGGTACCGCACCGCCAGGGCCTCCGCCAGCAGGGACTCGGCCTGCTCCTTCTGCGGGCCGACGGCGGCCGACACGGCCTGTCGCGCGACGTCGACCCCGGCATCGCCGTCCGCGGGGTCCTGGGACTGCCGGAAGCGCCCGAGGTACGCGCTGCCCAGCTCGTGGAGGTACAGCGCGGCGACGGCGCCCTCGCTCGCACGCAGCCCCTCCTGGCAGAGCGTGACGGCCTCGTCGATGTCCTCCGGCCTGCGTGTGCGGTCGTACCGGTACCGCAGGACCACCACCAGCAGCCACATCCGTCGCGGGCGCGACGCGGCGGGCAGGGCCGCCAGTTCGCGGCGCTCCTCGTCCACCAGCGCGTCGAAGTCGACGCTCTCCCCGAAGAGTTCGGCCTGCGAGGCGATGACGGCGGCGAGGTTGCCGAGGAACAGGACGTACTCCGGGTCCTCGGGGGAGCACAGCCGCGTCGCCCGCCGGGTGTGGTCCCTTGCTTCCCCGAGGCCCCGCAGAGCGTCGGCAGGCCCGCTCGCGTCCGTCGTGCTCAGGGCGCGCCGGTGGAGGGCGACGCCGAGGTGGGACAGGTACGTCGCGAGCCGCGGGTCGTGCGGGTCCGCCGCGCGTACGGCGCCGTGGAAGGCCTCGACGGCGTTCCGTACGTCGGCGTCGGCACCGCTGCCGTTCCGGCCGGCGCGGGCCAGGAGAGCCGCGCCGAGGTGCCCGTGGAGCAGCGCGACGGGCCGGGGCGCCGACCGCACGGCCTCGCGGGCGCACGCGACGGCCTCGTCCAGGGTGGCGTCCGCGCTCCCCGGCCGGGTCCGGCACAGCACGTCGAGCGCGCCGCCGAGGTCGCCGTGGTACATCCACCGGTTCGGGTCCCCCGGGTGCGCGGAGGCCACCGCCTCCCGCCCCGAGGCCACCGCCTCGTCCAGGTCGGCCTCGTACCGGCGCAGCGCGTACCGGTCGCGCAGGGCGCCGCACAGGTGGGACAGCGTCATGGGACGGCCGGGATGCCGCTCGGGCAGGAGGTCACGGCAGCCGCGCAGCAGCGCGATCGCCTCGTCGAGCGCCCGCGGGTCGCGTGCGGCGCCCCAGGCGGCGTACAGCTCCAGGGCTCGGGCGTTCATCCGGGCGACGTCGGTGTGCTCTGCCATGGCGGGCTTGTCGGCCTCTCCTGTTCGAAACGGGTCCGCCGCGCGGGGCGGGAGGGGTCAGCCCCCGTCCGTGGCCAGCAGGAACAGCACCGCTCCGAGGACGACGAAGAGCGACGCCGGTATCGTCTGCGCCCGGGCCCGGCGCAGGGCTCCCCGCACCTGCCAGGCGTGGACGAGTTCCACCAGGGCCCGGCGGCGGGCGGTGGCGTGCGCGATGTTGACGCGGGCCGCGGTGAGGGCCCGGTCCAGTTCGGCGCGGCGCTCCTCGTCCCGCTCCCGGGCGAGACGTGCCGTCAGGTTGACGGCGACGGTGGTGTGCAGCCGGCAGGCCCGGTCCAGTTCCTCCGCGGAGGTGCCGAACGGGCCGAAGAACACCTCCGGGGCGGCCGCGATCTCGGCGCGGAGATCGGCGAGGGAGGGGGCCCGCAGCGACCGCAGGGTGGTGAACCGGGGGGTCAGCACTTCGCCGGTCCACCAGATCGCCCAGAAGACGCCCACCATGGCCAGGGCCAGCCCTCCGGCGGCGAGCGCGATGTCACCGAAGCCGTGGATCTTGCCGATCGCCGCCAGCGGGAACCCGCCGAGCAGCAGTCCCCCCACGGCGGCGGTTGCCATGATCGTCCAGCGCGCGACCGCGCGCATGTCCGCGACGGTGGCGTCCGCGAGCGTGACCGCGGCCGCCTGTTCCCCGGCCGGCCCGGGATCGTGGGCCTGGGGCACCCCGGGAAGCGGGGTACTCATGACCGCGTGACACCGTCCCCGTCGTCGGTCCGAAAGCGCGTCCCCGACAGGTCGCCGTCGTCGGGCAACTCGCCGTAGGGGCGCCACGCGGTGCCGTCGTAGTGCTCGACCCCGCCGTCCGCACCGATCCGGACGGCACCGGTCTGCGGGACCTCCTCACTCTCCGAGGCGGGCCCGTCCCCTCGCGCCTGCGCACTCACGTCCGCAACTCCCCTACAGAGGCACCTGAGTGGGGAGAGGGTATCGCCGACCGCTCACCCGCGGGGCCGGACGCACTCGTACGAGTGGCCCGTCGGACCTCGGCGGTGCGTGGGCCGGGACGCCGGTCAACTCCCGTCGGGGCCGGGCCAGATGGCCGAGGCGTCGTCGCGCTCGGGGGCCGGGAGACGCAGGGGGCGGACGGGGACGGTCCTCGTGCCGCCCTCGGTGACCGCCGTCCAGGGGGCGGGGCGGCCCGTGTAGGAGAGCGTGGTCAGGGCGAAGACCCCGTCGGCGTAGATCTCGACGTACTCCCCGACGGTCAGGATGCGCAGGGTGGCGGCCGGTTCGGGGAGGACGGTCTCGGCGAGGGAGGTGCCGGCGGCGCCGGTGATCCGGAGGTTCTTGCCGTCGCAGCCGACGGTCAGGGCGGGGCTCTCGGCGCGGCCGGGGCTGTCCGCGCGGCCGGGGCTGTCCGCGCGCGCGGGGCTCGCGCGGTCGGGGCCGAAGGAGTCGGGGCCGAAGGAGTCGGTGCGCAGGGTGACTTCGACGGGGCCGGAGACCTCGACGTCGCCGACGGCATGCGGGGCCGGGGCGTGCGTCTCCTCGCCCAGCCAGGCGTCCAGGCCGGGCCACCACTCCAGCCGAGGGGCCGAATCCCCGCCCGTCACCAGGGACTTGGGCTGGGCGAGCATGCCTCGGCAGTGGTCGCCGGTGTCGGTCAGGCCGACGCGGCGGGGAGTGGTGTGCAGGACGACCCGGGAGCCGTCGGGGGCGAGGATGACGCGCGGGGCGTACGCCCCCGTCGGGCCGAGCACGCCCCGGCGGGTCCACGGGCCGCGCAGGCGCGGGGCCGTCCACGCCTCGAAGCCTCGGGTGGCGCCGATGGAGCCGAGGAGGAGCCAGGTTCCGTCGTCGAGGCGTTCCAGGACCGGGCATTCGAGTTCGTCGACGTCGCCGGGGGAGATCAGCGGCGGGTGGACCGTCCAGTGCTCCAGGTCGTCGGAGGTGGCGAGGGCGACGCAGCCGCCGGTCTCCACGGGGAGGGAGGCGTCGCTCGCGCAGATCGCCATCGCCCAGCCGTCGCCCTCGTCGTCGCGCACGACGAACGGGTCCCGCCAGCCCATGCGGTCGGCGGTGCGGTACCAGCGGGGGTCCGCCTCGACGACGGGCGTCGTGCCGTGGCGCCGCCAGCCCGTGCCGTCCGTGCGGTCGGAGTACGCGAGGCCCACCGCCTGCAACGGCCAGCCCTCCGGCGTCAGCCCGCTCACGCCCGTGTAGAGCATCGCCATACCGGTGCCGTGGCGGAACGGGTGCATCGTCCAGACCGCCCGCTGGTCGAAGCGGCCGGGCAGACCGTTGCCGAACACGCTGCCCTCGGGCAACCAGGCGACCAGGTCGGCCGAGGTGGCCCGGCCGTAGGAGGTCTCCATGCGCAGGTGGTCGAAGTCGTCGGTCCAGGGGCCCTGGAGGTGCAGCACGGAGTAGGTGCCGTCGTCGTCGCGGAGCAGGGCGAAGTCGTTCACGCAGAGGCCGGGCGGGGCGTATCGCATGCGCAGCAGTCCTGTCGCTCACAGCGCCCAAACGCGTGCGCTGACCATGGTTCCGGAGGGTGTCGCTGGAGAATCAGCGCCAGTAAATCTGAACGCAAACGCTTGCGCAACAGAGGAGGCGGGTTTACGGTCACGTCACCCCAACAGCTCACACCGACGTGAAACCGGCGCGGGATTGCACGCGAGACGCCGTTCCACGCCCTACCGACGGGAGAAGACCGCCGTGACGGTCAGCATCACCGATGTCGCCACCGCCGCCGGGGTCTCGGCGTCCACCGTGTCCCGCGCGCTGCGCGGCCGGCCGGGAGTCTCGGACGAGGTGCGGGCACAGATCGCGGCCGTCGCCGCGCAACTCGGTTATACGGCCTCCCGTTCGGCGTCCAGCCTGGCCAGCGGGCGGACCTACACGATCGGGGTCGTCGCCCCGTACATCGGCCGCTGGTTCTTCGGCACCGTGCTGGACGCCGCCGAGCAGGTGTTCAGCGCGGCCGGGTACGACGTCCTGCTGTACAACCTGGGTTCGCCCGAGGCACGCAAACGCTTCTTCACCAAGCTGCCGGTGCGCAAGCGGGTCGACGCGGTGCTCTCGCTGCTCATCCCGGACGAGGACGAGTCGGCGGCCCTGCGCTCGCTCGGAGTGCCGCTGGCCTCCACGGTCGGGGGCCCCCGCCCCGGCTTCACCGTGGTCGGGATCGACGACCGGGCGGGCGCGGAGAGCGCCGTACGGCATCTGGTGAACCTCGGCCACCGGAGGATCGGCATGATCTCCGGGGCCAGCGGTCCGCTGCACTGGACCACGCCCCTCGACCGTCGCGCCGCCTATCTGCACGTCCTCGCCGAGGCCGGGATCGAGCACGATGCGGCCCTGGTCGCGGACGGCGACTACACCGTCGACGGCGGTGAGCGGGCGATGACCGAGCTGCTGGCCGCGTCCCGGCCGCCGACCGCCGTGTTCGCCCAGTCCGACGAGATGGCGATGGGCGCGCTGCGCGCGCTCAGGCGGCATCGGCTGCGGGTGCCGGACGACGTGTCCGTGGTCGGCTTCGACGACCACGAGCTCGCCGACGTGGTCGGCCTGACCACCGTCGCCCAGCCCGTCGCAGGCCAGGGCGCGGAGGCGGCCCGGCTGCTGCTGCGCCGGCTGGACGAGCCGGACACCGAGCAGCCCGGCCATGTGCAGATGCCCATCCGGCTGGTCCTGCGCGAGACGACGGCACCGCCCCGCCCACGCGGACCCCAGTGACCCCCGGCCGACCGGCCGGACCGCGGTGATTCCCGTCCGCCCCGGTCCCCCCAGCCACGCACCCCCACGTCCACGCCCCCCGTCCACGCCCGCGCCCTCACCCCCCGGGACCGCGCACCCGCACGCCGCGACATCCCGCCGGCCCCGCCCCCCGAAGGCCCCGCCCGTCGCACCTCTCGGCGCCACCCGCTCCTCGCACCCTCATCCCGCACGGAGGCACACACCATGAGCCCGACCCCCAGCACGACCAGCAAGAGGTTCCGCCGCACGGCCCGAGCGGGCCTGGCCCTGGCCCTCCCCCTGGCAGCACTGGCCGCCTGCGGCGGTGGCGGTGGCGGCGACACGTCCGCCGAGGCCGGCAGCGGTGAGGGAACCATCAGCGTCTGGGCCCACCAGGGGCAGAAGAGCGAGTCGGAGGCGCTGCAGAACGCGGTGAAGTCGTTCAACTCCTCGCAGGACAAGGTGAAGGTCGAGCTGAAGCTGATACCGGAGACCGACTACACCAAGACGATCACCGCGACGAACGCCGACAAGCTGCCGGACGTCCTGGAGTTCGACGGCCCGACCATGGCCAACTTCGTCTACACCAAGAAGCTCGCCCCGATCGACGACTACGTCTCCGCCGGGACCCTCGACAACGCCACGGACGCGAGCAAGGCGCAGGGCGAGATCGACGGCAAGCACTACGGCCTGGGCATGTTCGACTCCGGGCTCGGCATGTACGGCAGCAAGAAGCTGCTGGACGCGGCCGGGGTGACGTATCCGAAGGGTGTGGACGACGCCTGGACGGCGGAGGAGTTCGACGCGGCGCTGAAGGCGCTGAAGGCGAAGGACTCCGACGGGAAGGTCCTCGACCTGCAGGAGGGCAACGGTTACGCCACCGAGTGGGGCACCTACGGCTTCGCCCCGGTGGTCTGGTCGGCCGGCGGTTCCCTGCTCAAGGACGGCAAGGCCGCGGGCGCCCTCGACTCCCCGGCGGTGGTCTCGGCCATGAAGACCTTCCAGTCCTGGAAGAGCACCGTCGACGCCAACACCGACGGCAACGCCTTCGCCAAGGGCCGGGTCGCCCTCAGCTGGGTCGGGCACTGGATGTACCCCGCCTACAGCGAGGCGCTCGGCGACGACCTGGTCGTGCTGCCGCTGCCCGACTTCGGCGACGGTCCGAAGACCGGCCAGGGCTCGTGGGCCTGGGGCGTCGGCGCGAACTCCGGGAACGCCAAGGCCGCCGGCGCCTTCCTGGACTTCCTCCTCGACGACACCAACGTCGGCGCGATGACGAAGGCCAACGGGGCTCCGCCCGCGACCAGGTCGGCGCTCGCCGCCAGCGAGCTGTACAAGAAGGGCGGCCCGCTCCAGCTCTTCGCGGACCAGCTCGCCAAGCCCTGCGGCGACATCGACATCAGCAAGTCCTGTGTCGCCGTCACCCGCCCGGTCACCGCCGGATACCCGGTGGTGACCGCGAAGTTCGGCGAGGCGCTCAACTCGATCTACGGGGGCGCCGACCCCGAGGACGCCCTGGCCGAGGCCGCCCGCGCCATCGACCGCGACTTCGCGGACAACGCGGGTTACGCGATCCCGTAGCCCCCTGGAATCCGTAGCACCCGTAGACCCACACGCCCCATAGGACCCACAGGACCCATCGGGTTCAGTCGAACCCATCGGCCGGGGCGGGCGCACACCACGTGGCCGCCCGCCCCGCAGGGAAGAGGACCCTCCCGTGAAAACCGTGAAAGCCGTGGAACCCGCGCCCGCGGCGGCCCCAGGCCGGAAGCAGGCCTCCCCCGTCGGTGAACCGGCCCGGCGGCCGTCCCGCCGGAACCGCGAGTGGCTGCACGGACTGCTCATGTCCGGGCCGGCCGTCGCCGGGCTCATCGCCTTCGTCGGCATCCCCTTCTGCTACGCCGTGGTGCTCTCCTTCTACAACGTGCGCCTCGGCTCCCCGCTGGAACCCACCTTCTTCGGGATCGAGCAGTACCGGCGGCTGTTCACCGACCCCGACCTCTCCGGCCCGTTCCTGCGGGCGCTGCTCAACAACCTGACCTTCGCCGTGGTCGTCGTCCCCCTCCAGACGGGTCTCGCCCTGGGCCTGGCGATCCTGCTGAACCGCAAGCTGAAGGCGATCGGCCTGTTCCGGTCCCTCTTCTTCATGCCGGTCGTCTTCCCGATGGCGCTCGTGGCCGTGATCTGGCGGCTGATCCTCGCCCGCAGCGACCAGGGCATGCTCAACTCGGTGCTGGACGCGGTGAGTCTCGGCAACTGGGGCGCGTTCGACTGGCTCGGCGACGGGCTGACGGCGATGGCCTCGATCATCGTGCTCTCCGTCTGGCAGGGCGTCGGCTTCCAGATGGTCATCCTGCTCGCCGGCCTCCAGCAGATCCCGGGCGAGCGCTACGAGGCCGCCCGGCTCGACCGGGCCTCCGCCTGGCAGCAGTTCCGGCACATCACCCTGCCCGGCATCCGCGGCACGCTCGTCTTCGTCGTCATGCTCACCTCGGTGCTGTCCTTCCGGGTCTTCGACCAGGTGTACGTGCTGGTCAAGGGCGGCGGCCTCGACGAGGACGCCGCGCGCACGGTGATGTACCAGGCGGTCACGACGGCCTTCGACCAGAACAACGTCGGTCAGGCGTCCGCCATCACCGTCGTCTTCTTCCTGATCGTCGTCGTCCTGACCCTGATCCAGCGCCGCGTCGTCCGGCCCGACAACGAGGACTGAGCATGAGCACCACCATGAGTACGAGCCTGCGTACGCGGACCGGGACGAGCGCGGGGGCCGGCCCGTTCCGCACCCGGCTGCGCCGGTTCCTCGACTACGCCGTCCTCTCCGTCCTGGCCTTCGTCTTCACACTGCCGGTCCTCTACCTCCTCCTCGGCAGCCTCAAGCCGTCCGACGAGGTCCTGAACGGTCTGTCCGGCTTCCTGCCCACCCATCTGTCCTTCGACAACTACGCCGCTGTCCTGGACAGCCTGAACTCCGACAGCACCGGTCACTTCTGGCAGTTCATGGGCGTCTCGCTGCTGCTGGCGTTCGTGGTGGTGACGGGCGGTCTCTTCGTCAACTCGATGGCGGCGTACGGGCTCTCGCGGCTGCGGTGGCGGGGGCGGGAGGCCGTGTTCACCCTGGTCCTGCTGCTGATGCTGGTGCCGTTCGAGTCGGTGGCCGTGCCGCTGTTCTACCTGTTCAACGACCAGCGGAACACGCTCTTCATCCAGGCGCTCCCGTTCATCGCCAACGCGTTCTCGGTCTACCAGTTCCACACGTTCTTCCGCTCGATCCCGCCGAGCATCGAGGAGGCGGCCCGGCTGGACGGCGCGGGCCCCTGGCGCACCTTCTTCGCGATCATCGTCCCGATGTCGAAGCCGGCGTTCGCGTCGGTCGCGATCCTGACCTTCCTCACCCAGTGGGGTTCGTTCCTGTGGCCCGTGCTGATGGTCTCGGACCCGTCGGTGCGCCCGCTGCCGCTGGAGATGAGCGTCTTCCAGGGCCAGCAGCCCCCGGACTGGGGTCAGATCCTCGCCTTCGGCGTCCTCCTCGTCCTGCCGGTCCTGATCGTCTTCGCCTTCTTCCAGCGGTGGTTCGTCCAGGGGGTGGCCAACTCGGCGGTGAAGGGGTGATCACGGGGGCCGGGCCGCGCGTGCTCCCTCGTCCGTGGCCGGTGCGATGCTGGTGGCATGAACCGGGACGACCTGGTGCGGCTGCGGCGGGCGCGGGACCGTATGGACCGCGAGTACGCCGAGCCGCTGGACATGACCGCCCTCGCCCGCACCGCGCTGGTCGGCGGCTGGGCGGGAGAACGTACGAGTCGTCCGGCCGCGGGGCCGGAGTCCGAGAGGGAACGGTGCTGTGGGCGGAGTGCGCGGGGGCGGCGGGGGCGGCGGCTCGCACGGAGAGAGGGCGGACGCGGCGCGCGGGGTGATTCGGTGGACGTATGCCTTCGCCGACCGGCCGACGGCAGGGTTCGAGCGGGCGTGCGCCTTCTGGACGGCGGTCACGGCCACCCGGTCGTCCGAACCCCGGGGCGACCGGGGTGAGTTCGTGACCCTGCTGCCCGCGACCGGCGACGCGTGCGTGAAGGCGCAGGGTGTGATGTCCGGCGACGGCGGCGCCCACCTGGAGCTCGCCGTCGACGACGTCCCCGCCCTGGTCGACCGGGCGGTCCGGCTCGGCGCCGAGGCGGTCGCCCCGAACGACGGCTGGACGGTGCTGCGCTCCCCCGCCGGGCACCTCTTCTGCGCGGTGCCGTGGCACGGGGAGTCCGTGCGGCCGCCGGTGGTCGACGGGAGCCGGCTGGACCAGGTGTGTCTGGACGTGGCGCCGGCCGACTTCGCGGGCGAGGTCGCGTTCTGGGCGGCCCTGTCGGGCTGGGACTCCCGTCCGGGCTCACTCCCGGAGTTCCATGTCCTGCGCCCGCCGGCCGGCCTCCCCTTCCGCGTCCTCCTCCAGCGTCTCGACGCCCCTCGCCCCGCCTCCGCCCACCTCGACCTGGCCTGCGCCGACATCGACACCGTCCGGGCCCGTCACGAAGCCCTCGGCGCCACCGTCGTGGCCCGCCACCCCCACTGGACGGTGATGCGCGACCCGGCGGGCGGCACGTACTGCCTGACGGGCCGGTCCCCGGAGACGGGCGGACTGCCACCGACGACGGGGTGAATCGGCGGAACGGGGACAGGGACGAACGGCTCAGACGTCTCCCGCGCCGTCGAGCACCGGCCGGATGACCACCGGATACTCCGTGAGCCCCTCGGGGCCGGGGCACCGGGCGACGCGGGCCGCGATCTCCGTGGCCCGGTCCAGGTCGGCGCAGTCCAGGAGCCAGTAGCCGGCGAGCAGCACCTCGGTCTGCGGGTACGGCCCGTCCGTGACCACCGGCTCGCCGTCGGCGCCGGCCGTGACGAAACGGGTTCGCGCCGGCTCCGCCAGTCCCTGCCCGTCGATCATCTCCCCGGTCCGGGCGAGGTCCTCGTTGATCGCGCCCATGTGTGCGTACATGGCCCGCAACTGCTCCCCCGTCCAGGCCGGGGAGCCCGCGGACGCCTTGCCGCGCATGCCCTCGTAGTCCGCCTGTGTGCCCAGGACCATCAGCAGGTATTTCATGCGTCCGCTCCTTCGACTCCCCTGGTCCGGGCAGCGCGCGCGGAAGGCGGCTGAGCCGCTCCGCCTCGGTGGCGGCCGCACCCGTCAGGTCTTCTCCTCGGCCCTCACCTCTGCGGTCTCACCCGCTCCGCCCGCCCGCGCGTCCTGACCGGCGTGCGCTCCATGACTGCCGTGCGTGCGCCGGGCCACCGCCCGGGGCTTCTCCGCGGCGGTCTCCTCGGCCTCGACGGCCTCGTCGACGTACGCCGCACACTCGTGATTCCTGCACGGACCCGGACTCCATACGGGTACCCACGCGCCCAGCGTCTTGTGCCGCCGTACGACCGTGGCCACAGGCTGTCCGCAGACCGGGCAGACATGCTCGTCGATGCCCATGCCCTCAGGGTAGGACCGACAGGGCCGGCGCGCTCCCCGCGTGCGCGAACGATCAGCGACCGGTCACGCGCGCACGGCGCCCGGACGGACGCCGCGGGGCCTCGACCGCGCGGGGCCCGTCCGTCAGCGCTTCCTGCTGTACGTGCGGACGACCACCCCGTTGTCGAAGCCGCGCACCTCGTCGAGCGTGAACTCGCGGATGTCGAAGCCGGAGCCGAACATCGGCATCCCGCTGCCCTGCACCACCGGATACGTCTTGATGATCAGCTCGTCGATCTCGTCGATCAGCGCGCCCGCGACGGCCGAGCCACCGCAGAGGTAGATGCCGAGTTCGCCGTCCTCCGCCTTGAGCTCACGGACCTTGCCGACCAGGTCGTCCGAGATGATCTCGACGTTCGGATCGGGCGACTCCTTCAGCGTGCGCGAGGCCACGTACTCGCGCAGGTGGGCGAAGGGGCTGGTGATGCCGTCCTTCAAGGCCACGTCGTAGCTGGCGCGGCCCTGGACGATCGTGTCGTAGTGCTTGTTCGGCAGGCCGTTCGTGCCGACGAGCCGACGCACATGGCTCGGATTGATGTCCGGGTGCTCCGTGAGGAGGTACTCGGCGTACTCCCCCACCACAAAGGGATACATGTACGACGCGTCCCCCTCCGGGTCCCCGATGAAGCCGTCGATGGAACAGGCGATGGCGTACGTGAGCTTGCGCAAACCGGTCTCTTTTCCTCGTCCGACAGGTGGATCACCGCGTGACCACCGTGCAACCACTTCAGTTATAGTACTTCAGTCGTAGTGGTTGCAAGCCGATTTCGGATACGAGGGAGCCCAGATGGTCAGGAACCCGGAGCGCAGGGCCGCTCTGCTGGACGCGGCGGTGGAGGTGCTGGCGCGGGAGGGGGCGCGCGGGCTGACGTTCCGGGCGGTCGACGCCGAGGCCCGGGTGCCGGTGGGCACCGCGTCGAACTACTTCGCCGACCGTGACGCCCTTCTCCACCAGATCGACGCCCGGCTGAAGGAACGCCTGGCACCCGACCCGGCCGTGGTCGAGGACCTGCTCGCGTCACCGAAGGACCGGACCCTGGTCACGGCCTTCATGCGCGACCTGCTGGCCCGCGTCACCGGGGACCGCACCGGCTACCTCGCCCATCTGGAACTGCGCCTCGAAGCAACCCGCCGCCCCGCCCTGTACGCCTCGTACACCGAGTCGGTGCGCGGAGAGCTGGAGTTCGGGATGCGCTTCCACCGCGAGGCCGGTCTCCCCGGCGGCGACGAGACGGTCATGGTCCTCTACCTGGCCATGCAGGGGCTCCTCCTCGAACACCTCACCCTGCCGGACGTCCTCGACGGCGCCCTTCCCGGCGTGCGGGCCCCCGGGGGCCTGATGGAACGCCTCGTGGAAACGATCGTCCCCGACCACTGACCCGCGCGCGAACCGCTGATCCGCGCGAAAAAAGACCGGCGGGCCCCGCACACCGTGGGGATGTGCGGGACCCGCCGGTCGACCGGAGGCGCCGGTACCACGCGGGGTCAGGTCGGCACGGCGCCGACACCTCCGGAGCCTGGACGCCGGCCCTGGGCGCCGGCCTCAGCTGCTGCGGCGCGTCACGAACTCGGCCAGGGCGAGGAGTCCGCCGGCCGACTCCGGGTCCGGGACCGCCCGGGACAGATCCTGCATGGCACGGGCCATCCGGTCGGCGGCCTGGACCTGCGCCCAGTCTCGACCGCCGGCCCGCTCCACCACGAGCGCCGTGCGCTCCAGATCTCCCTCTTCGTACGGCAGTCCGTACAGCTCGGCGAGTTCGGTCGCCTCCGGGGTGCCGGAGGCGAGCGCGGCGACCACCGGGAGGGACTTCTTGCGGACCATGAGATCCGCCCCGGCCGGCTTTCCGGTACGGCTCGGGTCCCCCCAGATGCCGATCACGTCGTCGATGAGCTGGAAGGCGAGCCCGGCCTCCCGCCCGAACGCGTCGAGAGCCTCGACGTCCTCCTCGCCGGCGCCCGCGTACAGCGCTCCCACGGCACAGGCGCAGCCGAGCAGCGCGCCCGTCTTCGCCTCGGCCATGGCGAGCACCTCGTCGAGAGTGACCTCCTCGGGCCGGCGGCCCTCCATCTCGGTGTCCGTGTGCTGGCCCGCGCAGAGTTCGATGACGCAGGACGCGAGCCGTGCGGAGGCCGTGGCGGACGCCGGGTGCGGGTCCTCGGCGAGCAGTTGCTGGGCGAGGGCCTGCATAGCGTCCCCGGCGAGGATCGCGTCGGGGACACCGAACACGGTCCACGCGGTCGCCCGGTGCCGACGGGTGGTGTCCTGGTCCATCACGTCGTCGTGCAGCAGGGTGAAGTTGTGCACCAGTTCCACCGCGGCGGCGGCCCGCACGGCGGCGGACTCGTGCCCGCCGAGCGCGGAGACCGCGGCCAGGACCAGGGCCGGGCGTATCGCCTTGCCCGCGTTCCCGGCGGCCGGGGTGCCGTGCGCGTCCTCCCAGCCGAAGTGGTAGCGCGCGACCCGGCGCATCGACAGGGGCAGGGTCTCCACGGCCCGGCGCAGTTCGGGGTCGACGGACACCCGGGCCCGCTCCAGGATTCCCGCCGCCTCCCGCCCGTCGAGCGGATTCCGCCCGCGCGCCCGGCCGGCCGCGCCCCGGTCACCGCCGGGAGACCCAGCCCTCACCGGCTCCCCGCCCTCCTTCGGCTCCGGCTCTCCCCTCCGCTTGCGGCCCCGGTCGCCCGCCGGCCCCGGTGGCCGGACAACTCCCGCCGGTTGCACCACCCGCACCGAGGACCCCGCTCCCGCGGGCTCCCCGGCCCCGGCCTCCTCCTCGGCGTACGCCGGCTCCTCGGCGTACGCCGGCTTCACCGTCCTCGCCGGAGTCTCGGCGGGGCCCCGCTTCGTCTCCGTCAGGAACTCACCCATGGGGCCGCCCCGGAGAGCCGGCGGTCGGTGGTGGTGCCGCTGCCGAGGGGCGCGTCCCGGAGTGCACCCGCCTTGAGGTGCGGGGACCCGCATTCCGGTCGGACAGGGTCACCGCCAGCGGCCGATCTCGACGTTCTCCAGAACGCCGAGCGCGTCGGGGACCAGGACCGCGGCCGAGTAGTAGGCCGTCACGAGGTACTTGATGATCGCCTGTTCGTTGATGCCCATGAAGCGCACGGACAGGCTGGGCTCGATCTCGTCCGGGATGCTCGCGGCCCGCAGACCGATGACGCCCTGGTCGTCCTCGCCCGTACGCATGGCGATGATCGACGTGGTCCTGGCCTCGGTCACCGGGATCTTGTTGCACGGGTAGATCGGCACACCGCGCCAGGTGGGAATGCGGTTCCCTGCGATGTCGATGGTCTCCGGGACCAGCCCGCGCTTGTTCAGCTCGCGTCCGAACGCGGAGATCGCGCGCGGGTGGGCGAGCAGCAGCTTGGTGCCCCGGCGGCGGCTGAGCAGTTCGTCCAGGTCGTCCGGGCTGGGCACACCGTCGTGCGGCTGGAGCCGCTGGTCGTACTCGCAGTTGTGCAGGAGGCCGAACTCGCGGTTGTTGACGAGCTCGTGCTCCTGGCGCTCCTTCAACGCCTCGACCGTCAGCCGGATCTGCTGCTCGGTCTGGTTCATCGGCTGGTTGTACAGGTCGGCCACGCGCGTGTGGATGCGCAGGACGGTCTGGGCGACGCTGAGTTCGTACTCGCGCGGCGCGGCCTCGTAGTCGACGAAGGTGTGCGGGATGTCCGGCTCACCGCTGTGGCCGGCGGCGAGGTCGATCTCCTTCTCGCCGTACTTGTTGGTGCGCTGCGACGGAATCGCGCGCAGCTCCTGAAGGTGCTCGCTCAGGGTCTCGGCCCGCTCGGCGAGCTGCTCGACGGCGCGACGGGGCAGGACGAGCACCGTGCACGCGGTGACCGCGCGGGCCGTGTACTCCCAGATCGCCTCGGGGTCGAGCAGGGCCTGGTCGCCGAAGTAGGCACCGTCCGCCAGTACGCCGAGGACCGCGTCGTCGCCGTAGGGGCCCGTGCCGACCTTCTCGACCTTGCCGTGGGCGAGGAGGAACACCTCCTCCGCCTGGCTGCCGAATTCGGCCAGTACGTCACCGGGGGCGAACTCCCGCTGTTCGCAACGCTGGGCCAGCTCGCCCAGCACCTCGATGTCCTCGTAGGTCCGCAGGGCCGGCAGTTCGCCCAGCTCCGCGGGGATGACGGCGACCCGGTCGCCGGTCTTCACGAACGTGACGCGGCCGTCGCCGACCGCGTAGGTGAGCCGCCTGTTCACCCGGTACGTGCCACCCTGCACATTCACCCAGGGCAGGGTGCGCAGCAGCCAGCGCGAGCTGATCTCCTGCATCTGGGGTGTGGACTTCGTGGTGGTGGCCAGGTTCCTTGCAGCCGCCGTGCCGAGACTCTGCTGCGGCTTGTCCTGCTGCGAGCGAACCTCTTCGCCTACCGACATACGGATTTCCCCTCCGGGTGTGCACTGATATCGCGGTCACCGATCTCCCGACCAGCCTCCCATCACGGAGCGTGTTGGTGCTATTACCCGAAAGAGCGGGAATGGATCTTAGGGAGACTGGGCATATCCGTCGCCGCTGTCGACCCGCTCGCGCACCTGTCCGAGCGCCGCGCGAATCTGACCGGATCCACCCGCACGCCCCGCCGACAACTCGCCCGCGCCGCGCGAGGGGGGTACAAGCCTGCGTACGAGGCGGCCACGACCAGCGGCCGCCGGACAGCACGAAGGAGTCGGCCATGGCCCCACCCATGTCCGCGAGCAGGTTCCTCACCGTCCTCAGGAACGAGGGCGTCCAGGTCGTCGAGGTCGGCGACTGGGAGCATCACAATCGCAACCACGTGGGCCCCTGGGGGCCCGTCCACGGCGTGATGATCCACCACACCGTCACCTCCGGCAGCGAACGCACGGTGCGCATCTGCCGCAACGGCTACGAGGGCCTGCCCGGCCCGTTGTGCCACGGCGTCATCACCAAGGACGGCCGGGTGCATCTCGTCGGCTACGGCCGCGCCAACCACGCCGGCCTCGGCGACGACGACGTACTGCGGGCCGTGATCGCCGAGAAGGCGCTCCCGCCGGACAACGAGTCCAACACCGACGGCAACCGCCACTTCTACGGCTTCGAGTGCGAGAACCTGGGCGACGGCCAGGACCCCTGGCCGGCGGCCCAGCTCGAAGCCATCGAACGGGTCTCCGCCGCGATCTGCCGCCACCACGGCTGGAACCAGCGGTCCGTCATCGGCCACCTCGAATGGCAGCCCGGCAAGGTCGACCCCCGGGGCTTCACCATGGCCCACATGAGAGACCGCGTACGGGACCGTCTGAAATAGGGCGCGCCCGACGCCGACCGGTCATGTGTCCGACAATGGGCACGTGACCGGCCAGCCCTCCGCCCCCGACCCCGTCGCCGCCCTGGACCCCGCGCTGCCGTCCCCTCTGCAGGAGGTGGTGGACGAGCGCTTCGCCCGCCACGGCGTCCGGCTGCTCCTCAAGCGGGACGATCTGATCCATCCGCGGCTCGTCGGCAACAAGTGGCGCAAGCTGGCCCCCAACCTGCGCGCGGCGGCCGGCCGGCCGGTGCTCACGTTCGGCGGCGCCTACTCGAACCACCTCCGTGCCACCGCGGCGGCGGGCCGCCTCCTGGGCCTGCCCACCGTCGGCGTGGTCCGCGGTCAGGAACTGGCCGACCGCCCGCTCAACGCGTCCCTGGCCCGCTGCGCGGCGGACGGCATGCGGCTGCACTTCGTCGACAGATCGACGTATCGCCGCAAGTCCGACCCCGCCGTCCTGGCCGCCGTCCTGCGCGCCGCCGACGCCGGGGACGCGTACGTCGTCCCCGAGGGCGGCAGCAACACTCTCGCGGTGCGCGGCTGCCAGGACCTCGGCGCGGAACTGCGCGGCCGGGCCGACGTCGTGGCCCTCGCCTGCGGCACCGGCGGCACGCTCGCGGGTCTGGCCGCCGGCCTGGCCCCCGGCCAGCGCGCCCTCGGAATTCCGGTCCTCAAGGGGGGCTTCCTCGACGAGGAGATACGAAGGCTGCAGGAGCGGGCCTTCGGCGGACCGCGCGGCGACTGGCGTCTCGACGACCGCTTCCACTGCGGCGGCTACGCGCGCACCACCCCCGAACTGGACGCCTTCGCCGTCGACTTCGAGGCCCGCCACGCCCTGCCCGTGGAGCGTCTCTATGTCGCCAAGTCGCTCTACGGAATTGTCGCCCTGGCCACGGAGGGCGCCTTCGCGCGCGGGACGACGCTCGCCGCGGTGATCACCGGCCGCCCTTTCGAGGACCACGCGCCCTAGGGCCCTTCTGACATGCCGAAACCGTCTCAGGACGCCTCCCGGAAGACCGCCGCCTCCTCCAGGTCCAGCCTGCGCAGCAGAGTGCGCAGCATCTCGTCGTCGATGTACCGGCCGTCCCGCAGTTTCACGAAGACCTCGCGTTCGGCGCCGATCATCTCGCGGGAGAGGCGGCTGTAGGTGTCGTCGACGCTCTCCCCGGTCACCGGGTTGACCGCGCCGAGCCGTTCCCAGACGGCGTTGCGGCGGCGTTCCAGGACGGTGTGGAGACGGTCGACGAGCGGGGGCGGCAGCTCGTTGCGCTCGTCGGCGAGGAGTTCGTCGAGGCGGGCCTCGGCGGCACGGGACGCCTGGGCCTGGGCGTTGGCCTCGGCGAGGGTCTCGGCCTGCTGGTCGCGTCCGGGCAGCTTCAGGACGCGGATGAGCGGCGGGAGGGTCAGCCCCTGGATGACGAGCGTCCCGATGACCGTCGTGAAGGTCAGGAAGAGGATCAGGTTCCGTTCGGGGAAGTCGTCCCCGCCGTTCACCGTGAGCGGGATCGAGAAGGCGATGGCCAGCGAGACGACACCCCGCATGCCGGCCCAGGCGATGACGAAGGGCGCCTTCCAGGTGGGGTTGGCCTCCCGCTCCCGGATGCGCCGCGACAGCATGCGGGGCAGGAAGGTGGCCGGATAGACCCACGCGAACCGGGTCGCGACCACGACGAGGAAGACGGCCGCGGCGTACCAGGAGGCGCGGACCCCCTCGTACTCGCCCAGCCCTTCGAGGACGAACGGGAGTTGCAGGCCGATGAGGGCGAACACGGCGGACTCCAGCAGGAAGGCGACCATCTTCCAGACGGCCTCCTCCTGGAGGCGGGTGGCGAAGTCGACCTGCCAGTTGCGGTAGCCGAGGTACAGGCCGACGACGACCACGGCGAGCACCCCGGAGGCGTGCACCCACTCGGCGAGGCCGTAGGCGACGAACGGGATCAGCAGGGAGAGGGTGTTCTGGAGCAGCGCCTCCTTCAGGTGCGTGCGCAGCCAGTGGATCGGCACCATCAGCAGCAGGCCCACCGCGACGCCGCCGACCGCCGCCACCAGGAAGTCGACCGTCCCGCCCGACCAGCTCGCGCCCTCGCCGATGGTGGCCGCGAGGGCCACCCGGTAGGCGGTGATCGCGGTCGCGTCGTTCACCAGGGACTCACCCTGCAGAATCGTGGTGATCCGCGAGGGCAGGCCCACCCGCCGGGCGACCGCCGTGGCCGCGACCGCGTCCGGCGGGGCCACCACCGCGCCGAGCACCAGCGCGGCGGTCAGCGGCATCCCCGGCACGAGCAGGTAGGCGGCCCAGCCGACCGCGAGCGTCGCGAAGAGCACGTAGCCGACCGACAGCAGCGCCACGGGTCGCAGCTGGGCCCGCAGGTCGAGGTAGGAGCTGTCGCTGGCGGCCGTGTACAGCAGCGGGGGCAGGATCAGCGGCAGGACGATCTCGGGATCGAGTTCGTAGTGCGGGACTCCGGGCAGATACGACACCGCGAGCCCCGCCGCGACCAGCAGCAGCGGGGCGGGCACCGGCGTACGCCGGGCGGCCCCGGCGACCGTCGCGCTCCCGGCGACCAGCAACAGCAAGGGCAGGAAGTGCATCGCTCGCGCCGCCTTCGTTTCCGCGCGGGGTTCCGCGCACCCGTCGTAACCTGGCAATCATGAAACAGTGCACGCACACGGAGGCGCTGCCGCACCCCGAGCCCGAACCGCTGAGCGACACCTGCCCGGAGTGCCTGGCCGCCGGGAGTCATCCGGTGCAGTTGCGGATGTGCCTGGAGTGCGGGCACGTGGGCTGCTGCGACTCCTCGCCGATGCGGCACGCGACCGCGCACCACAAGGAGAGCGGCCATCCCATCATGCGTACGTTCGAGGCGGGCGAGAGCTGGCGCTGGTGCTTCGTCGACCATGTACTCGTATGACGGCCCCTGTACCGGTATGACCATCGGAGCGGAGTCGTCGCGCGACGGAACCATGTCACCCCGTGACACGTCGACGTACTCGTGTGACACGGTTCGGCAGTCCGACGCCTGGGTACGTCAATCCGGCGCGCGCTCTTCCTATTTGAGACCCGCAGACCTCTAGCCACCGAGCGTATTCATAGGCTTACTATGAGTGACAGCATGGGGTGGGGTCCTCAGGACCCCGAGGACACGACGCTCGGTAGCGCGATAGCGTCACCGCTGAACCACGTAGCGCGTTACCCCGGGGGGCGACCCTCGGCCCCCGAAAAAGCTTGTACCACCTTGGAGGTGAGGGTGTCCCAGATCGCAGGCGAGCCCGGGATCCAGGACTTCGTGGAAGTCCGGCTGCCGGCCGCGGGTGCCTACCTGTCGGTGCTGCGTACGGCGACGGCCGGCCTCGCGGCCCGTTTGGACTTCACCCTCGACGAGATCGAGGATTTGCGCATCGCGGTCGACGAGGCCTGCGCGATCCTGCTTCAGCAGGCCGTGCCCGGCTCGGTGCTCAGCTGTGTCTTCCGTCTGGTCGACGATTCACTGGAGGTCACGGTCTCGGCCCCCACCACGGACGGTCACGCCCCCGCGCGCGACACCTTCGCCTGGACCGTGCTGTCGGCCCTGGCGGGGAAGGTCTCCTCCGCGGTGGCCGACGACAAAACCGTTTCGATCAGCCTCTACAAACAGCGCGGCGCGGGACCCGGGCCGGCGTGAGGAACGGGGACGGGCCGGTGCGGGACGAAGAACGCGGCACACGGGAACTTCCCGCGGAGGGCGACGGCGGTCCGAGTGGGCCGGCGCCTCTGGCGGACGGCGTCGACGGCATCCCCGAGCAGGCCAGGCCGCACCCGGAGGACGAGTCCTCGGCGGCCGGAGCGTCTCGGTGGACGGAGCCGGCCGACGGCGAGGAGCGCGAGGCGCCCTCCGGCGGGCAACGGGATCCGGAGGGTGCCCTGCGGATCACCACGTCCTCACGAGGGCGGACTGGGGCCTCCCCCGCTCGACAAGCACAGTCGGGAGCTGGGGGAACGGTGACGGCGGGCGGGACTATGAGCGAGCACGAGCGACACGACGAGGCGGCCGCGCAGCACGCGCAGACCGTGCGCAGCACCCAGCACCACCCGCAGGACCGCAGCGGGGCGCGAGCCCTGTTCATCGAGCTGCGCGCCCTGCCGGACGGCAGTGTCGAGTACGCGGAGCTGCGCAACCGGCTGGTCCGGATGCATCTGCCGCTCGTGGAGCACCTCGCGCGCCGTTTCCGCAATCGCGGGGAGCCGCTGGACGACCTGACGCAGGTCGCCACCATCGGGCTGATCAAGTCGGTGGACCGCTTCGACCCGGACCGCGGCGTGGAGTTCTCGACGTACGCGACCCCGACGGTCGTCGGCGAGATCAAGCGGCACTTCCGTGACAAGGGCTGGGCGGTGCGGGTCCCGCGCCGGCTGCAGGAGCTGCGCCTCGCGCTGACCACGGCCACGGCGGAGCTGTCCCAGCAGCACGGCCGTTCGCCGACGGTGCACGAGCTGGCCGAGAAGCTGGCCATCTCGGAGGAGGAGGTCCTGGAGGGCCTGGAGTCGGCCAACGCGTACTCCACGCTGTCCCTGGACGTCCCCGACACCGACGACGAGTCCCCGGCCGTCGCGGACACCCTCGGCGCCGAGGACGAGGCGCTGGAGGGCGTCGAGTACCGGGAGTCCCTCAAGCCGCTCCTGGAGGACCTCCCGCCACGCGAGAAGCGGATCCTGCTGCTGCGCTTCTTCGGCAACATGACCCAGTCGCAGATCGCCCAGGAGGTCGGCATCTCGCAGATGCACGTCTCACGGCTGCTGGCGCGGACGCTGGCCCAGCTCCGCGAGAAGCTGCTCGTGGAGGAGTAGCTCCCGCGCCCCGTCAGGACCTACCGCTTCGTCTCCTCCGCCCGGCCCGGCCCCTGGATTCCCAGGGCCTGGGTCGTAGCGGGATCGAGCAACAGGATCAGCGCGACGACGGCGACCACGGCCAGGACGATGCCCGCCCAGATCGCCACGCTGTCGGCGCGCAGCAGGTTGTAGGCCACCGGCAGCGCCATGATCTGGGTGATCACGGCGGGCCCCCGGCTCCAGCTCCGTCGCAGCAGCAGCCCCCGCGCGGCGATCAGCGGCAGCAGGGCCAGCGCGACGAGGGTGATCCCTCCGGTGACGCCGGTGCTCAGGTCGTCGGAGTCGCCGTTGAGGCCCAGGACGAACATGGCCCCGCCGCCCACCAGCAGGGCCACCCCCTCCAGCGCGGCCAGCGCCGCGGCGGCGGTCAGCCGCCCGGGACGGGGCTCGGCCTCGGAGGTGTCCGGCGTGGGGGTCTGCTCAGGGCTCACCCGTGAAGGGTAGCCGCCCCTCCGCACGCCCCCACGTGCTCATCGTCACTACCCGATCTCCCCCTTGATCCGCACCTCGGTATGGGCCGGGTACCACCCAGTAGGTACGCTGCAACCCATGCGTGCACTTCTCGTGGTCAATCCGGCGGCAACCACCACAAGCGCACGTACGCGCGATGTCCTGATCCACGCCCTCGCGAGCGAGATGAAGCTCGAAGCGGTCACCACGGAGTACCGAGGCCACGCCCGGGACCTCGCCCGGCAGGCCGCGGAGGGCAAGGACGGCATCGAACTGGTCGTCGCGCTCGGCGGCGACGGCACGGTCAACGAGGTCGTCAACGGCCTGTTGCACCACGGCCCCGATCCCGACCGCCTCCCCCGTCTCGCCGTGGTCCCCGGCGGCTCCACCAATGTCTTCGCCCGTGCGCTGGGGCTGCCCAACGACGCCGTGGAGGCGACCGGCGTCCTGCTCGACGCCCTGCGCGAGAGCCGGGAGCGCACGATCGGACTGGGCATGGCCTCGGGCACCCCTGGCACGGAGGACGAGGCGGTGCCGTCCCGCTGGTTCACCTTCTGCGCCGGCCTCGGATTCGACGCGGGTGTGATCGGCCGTGTCGAGCAACAACGGGAACGCGGACGGAAATCCACACACGCCCTTTACCTGCGTCAGGCATTTCGGCAGTTCCTGGAAGAGCCGCATCGCAGACTCGGCACGATCACCGTGGAGCAGGCGGGCCAGGATCCGATTTCCGATCTTGTGCTGTCCATAGTCTGCAACACGTCCCCGTGGACGTTTCTGGGTAATCGCCCGGTGTACGCGTCGCCTAAGGCCTCGTTCGATAAAGGCCTCGACGTGCTCGGTCTGAGCCGCATGTCGACGCCCGCGCTCGCCCGATATGGCACACAGTTGCTCACTTCGTCCCCCGAGCGGGGACCCCGTGGCAAGCACGCCACCACCCTGCACGATCTGACCGACTTCACCTTGCATTCGAAGGTCCCTCTCCCCCTCCAGATGGACGGCGACCACCTCGGACTGCGAACGAGCGTGACGTTCACAGGCGTACGCCGTGCACTGCGTGTGATTGTGTGAGCGGAACGGGCAAAAGTCCTTCCACTCGAACGTTTAGGCCAGGGTCCACCCCATGGAAGTACGGCTGTGACACAGTCGACACCGAGGAATCAAAAAAAACTTTCCGGAAGGGGTTGTATCCGCCGCTGAGGTTTGCGAGTCTCTACGTGGCGCTCGGGACAGCCCGCAACACCGGCTCAAGCAAGCGCCAGAACCCCTCCTCAATCCACAGGACCACACCAGTCCGTCTGGTGATCGGCCCTTCACTTGTTGAGGGATTCGTGAAAGCGTTCACATTCACAAGCAACGTGCAAGTAATACCAAGGAGAGGTAGCAGCCATGGACTGGCGTCACAACGCCGTTTGCCGCGAGGAAGACCCCGAGCTCTTCTTCCCCATCGGCAACACCGGTCCTGCGCTGCTGCAGATCGAGGAAGCCAAGGCTGTCTGCCGTCGCTGCCCGGTTATCGAGCAGTGTCTGCAGTGGGCGCTTGAGTCCGGCCAGGACTCCGGCGTCTGGGGTGGTCTCAGCGAGGACGAGCGCCGCGCCATGAAGCGCCGCGCCGCCCGCAACCGGGCCCGTCAGGCATCCGCCTGACATCCCACCCAGCAATAGCCTGAGCTTGGCGGCGCGCACAGCGAGTGCGCTTCTCCCGCCCCCGAGCCGCAGCGCGCAGTACCCCCGGTGCGCTTAATCAGCCACGAGCACGAGCCCTGGACCACATGGTGGTCCGGGGCTCTGTGCTGTTCGCAGCAGGAAAGCCGCGCTCGTCACGACGACCGCGGCTGTCGTGTCCGCGGCTGTCTTGTCCGCGGCTACTTCTGGGCCCGCACGGGGAGGTCCAGAATCACCTGGGTGCCCCGCTCCGGGGCGGGGACCATGTCGAACGTGCCGCCCAACTCGCCCTCGACCAGCGTCCGTACGATCTGCAGGCCGAGGTTGCCCGAGCGGTGCGGGTCGAAGCCCTCGGGGAGGCCGACGCCGTCGTCCTGGACGGTGACGAGGAGGCGGGTCTCCTTGCTGGTGCCGCCGCGCACGGCCGAGACCTCGACGGTGCCGGTGTCGCCCTCACGGAAACCGTGTTCGAGGGCGTTCTGCAGGATCTCGGTGAGGACCATCGAGAGCGGGGTCGCGACCTCCGCGTCCAGGATGCCGAAGCGTCCGGTGCGCCGGCCGACGACCTTGCCCGGCGAGATCTCGGCGACCATGGCGAGGACCCGGTCGGCGATCTCGTCGAACTCCACCCGCTCGTCCAGATTCTGGGACAGCGTCTCATGCACGATCGCGATCGATCCGACCCGTCGCACCGCCTCCTCCAGTGCCTCGCGGCCCCGCTCGGACTCGATGCGCCGCGCCTGGAGGCGCAACAGCGCGGCGACGGTCTGGAGGTTGTTCTTCACCCGGTGATGGATCTCCCGGATGGTCGCGTCCTTGGTGATCAACTCGCGCTCGCGCCGCCGCAGTTCCGTCACGTCCCGCAGCAGCACCAGCGAACCGATGCGCGGTCCCTTGGGCTTGAGAGGGATCGCCCGGAACTGGATCACGCCTTCCACGGACTCGATCTCGAACTCACGCGGCGCCCATCCGCTCGCCACCTTGGCCAGCGCCTCGTCCACCGGGCCCCGGGAGGGGGCGAGTTCGGCGGTCGTCCGGCCGAGATGGCAGCCGACGAGATCGGCGGCGAGGCCGAGGCGGTGGTAGGCGGAGAGGGCGTTCGGCGAGGCGTACTGGACGATCCCGTCGGCGTCGAGCCTGATGAGGCCGTCGCCGACACGCGGCGAGGCGTCCATGTCGACCTGCTGGTCGGGGAAGGGGAACGCGCCCCCGGCGATCATCTGGGCCAGGTCGGAGGCGCTCTGCAGATACGTCAGCTCCAGCCGGCTCGGGGTCCGCACGGTCAGCAGATTGGTGTTGCGCGCGATGACGCCGAGCACCCGCCCCTCCCTGCGCACGGGGATGGACTCGACCCGTACGGGCACCTCCTCCCGCCACTCGGGGTCGCCCTCGCGGACGATGCGGCCCTCGTCGTGCGCGGCGTCCAGCAGGGGGCGGCGCCCTCGGGGGACCAGGTGGCCGACCATGTCGTCCTGGTAGGAGGTGGGGCCGGTGTTGGGGCGCATCTGGGCCACGGAGACATAGCGGGTGCCGTCGCGTGTGGGGACCCAGAGGACCAGGTCGGCGAAGGAGAGGTCGGACAGCAGCTGCCACTCCGACACCAGCAGATGCAGCCACTCCAGGTCGGAGTCGCTGAGAGCGGTGTGCTGGCGGACGAGTTCGTTCATGGAGGGCACGTGTGCGAGCGTACCTGGCGGTACGAAGATGACCGGAAAGCACCGGTGGCCGTCGTGGTCGGCCCCGGAAACACCCGCGGGCCGCGGCGCCTGAGAGGGACCCTCAACCCTCTCGGCACCGCAGCCCGGAGCAACATCGGCCGTGGGGTGTGCGGTCCCAGTCGGCCGAAGGCGAGGATCCGGAGCAGTCAGGGCAGAGAGCGCCGGGTCCTCGGTCCGCCTTCCTGTGCGGGGAAGACGGAGGCTTTTTCTTCTTGACGGGCGATCGTCGGCGGCCGGAGCCGATGATCGATCACATGCCCTACCACGCATTGTTGACTAGACCACTGCGTGTGTCCATGCGTTGGCGGATGTTTGTTGTTGTTCCATTGTCCGACATCCGCCGACGACCCACACGCAGAGTAGCCCGCTTCCGGCCGGGGCGGGCCCAAACGCAGGACGACCGCGGCGACCGTGGTGTCCGCCTCAGGCACCTGCCCGGCCGACCCCTGTGGCGTCGGGGACACCCCTGCTAGATTGGTCTACACCACATGCGAGGTTACCTGGCTCCTCCGGGTCGGGTCTCCTTGAGTCCTTCTTTCCAGATCGGCAGGCCCAGCGTGGAAGTTGTCATCGTTCCGGATGCCAAGGCGGGTGGCGAACTCATAGCCGAGGCGATGGCGCAGTTGCTCCGGCGCAAGCCCGAGGCGCTGCTCGGGGTGGCCACGGGCTCGACCCCGCTGCCCATCTACACGGCGCTCACGGCGAAGGTGCGATCCGGTGCCGTGGACGCCTCACGGGCACGGGTCGCCCAGCTCGACGAGTACGTGGGTCTGCCGGCCGAGCATCCCGAGTCGTACCGCTCGGTGCTGCGGCGGGAGGTGCTGGAGCCGTTGGGGCTGGATCCGGACGCGTTCATGGGGCCCGACGGGACCGCCGAGGACGTGACGGAGGCGTGCGAGGCGTACGACAGGTCGCTGGCCGAGGCCGGGGGTGTGGATCTGCAGCTGCTCGGCATCGGGACCGACGGGCACATCGGGTTCAACGAGCCGTGCTCCTCGCTCGCCTCCCGGACGCGGATCAAGACGCTCACGCAGCAGACCCGGATCGACAACGCGCGGTTCTTCGGCGGCGACATCGAGCAGGTGCCGCACCACGTCATCACCCAGGGCATCGGCACGATCCTGGAGGCACGGCACCTGGTGCTGCTCGCCACGGGCGAGGGCAAGGCCGACGCCGTCGCGGCGACCGTGGAGGGGCCGGTGGCGGCGGTCTGCCCGGCCTCGGCGCTGCAGCTCCATCGCCACGCGACGATCGTGGTGGACGAGGGCGCCGCGTCGAAGTTGAAGCTGGCGGACTACTTCCGGCACACGTTCGACAACAAGCCCGACTGGCAGGGGATCTAGGCGGCGGGGGTACGCGACGGCGCCACGGCCCGGTGGGAGGGCTGTGGCGCCTTTGTGCGTGGGGGCTGCGCGGGGTGGGTCTGTTCGGTCGGGGTGGGTTTGTCGGGCGGGGTGGGTCGTTCGGTCGTGGTGGGTCTGTTCGGTCGTGGTGGGTCTTTCGAGGCTGTCGGGAGTCTCTAGCGTGTCCCGGCGATGACCTCGGCCGCCGCCCTTCCGCAGACCCTCGCCGCGCCGTGGGTCGCGATGTGGAGGGCACCCCGGGGCGGGGCCTGCGGGATGCCCATCTCCACGACGATCGTGTCGGGGCGGGTGGCGAGGAGCAGGTCGAGGGCCGCGGTCATCCATGGGTGACGGTGTTCGTCGCGGACGACGGCGACGACGCGGCGGGTGCCGGCGACCGACAGGGCCGAGGCTCCGGCGCTGTCGCCGGCGAAGGTGCCCGTCTCGGTGCCGGGAAGGAGGCGGGCCAGTTCGGCGCCGACGCCCCAGGGGGTCTCGTCGCCCACGGCTATGTTCGCGACCGGGGTGAAGGCCGCGACGTAGAGGGACTGGGTCGGCGGCTCGTAGGGCCGGGCGCGGGTGGTGGTCAGGGCGCGGCGGGCGGCCACGAGACCGACATCCCCGGTGGCCTCGCCGGTCTCGGGCCCGCCACCGCCGTCTCCCGCTTCCCCGGCCGCCGACCGGGTCCACTTCGCCAGGGACCGGACCCGCCGCGCCGCGTCCGCCAGGCGTTCCTCGGCGAGGTCGCCGTCGCGGACGGCCGTGACGAGGGCGTCGCGCAGGCGGCGGACGGTCTCCTCGTCGGCGAGGCCGCCGCCGACGCAGATGGCGTCGGCGCCCGCGGCCAGCGCGAGGACGCTGCCGCGTTCGATGCCGTAGGTGTCCGCGATGGCCCGCATCTCCATGCCGTCGGTCACGATGAGGCCGTCGTAGCCGAGTTCGCCGCGGAGGAGGTCGGTGAGGATGCCGTGGGACAGCGTCGCCGGCAGGTCGGGGTCCAGGGCCGGGACCAGGATGTGGGCGCTCATCATCGCGCGCGAACCGGCGGCGATGGCGGCGCGGAAGGGCGCCAGGTCCCGGGAGTCCACGAGCGAGCGGTCCGCGTCGATCCGGGGCAGGAAATGGTGGGAGTCGACGGCGGTGTCGCCGTGGCCCGGGAAGTGCTTGGTGCAGGCGGCGACGCCCGCGTTCTGGAGGCCGGTGACGTAGGCGGCCGTGTGGCGGGCGACCAGGTCGGGGTCGGCGCCGAAGGAGCGGACCCCGATGACCGGGTTGGACGGGTTGGCGTTCACGTCGGCCGAGGGGGCCCAGTTGAGGTTCACCCCGCACTCCGCCAGGCGGCGGCCCAGGGCGAAGGCGACGTCCCTGGTCAGGTCCACGTCGTCGACCGCTCCCAGGGCGTGGTTGCCCGGGAAGGAGGAGCCGGTGCGCACCTCCAGGCGCGTGACGTCGCCGCCCTCCTCGTCGATCGCGACCAGCACGTCCTCGTGCTCGGCCCGCAGCCGGTCGGTGAGAGCGGCCAGCTGCCCGGGCGAGGTGATGTTGCGGCCGAAGAGGCCGACGGAGGCGAGGCCCTCGCCGAGGCGCCGTAGCAGCCAGTCGGGGGCGGTGGTGCCCGTGAAACCGGGCTGCAGAACCGTCAGCGCGTCCCGCGCGAGGCCGTCCTGTCCGGAGTGCGAGCCGGGCGAGCCGGTGGCGAATGTCGTCGGTGACATCAGGGTCGGTTATCCCTTCACGGCGCCCGCGGTGAGGCCCGCGGCCATCTTGCGCTGGACGAGGAGGAAGAGGACGACGATCGGCACGGCCATCATGGTGGAGCCGGCCATCATCGGGGCGTATTCGGTGCCGTGCTTGGTGGTGAAGTTGCCGAGCCAGACGGTCGCGGTCTGGTTCTGCTGGCTCATCAGCATCAGGGCGTAGAGGTACTCGTTCCACGCCTGGATGAAGCCGTAGACCGAGGTCGCCACCATGCCCGGTGCGAGCAGCGGGAACACGACGCGGAGGAAGGCGGTGGTGCGGGAGCAGCCGTCGACCATGGCCGCCTCCTCCAGTTCGCGCGGGATGTTGACGATGAAGCCGCGCAGGGTCCACACGGTGAACGGGAGGATGAACGTCAGGTAGGTGATGATCAGGCCGGTGAGGCGGTCGTACTGGCCGAGGTCGTTCAGGAGCAGGAAGACCGGGATGATCATCGCGACCAGCGGGACCATCTGCACCGCCAGGATGCCGACGATGACCACCTTGCGTCCGCGGAAGGCGAACCGGGAGATGGCGAGGGCGGCCAGCATGCCCACGACGATGCCGATCACGACCACGGTCAGGGACACGATGAGGCTGCGGCCGACCGGGCCCCAGAAGTCGGCGATGTCCAGCGCCCGGCCGAAGTTGGCGAAGGTGATCGACGTCGGCAGCAGGCTGGGGTCGGGGTCGATCGCATCCTTGGCGGGCTTGAACGCCGTGTTGAGCATCCAGTAGACGGGGAAGCCCGCGGTGACGAAGACGAACAGGCCGAGGAGGTTCCAGCCGAGCTTCGGCTTCCGGGGGCCGGAGCGGCCCTTCGTGGTGGCGATCGCGCTCGTGCCGCTCATTCGACCTCTCCGATCTTCAGCATCTGGCGCATGTACACACCGATCACGCCGAGCAGCAGCAGCACGGTCAGCAGTGCGATCGCCGAGCCCTGCGCGTAGTCGTTGACCACGAACGCCCTGTCGTACGAGTAGGTCGTGAGCAACTGGAACTCGGCCTCCGGGTGGCCGTTGCGCATGACGAACACCTGGGGGAAGACGCCCATGTCCCAGATGACCGAGAGGGTCGTGAGCATCACGATGATGGGCTTGAGGATGGGGAGCGTGACGTAGCGGAACACTCCCCACGCGCCGGCGCCGTCGAGGCGGGCGGCCTCCTCCAACTCCTTGGGGACCTGGGTGAGTCCGGCGCTGAGGGTGATGACGACGAACGGCACAGCGCCCCACACCACGAGGAGCGTGATGACGGCCAGGCCCTCGGGGCCGCTGGCGAACCAGTTGTGGCCGATCATGTCGACGCCGGGGAGCTTGCTGAGGAGGGCGTTGAAGATGCCGTAGTCGGAGTCGAACAGCCACTTGAAGACGGTGGTGGCGACGATGATGGGCATGCCCCAGCTCGCCACGAGCGCGATGTTGACGAGCGTCTTCACCCAGCCGGAGACGCGCTGGAGCAGCAGGGCGACCGCCATGCCGATGACCATGGTGAACACGACGCAGGCGGCGGCGAAGACGATGGTCCGGACGACCACCGACCAGAACTCGCCGTCCCCCAGCACCTTGGAGAAGTTGTCGAACCCGACCGACTCGGCGGGCTTGAACCCCCACAGCTGGGACTGGCCGAACTCCTGGAAGGACAGGGTGACGAGGCGGACCAGCGGGTAGCCGAGGACGACGGCGAGAATCAGCAGACAGGGGGCGAGGAGGGCCCAGGGGACCGCGGCTCCCCCTGTCGGACGTCTGGCCGAACGCCCGGTGACCACCGGCGGAGGTGGCGCGGGCGGCGCCGACCGCGCGGGCGGCACCTTCGCGGGGGCAGTCGTGTCTGCGGCACTCATCGCGCACTCCTAAGCAGATGAAGGAGGGGCCGGCAGCAGCGCCCCCACAGGGGCGCGGGGAACCGCGCGACCAGCCACGACGCACCGGCACCGAACCGACACCCCATCGCGGCACTTTCGTAGATCACCCACCGGCCGAACCGGCGTCTGAACCGGCCGACCCGATGTCTTCCAACCGGCCGACCCGATGTCTTCCAACCGGCCGAACCGGCGTCTTCAACCAGCCGACCCGATGTCTTCAACCGGCGAACCCGGTCTCCCCCACCGGCCGACCACCAGGGCACCCCCGGCCGGGCCCGGCCATCGCGGCCCGGCCCGACCGGCAGGTCACCTCACTCGTTGTTGATGACCTTGTCGATCTCGGCGTCCGCTTCCTTCGCGGCCTCCTCGACCGACTTCTTGCCGGTGCCGATGGACTGCAGCATCGTCTGCAGGATCTGGGCCTTCTCGACCTGTCCCCAGCCGGGCGCCATCGGGACGAACCAGTTGGACTCGGCCGCGGTGGCCGGAACCGCCGTCGCCGGGTCGTCCTTCAGCGTGGCGAGGTCGGTCTTGTTGTTGGGCAGGTTGCCCTTCTCCATCAGCCCCTTCTGGCCGGCGGGACCGGTGAAGGCGTTGATCCACTCGGCGGCGACGGTCTGCGCGTCGGACTTCACCGGGACGGCGAGGTCGCTGCCGCCGAGGAAGACGGGAAGGTTCTCGCCGGACGGGCCGGGCATCACGAAGTTCTCGACGTTGCCTTCGAGCTTGCCGGTCTTGTCGTTCTCCTTGGCCGCGGCGGTCGCGCCCTCCCAGGCGGGGGCGAAGATCATGCCGGACTTGCCCTGCCCGTAGACGATGTACCGGTCGGACTCGTCCTTGGTCTTGTCGCCGTGCATGTACTTGTCGACGACGTTCTTGAACTCGCCGAGCCCCTTGAGGGATTCGGGCGAGGAGAGGTTGGCCTTCCACGTGCCGCCGGACTCGACCGCGATGGAGCCGCCGGCGTCGTACACGAAGGACATGGCCGCGTACCAGTCGCGGGTGGGCTGGTACCAGGCGCTGAACTTGTCGCCCCGCTTCTTCTGCACCTTGTCGAGGGCGGCGGTGAGTTCGGCGTACGTCTTCGGCGGGGACTTGACGCCCGCGGCGGCGAAGACGTCCTTGCGCCAGTTGGCGACGCGGCCACCGGCGTAGTACGGGACGCCGTAGGTCTTGCCCTCGTAGGTCACGGAGGCCTTGAGACCGTCGAGCCAGGCGTCCGCGTTGTCGAACTTCGCCGCGTCGAGGGGGGCGAAGGCGCCCTTGACCATGTAGGCGAGCATCTCCGTGTTGCCCATCTCGACCACGTCGGGGGCCTTGTCGGTGGCGAGGACGGCGTCGAGCTTGGCGTTCTTGTCGGGCCAGCCGTAGTACTCGTGCGTGATGGTGATGCCGGGGTGCTTCTTCTCGATCGCCGCGTCGGCGGCCTTGACCAGCTCGGGCCAGTTGTTCTGCGCGTCCACCGTGAGCCAGACCGTCAGCTCCTTGGTGTCGGCGCCGGTGTCCGAGCTCTTCTTCTCGCCGCCCCCGCACGCCGCGATGGAGACCATCATGCCCGCGACACAGATCGCGGTCGTCAGCTTCCTCTTCACGCCACCCTCCTCAGGGATGCCATTGCTCAGGGATGCCACAAACCCCCCTGCTCCCCGCGGTGACAGGACGTACCGCCCCTGGGGCCAGGACCTGGACCAATGGTGTAGACCAGTAGGCGGAGCTTGGCTCAGACCATTCGCCGTGTCAAGAGTGCTCGAACCCCCTCTCACCAGCCGTTATGCGACCTACATATGCAGGAACCTTTATGTAATAAGCCAGCGAAAACAGCGCCGCTTGAGCCACACTCTTCGGGTAGACCACTGCACCGCTGCGGAGTGGACCAGTCAGGACGCCTTCGTGGACTAGACCAGCGGGGCCCGCAGGGGTATACAGAGGGATCACGCCACGAAGACCGGGAAGGCGGAGCATGAGCACCGACGTCAGCAGTGCGGAGAACGAGAACGGGGCGACCGTCCGTACCGCACGCGTGCCCAAGTACTACCGCCTGAAGAAGCACCTGCTCGACATGACCGAGACGCTTCCGCCCGGCACGCCGGTGCCGCCGGAGCGCACGCTCGCCGCCGAGTTCGACACCTCGCGCACGACCGTGCGACAGGCGCTGCAGGAGCTGGTGGTCGAGGGGCGGCTGGAGCGCATCCAGGGCAAGGGCACGTTCGTCGCGAAGCCGAAGGTTTCCCAGGCGCTGCAACTCACCTCGTACACCGAGGACATGCGCGCCCAGGGCCTCGAACCGACGTCCCAGCTGCTCGACATCGGATACATCACCGCCGACGACACGCTCGCGGGGCAGCTCGACATCACCGCCGGCGGCCGGGTCCTGCGCATCGAGCGCCTCCGCATGGCCAACGGCGAGCCGATGGCGATCGAGACGACCCACCTGAGCGCTAAGCGTTTCCCGGCCCTGCGCAGGTCACTGGTCAAGTACACCTCCCTCTACACCGCGCTCGCCGAGGTGTACGACGTCCGTCTCGCCGAGGCCGAGGAGACCATCGAGACCTCGCTGGCCACCCCGCGCGAGGCCGGTCTGCTGGGCACGGACGTCGGCCTGCCGATGCTGATGCTCTCCCGGCACTCGCTGGACATGGAAGGCCAGCCGGTGGAGTGGGTGCGGTCGGTGTACCGGGGCGACCGCTACAAGTTCGTGGCGAGGCTCAAGCGCCCGCAGGACTGAGCCGGTCGGGGCGCCCGCGGCGGCTGAGCCTCTCGGGCCCCGGCGGCGCGCGTGACTGGTGGTGCCCGCAGCGCGCGTCACAGGGTGGTGCACGCAGCGCGCGTCACAGGTGGTGCACGCGGTGTGGCGCGATGGCCGCTCCTGTTCTACGGTCCTTGCGTCGCCCCACCGACACGGAGGCCCCGCTGTGCGTATGCCCGCGCGCGACCCCGGCACGGTGGTGTCGCGCCCCGGGGGGAGTCCGAGCACTCGCGGACGGATCGCCAGGAAACGTGCCCCGGCCAGGAGTTCCGCCGCCGCTGAACACACAACCTCCGCATCCGTTATCCGGACAAGGGGTTCCGGACGACGGAACCTGTCCCTTACATTTCCTGCGCGTCGAGCACGTGATCAGTGGCGATCAATGGCGACCAGCGAGGGGACGGAACCGGGACATGTCAGAAGCGCCTGAAGTGAGACCACCGGTGGTGACACCTGTCAGAGTCGTCATCGCCCTGTGCCTGCTCGCCCCGTTCGTGGCGATGCTCTGGGTCGGCTCGTACGCGAAGACGGACCCGGCGTTCATCGGCATCCCCTTCTTCTACTGGTACCAGATGGCCTGGGTGCTCGTCTCCACCGCGCTCACGGCCACCGCGTACGTGCTGTGGCAGCGTGACCAGCGCGCCCGCAGGTCCGAGACGCGGGGCGGGGGTGTCGCGAAGTGAAGGACGGCGTGAACGGCGTGGCACTCGCCGTCTTCATCTTCTTCTTCCTGGCCGTCACGGTCATGGGCTTCCTGGCCGCGCGCTGGCGCAAGGCCGAGAACGACAGCCTCGACGAATGGGGCCTCGGCGGCCGGTCGTTCGGCACCTGGGTCACCTGGTTCCTGCTCGGCGGCGACCTCTACACGGCGTACACCTTCGTCGCCGTCCCCGCGGCGATCTACGCGGCGGGCGCGGCGGGCTTCTTCGCGGTGCCCTACACGATCCTCATCTACCCGCTGATCTTCACGTTCCTGCCCCGCCTGTGGTCCGTCTCGCACAGGCACGGCTATGTGACGACCTCGGACTTCGTGCGGGGCCGCTTCGGCTCGAAGGGCCTGTCGCTGGCGGTCGCCCTGACCGGCATCCTCGCGACGATGCCGTACATCGCGCTCCAACTCGTCGGCATCCAGGCCGTCCTGGACGTGATGGGCGTGGGCGGGGCTGAGGGCACCAACTGGTTCATCAAGGACCTGCCGCTGCTGATCGCGTTCGGCGTGCTGGCGGCCTACACCTACTCCTCCGGCCTGCGTGCCCCCGCGCTGATCGCGTTCGTGAAGGACACGCTGATCTACATCGTCATCGCGGTGGCGATCATCTACATCCCGATCAAGCTCGGCGGCTTCGACGACATCTTCGCCAAGGCGGGCGAGGCGTACAGCCAGACCAACCCGGCGACGGACAAGCCCCGCGGGGCCCTCGTCCCGGGCGACGCCAACCAGTGGACGTACGCGACGCTGGCCCTCGGCTCCGCGCTGGCGCTCTTCATGTACCCGCACTCGATCACGGCGACGCTGTCGTCCAGGAGCCGCGAGGTCATCCGCCGCAACACGACGATCCTGCCGCTGTACTCGCTGATGCTGGGCCTGCTCGCCCTGCTGGGCTTCATGGCGATCGCGGCCGGCATCCAGGTGCAGAACGGCCAGCTGGCGATCCCGCAACTGTTCGAGACGATGTTCCCCGACTGGTTCGCGGGCGTGGCCTTCGCGGCCATCGGCATCGGCGCGCTGGTCCCCGCGGCGATCATGTCCATCGCGGCGGCGAACCTCTTCACCCGCAACATCTACAAGGACTTCATCAAGCCGGACGCCACACCCGCGCAGGAGACCAAGGTCTCCAAGCTGGTGTCCCTGCTGGTGAAGGTGGGCGCCCTGGCCTTCGTCCTCACCATGGACAAGACGGTCGCCATCAACTTCCAGCTCCTCGGCGGCATCTGGATCCTCCAGACCTTCCCGGCGCTCGTCGGCGGCCTGTTCACCCGGTGGTGCCACCGCTGGGCCCTGCTCGCGGGCTGGGCGGTCGGCATGCTGTACGGGACGATCGCCGCGTACGGCGTGGCCTCCCCCACGCAGAAGCACTTCGGCGGCTCGTCCGCGGAGATCCCCGGCATCGGCGAGATCGGCTACATCGGCCTGACCGCCTTCGTCCTCAACGTCGTGGTCACGGTGGTCCTCACCTTCGCCCTGCGCGCGTTCAACGCACCCGACGGCATCGACGAGACCAGCCCGGAGGACTACACGGCGGACGCGGGCGACCGAGGCGTCCAGGTGGAACTGCCTCCGGCTACGGCGGGGACGAGCCACTAGGTCGGGGCGGGGGCGGGGCGGGGAGGTCTGCCTTTTCGCCCCACCCCCGCATCGCCGTGGATTCGCGGAGCCTTCCTCGCCCTCCCCCACCCGTCCCGTCCGAGGGGCCCCGCTCCCGGGCCCGCAGGGCCTGGTCCTTCAGGGGCGCGGGGAACTGCGCGAGAACCCCCACCGACCCGCACCCGTGGAACTCACCCCTCGGGGTCGAAGGGGCAGCGCCCCTGATGAAGGGACGGGCAGGGGCGGCGGGGGCGCACACCACCCGGCTACGCTGACGACGTGACCGTTCGCGCACCGATCGTCCTGGACAGCGACCCCGGTATCGACGACGCCGTAGCCCTGCAGTACCTCCTCGGCACAGGCCTGTGGGACCTCAAGGCCTACACCTCGGTAGGCGGCAACCTCCCCGCCGAAGCGACCTACGCCAACGCCCGAGCCCTCTCCCGAGCCCTCCGCATCGACGGCGACATCCCCGTGCACCGAGGCACGGGCCGCCCCCTCTCCCCCCTCCCCTACCGAGAGGCATCCGCCTTCCACGGCCCGGCGGGCCTCGGCAACGAGACACTGCCCGACTCCACGGCCCCGCACCCGACGGAGTCGTCCGCACAGGCCCTGCTCCGCCTCTCCCGCCAGTACGAGGGCGAGCTGACGGTGTGCGCCACCGGCCCCCTCACGAACATCGCCGTCGCACTGCTCGAAGACCCTCACTTCGCCCACCGCGTCGCCAGATTCGTGTTCATGGGGGGCGCCGCCCAGGTGCCGGGAAACATCACCCCGGTCGCCGAGTTCAACATCTGGGCCGACCCCGACGCGGCCGAGATCGTGCTCTCCTCCGGCATCCCGTTCACCATGGTCGACCTGGACGCCTCGCACCGCTGGCTGTTCCGCCCCGCCGACCTCGCCGCGCTGGAGGCGGCGGGCCCGGGCACGGCCCTCGCCGCCCGGCTGATGCGCACGTACATGGACGCCTACACCCGCCACGGCGGAGACGGCACCTGTCCGTTGCACGATCCGCTGGCCGTGGGGGTGTGCGGGGACGAGGCGTTCGTGGCGGCCGCCGAGGGCGCCGTCGTCGTCGAATGCGCGAGCGAACTCACCCGGGGCCAGACCGTGTTCGTGCCGGCCACCGCCCGGCGCGTCTACTACTCCGAGTCCCCCGCCCTGACCGCCCGCCTCCGCGCCACCGGCCGCGTGGCCCTGGGGCCGGGCACCCGCGACTTCAGCAGGGACTTCGTGGCGACGCTACCGCGGTGGCCGGCGGTGGCCTGACCGGCCCGATCACCGGTGGACCGGCCGGTTCGGAGCAACCTTCGGCCGACCGGACCGGATCATCCGACTAACGCCTGCTCCTGTGGACAACCGCGGACCCGCTAGGCCGCCCCTCGTGCACACTGCGACGCATGGACATCACGATCAGGGACGCGGCCCCGGATGAGTACGCCGCCCTGGGCGAGGTCACCGCACAGGCCTACCTCGGCGACGGACTGCTGGACTTCGGGGAGAGCGACCAGTACCTCGGTGAGCTGCGGGACGTGGCGAAGCGGGCCGCCGAGGCCGAGGTGCTGATGGCCGTGGCGGACGGCCGGGTGCTCGGCGGTGTGACCTTCGTCCCGGCGGGCGGCCCCATGGCCGACATCGCCGGTGCGGGAGAGGCCGAGATACGCATGCTCGCGGTCTCCCCGGAAGCACGCGGGCGGGGTGTCGGTGAGGCGCTCGTGCGGGCCTGTGTGGAGCGCGCCCGGGCAGTGGAGGGCTGTGTACGCGTCGTGCTGTCGACCCAGAGGAGCATGCACGCGGCCCATCGCATCTACGAACGTCTGGGGTTCGCCCGCACACCGGAGCGCGACTGGAACCCCCTCCCCGACGTCCTGGACATCTCGCTGATCACCTATGAGTTGACGCTCTGACACCCTGCGCAGCCGAATGCGACACAACATGTGGGGGTGACACCGCGCACCGGCACTAGATGTATGCTCATGCTCGCTGTCGCCACAGGGGAATCCGGTGCGAATCCGGAACTGTCCCGCAACGGTGTACTCGCGTGCGTTCACGCTCTTTTGCGCACGCCTGTTCAGTCCGAACACCTGTCGACAGCGCGCCCGGCCGTCCGGTCCGGGTGCCTGACGTCCGGGCCTCGTGGAATGGGCCGGTGGACGCGACGCCCCCGTGCGCTCGTGAGCTGCCGCCTGCCCTCCGCCAGGCCGCTTGCCGAGCGAGGGAGAGCCCCACGTGACCATCGCGCCAGCCGACCCGGTTTCAGCCAACCCGGTTTCAGCCGACCTGGCTTCAGCCGACCCGGCGACGGAGACCGACAGTCCGGGTTCCGCGTTGCTGCGGACCCTGACCGAGCTGACCGTCGACCTCCCCGACGCCGACCCCGGCCGGGTCGCCGCCGCCGCGCTGCGCGGCCGGTCCTCACGCGGCGCCTCCGCCGAGATGGTCGTGGAGCTGCGCGAGCTGGCCACGGAGGCGGCCGCCGGTCTGATCTCCGAGGACCCCGCCTACTCGAAGCTCGCCGCGCGGCTGCTGGCCATCGGCATCCGCGACGAGGCCGCCTCGCAGGGCGTCACCACCTTCGCCGAGTCCATCGCCGTGGGCCACCGGGAGGGCCTCGTCGCCGACCGCACCGCGGAGTTCGCGCGCGTACACGCCGAGCGCCTCGACGCCCTGGTCGACCCGGCCGGCGACGACCGCTTCGGCTACTTCGGCCTGCGCACCCTGCACAGCCGCTATCTGCTCCGGCACCCCCTCACCCGCAAGGTCGTCGAGACGCCCCAGCACTTCATGCTGCGGGTGGCGAGCGGGCTGGCCGAGGACGACACCACGCGGGCCGTGGACGAGGTCGCCGCGCTCTACGGCCTCATGAGCCGCCTCGACTACCTCCCCTCCTCCCCCACACTGTTCAACTCCGGCACCCGCCACCCCCAGATGTCCTCCTGCTATCTCCTCGACTCCCCGCTGGACGAGCTGGACTCCATCTACGACCGCTACCACCAGGTGGCCCGCCTCTCGAAGCACGCCGGCGGCATCGGTCTGTCCTACTCCCGCATCCGCTCGCGCGGTTCGCTGATCCGGGGCACCAACGGGCACTCCAACGGCATCGTGCCGTTCCTGAAGACGCTGGACGCCTCGGTCGCCGCCGTGAACCAGGGCGGCCGGCGCAAGGGCGCGGCCGCGGTCTACCTGGAGACCTGGCACTCCGACATCGAGGAGTTCCTGGAGCTGCGCGACAACACCGGTGAGGACGCCCGCCGTACGCACAACCTGAACCTGGCGCACTGGATCCCGGACGAGTTCATGCGCCGGGTGAACGCCGACGAGCAGTGGTCGCTGTTCTCCCCGGCCGACGTGCCCGAGCTGGTCGACCTGTGGGGCGAGGAGTTCGAGGCGGCCTACCGCAAGGCGGAGGCGAACGGCCTGGCGAGGAAGACGATCGCCGCCCGTGAGCTGTACGGCCGCATGATGCGTACCCTCGCGCAGACCGGCAACGGCTGGATGACCTTCAAGGACGCGGCCAACCGCACGGCCAACCAGACGGCCGAGCCGGGCCACGTCGTCCACTCCTCCAACCTCTGCACGGAGATCCTGGAGGTCACGGACGACGGGGAGACGGCGGTCTGCAACCTGGGCTCGGTGAACCTGGGCGCGTTCGTCGACCGGGCGGCCGGCGACATGGACTGGCAGCGGCTGGACGAGACCGTCCGCACCGCCGTCACCTTCCTCGACCGCGTCGTCGACATCAACTTCTACCCGACCGAGCAGGCGGGCCGCTCCAACGCCCGGTGGCGCCCGGTCGGCCTCGGCGCGATGGGGCTCCAGGACGTCTTCTTCCAGCTGCGCCTGCCCTTCGACTCCCCCGAGGCGAAGGCGCTGTCCACCCGGATCGCCGAACGGATCATGCTCGCCGCGTACGAGGCCTCCGCCGACCTCGCCGAGCGCAACGGCCCGCTGCCGGCCTGGGAGAAGACCCGCACGGCCCGTGGTGTGCTGCACCCCGACCACTACGACGTCGAGCCGGCCTGGCCGGAGCGCTGGGCGGCCCTGCGCGAGCGCGTCGCGACGACGGGCATGCGCAACTCGCTGCTCCTCGCCATCGCGCCGACGGCCACCATCGCCTCGATCGCCGGTGTGTACGAGTGCATCGAGCCGCAGGTGTCCAACCTGTTCAAGCGCGAGACGCTGTCCGGTGAGTTCCTCCAGGTCAACTCGTATCTGGTGAAGGACCTGAAGGAACTGGGCGTCTGGGACGCGCGTACCCGGGAGGCCCTGCGCGAGTCGGGCGGCTCGGTGCAGGACTTCGCCTGGATCCCGGCCGACGTCAGGGCGCTGTACCGCACGGCCTGGGAGATCCCGCAACGCGGCCTGATCGACATGGCCGCCGCCCGCACCCCGTATCTCGACCAGTCGCAGTCGCTGAACCTGTTCCTGGAGACGCCGACCATCGGCAAGCTCTCCTCGATGTACGCGTACGCCTGGAAGTCGGGTCTGAAGACCACGTACTACCTGCGCTCGCGCCCGGCGACCCGGATCGCCCGTGCGGCGCAGGCCCAGGCCCGGCAGCCCGAGACGACCATCCCCCTCCAGCAGGCCACCTCCGAAGAGGCCGTCGCCTGCTCCCTTGAGAACCCCGAGTCCTGCGAGGCCTGCCAGTGATGCCCAGCAACCAGAACCTGCTCGACCCCGGCTTCGAGCTGACTCTCCGCCCCATGCGCTACCCGGACTTCTACGAGCGCTACCGGGACGCGATCAAGAACACGTGGACCGTCGAGGAGGTCGACCTCCACTCGGACGTCGCGGACCTCGCGAAGCTGTCCGAGGGCGAGCAGCACATGATCGGCCGCCTGGTCGCGTTCTTCGCGACGGGCGACTCGATCGTGGCGAACAACCTCGTGCTGACCCTCTACAAGCACATCAACTCCCCCGAGGCGCGGCTCTATCTGAGCCGCCAGCTCTTCGAGGAGGCCGTGCACGTCCAGTTCTATCTGACCCTGCTGGACACCTACCTGCCCGACCCGGCGGACCGGGCGGCGGCTTTCGCGGCGGTGGAGAACATCCCGTCCATCCGGGAGAAGGCGGAGTTCTGCTTCAAGTGGATGGACTCGGTGGAGAAGCTGGACCGCCTGGAGTCCAAGGCCGACCGCCGCCGCTTCCTGCTCAACCTGATCTGCTTCGCCGCCTGCATCGAGGGCCTGTTCTTCTACGGCGCCTTCGCGTACGTCTACTGGTTCCGCAGCCGGGGGCTGCTGCACGGTCTGGCGACGGGCACCAACTGGGTGTTCCGCGACGAGACGATGCACATGTCCTTCGCCTTCGAGGTGGTGGACACCGTCCGCAAGGAGGAGCCGGAGCTCTTCGACGATCTGCTCCAGCAACAGGTCACCGACATGCTCAAGGAGGCCGTCGAGGCCGAGCTGCAGTTCGGGCGCGACCTGTGCGGTGACGGCCTGCCGGGCATGAACACCGAGTCGATGCGGCAGTACCTGGAGTGCGTCGCCGACCAGCGGCTCACGCGCCTCGGTTTCGCGCCGGTCTACGGCTCGGAGAACCCGTTCTCCTTCATGGAGCTACAGGGTGTCCAGGAGCTGACCAACTTCTTCGAGCGGCGTCCCTCGGCCTACCAGGTGGCGGTGGAGGGCACCGTCGACCTGGACGAGGACTTCTAGGCCGCCCGGGTCAGCGGTGTGACCTCGTCCCCGGCCGGCGTGACCCGCGCGGCCGTCGTCGTGCCGGGGACGTATCAGCGGCATCGGGCCGCCGCTCAGGCGGCGCGGGCGACGTGGTGCGACGCCCGTCGTTCCTGCGCCCGCCTGAGCTGGCGGTCGACGCGCCGTTCGTGCACCACGCCGACGATCGCGGGCAGTGCGACCAGGGCGAGCAGTCCGAGGACGGCCAGTGTTCCGATGAGTCCTTGCAGCTGTGTCGTATCCATGGACACCACTTTCGCGCCGAACGTTCCTGGCAAACAGTGGCAGGACTGCCGCACCCCCTCGAATTCCTGCCACTTCCCATGCACACTGGCAGCATGCTGAAAAACGTGGCCACCGTCCTCCTGGAGGGCGTGCATCCCTTCGAACTGGGCGTCGTCTGCGAGGTCTTCGGCCTCGACCGCAGCGACGACGGCCTGCCGGTGTACGAGTTCGCGGTCGCGTCGGCGGAGGGCGCGACCCTGCGGACGCCCGCCGGGTTCACGATCTCCACGCCGTACGGGCTGGACCGGCTCGAAGAGGCCGACCTGGTCGTCGTGCCGGCGGGCGACAGCTATGTGCATCGGGACTACCCGCCGGAACTGCTGGATGCACTGCGGCGGGCCGCCGACCGGGGCGCCCGGGTGCTGAGCGTGTGTTCGGGGGTGTTCGTGCTCGGCGCGGCCGGGCTGCTGGACGGGCGGCCCTGCGCGGTGCACTGGAAGCACGCCGAGGAGCTGGCCCGGCAGTATCCGCGGGCGGTGGTCGAGCCGGACGTGCTCTATGTGGACGCGGACCCGGTGATCACCTCGGCGGGCACGGCGGCCGGCATCGACGCGTGTCTGCACATCGTCCGCAAGGAGCAGGGACCGGAGGTGGCCAACAAGATCGCCCGGCGGATGGTGGTGCCGCCGCACCGTGACGGCGGTCAGGCGCAGTACATCGAGCGACCGCTGCCCCGCTCCCAGTGCGACACGGTGGGCGAGGTGCTCGTCTGGATGGAGCAGCACCTCGACGAGGAGGTCACCGTCGAGCAGCTCGCCGCCCGCGCGCACATGTCCCCCCGCACGTTCGCCCGCCGCTTCCAGCAGGAGACCGGGACCACGCCGTACCGCTGGATCCTGCGCCAACGGGTGCTCCTGGCCCAGCGGTTGCTGGAGGCGACGGACGAGACGGTGGACGGCATCGCCTGGCGCGCCGGCTTCGGTACCGCCGCCGCCCTGCGCCATCAGTTCGTGCAGTCACTGGGCACGACCCCGCAGGCGTACCGCCGGACCTTCCGGGGCCCGGAGGCGGCCTGAGGGCCGGACGCGGAGGCCACCTGAGGCCCGGGCCGGCCCGGGCCCGGCGCACGGCTCAGTCGTTCGCGACCACGGGGTAGCGGGGCTCGTTCTCGGCCATCTGCCGCAGTGCGTCCTTGCGGTCGCGCTTGGAGAGCCGGTCGATGTACAGGTAGCCGTACAGGTGGTCGGTCTCGTGCTGCAGGCAGCGCGCGAAGTACCCGGTGCCGCGCACCTTGATCGGGTTGCCCTTCTCGTCCTGCCCGGTGACCTCGGCATAGTCGGGGCGGGCGAGCGGCATGTACGCGGTCGGCACCGACAGGCAGCCCTCGTTGCTGTCGTCCAACCGGCGCGCCTCGGCGGGCAGTTCGACCAGCTCGGGGTTGCAGATCACACCGGTGTGCCGCTTGCCCTCGTCGTCCGGGCAGTCGTACACGAACACCTTCAGGTCGACGCCGACCTGGTTCGCGGCCAGGCCCACGCCCTCCGCCGTGCGCTGGCTGGCGAACATGTCGTCCACCAGCTTCGCCAGCTCGTCACCGAACTCCGTGACGTCCTTGCACTCCTTGTGCAGCACCGGGTTCCCGACCACGGTGATCGGCAGCGAGGTGCCGCGCTCGCGGTACGCCTGCTCGCGCTCCTCGCAGTCCTCCGTGTCGATGACGAACCCCTCGTCGTCGACGGGGAGCACGCCCTCGCGCTGCTGATCGGTGTCCTGCTGGGCCATGACAGACGTACGCCTTCCTAGAAAAACAGGGGGTGGTGATGCTGATACAGGGTACGGGGATCGCGCCGCTCAGGGGGCGCCCCGTAAGGGGCGCGGGGACCCGCGCGAGCGACCACGGCGAACCCGCGGCCGAAAGAGAACCGTGAGCCCCTAGCAAACCTCTTCCAGATCCCGCCAGTCCCGGGAATCCGGACTGTCGGCCACCCACCCGTCCAACAGCCCCCGCACCAGCGAGGCCGGCGCCGCAACCCCGCACTCCCGTTCGGGCGCCCACAGCTGCCCGTCCGTCACATGCCCGAGCGGCCCGGGATGCCCCGGCTCACTGTGGTCGTGGGGATCGAGATGCTCCCCGTCTCCCTCGTCGGACGGCATCCGCGACTCCGAGCACAGCCGGCACAACAACCGCACCGAAGACGACCAGTCCTCCGCCGCGAACCCGGCGTCCGCCGCGAGCCGCTCCAGCGCGTCCCGGTCGTCCTCGGTCGCGGCCTCCAGCAGCACCACCCACGTCGGCACGGGAGAGGGCGCCCACAACTCGATCTCGTCGAACACCGGATACGCGTGCCCCACGGCCGTGGTCCGCTCCCCGTGCGGCACCCCGTCGTGCAGGACGACCTCGCCCCAGCGCCGCCCGGACGACGGCAGCGGAATGGAGAGCACCTCGATCCGGGCGGGGTCGAGCCGCCGCCCCCACACGACCTCGGCCTCACCTTCCGGCGACAGCCGTACGGCCGCGCTGCCGAGGTCCATGCCCACCGGCTCGCCGTTGTCCCCGGGGCCGCTGCCGGGCCTCGGCCGGGACGCCCCACCGGGCACCCGCAGTCCGTACGCCTGCCAGGCACGGCGGGCCAGCGGCCAGTCCTGCAGCGCGGTCGCGGCGATGCCCACGTTCCACCAGTCGGGCGCCCCGGTCTCCCGGTCGAGCAGCGCGACCGCCCTGAGACCGGCGGCCCGCGCCTGTTCCCAGTCGTGCCGGAACTTGTGCAGCAGGGCCAGGTTGAACCAGGACTCGGACAGCCACGGCTCCAGGTCCGCGGCACGTGTCAACAGTGCGCCCGCGTCCTCGTACCGACCGTCACCGATCAGCGTGAACGCACGATCGGTGGCCTGCCGCCAAGAGGCGGAGGGCCGATGCCGTCCCTTGCCGAAGATCCTCACGATTCCCGCCTGCCAGTTACGGTTCCCGCCTGCCAGTTCCGTCGGAGTGGGCTGGCCGTCGCCCCCGGTACACCCTCTCCCTCGCATCCAACCACGACCGCGTGGAGGGCCGCTCATTACCCATGGGTTACCCCACCGCGGGAAGGGTCAGACAGTCTCTCGACCGTACCTCGCGAGCGATTCCACCACGTCCGGGTGAAAGTCGCGCGCCTGACGTCGGCCACGGCTTGCTCCCTCACCCGCAGCGAGCGGCCCTCCGGCCCTGCTGCCCGGGACGTCCGCCTCGTATGCCTGCGAAACGACCGCCGCTCGGTGAGCGGGAGAGAAGCGCACAGGACCGGCGGCCCGCGCAGCCGGTCTCTGCGGGCAGCGACGAGATCCGACGGCCGGCACCGCACCGGCGGTCGACGAAACCGTCGACACCGCTCGTCTCAGTGCGCCACGTCCGCCGCGAGCACCTTGGTGAGCTGTTCCACGGTCGCCGGGGACTCGCGCTGGAAGGCGGCGAAGTCGAGGCCGTCGTCGCCCATGACGGTCAGGAGCGTACGCTCACCGACCGCGACCACGATGACGTGCCCGGAACCGCAGCGGACGACGACCTCGCGGAGCGCGCCGACGCCGGACTGGTCGGCCATGCGGCGGCTGACGCCGAGGGTGGCGGCGGCGAGAGCGGCGACGGACTCGGGGTGGACCTTGTCCACGTCGGCGACGACGAGGAGTCCGTCCACGGTGGACAGGACGCTCTCGGCGACGCCCATCACCCGGTCACGCAGCGAGGCCAGGATGCCGGTCAGCGATTCGGTCGATGCGTGTGCGGTCATGGGCACGTGCTCCTTGATCCAGATGTCTGCGGTGGGTGTGCGGTCCGGTCGGCAGAGGTGTGCCGGGCACGGGGGATGCCGTGCGGGAGGGTCACGGCACCCCTCAGTCGGGGAGGTGCCCGTCGGACTCGGGGAGAGCCCGCAGCCCGCGGCGGACGCGCCGCAGCATGTCGAGGGAGGGTTGGTCGGCGAGCAGTTCCTCGGCCGACAGCAGAGACAGCGGTGGGAAGGGCGGCGGCACGGCCGGGTCGTCCGACGCCCCCTCCCCGGCGTCTCCGGGGCCCGGCACGGCGCCCCGCACGGGTAACGGGGGCAGTCCCGCGGCAGCGCCCCGCGCGGGTGACGGGGGCGATTGCGCCGCACCGCCACCGGCGCCGGTCCGCGCGGTCGTGGCGGGACCACCGGCGCCGGTCGCCGGGGTCGTGGCACCGCCACCGGCGCCGGTCTCCGCGGTCGTGGCACCACCACCGGCGCCGGTCTCCGCGGTCGCGGGGACGGACACGTCGGGCGGCTGTCCGGCCGTCGCGCCACCCGGTTCGGCGGCCGGCGGTCGTCCATCGGTCGTGGGGACGGGTGCGGTGGCCGGCCGGGCTCCGGCGGGTGGTGCCGGGCGGTCGTCCGCGGCCGCTCCGGGGGCCGAACGCCGTCGGAGGCGGGCGGCCTTGCTGCGTATGCGGCGCTTGCGGGCCGGGTTCTTGTCGGGGCTCACTACCCGTCCTTCGCTCCGAGGTCTCCGATCGGAGAGCCTCCGCCGGGCCTGCGTCTGGGCAGGGGGCCGGCTCTCGGTGACGGCTCCTCGGACGCCGGCGGACCCTGCGGGATCCGGGGCGCCGTGCTGGGCCGGCCGTCGGGCTCGGCCCGGTGCTGCCAGCGGACCGCCTGCAGCGATTCCAGCCGGACGAGGTCCAGCATGACCGCGTAGAGGCCGCGCCCCCGGGCGAAGGCGATGTCACGCGGAGTGCGGCGGCCGTTCGCGCTCGCGACGAGGTCGCGATGGCGCCGGGTCAGCCGGCCGTCGTGTTCCGCGAAGCCGCGGCCGGTGACCGGCTCGGGCCGGGCACGCGCCAGTTCGCTCGCGGGGCCCCAGATACGCGTCAGCAGGGCCATGCGACGGGTGGTCTCCTCCGCCAGCCGTCGCGGCTCGACGCCGGGCCGGGCGAGGAGGGCGGGCTGCCGTTCGGTCAGTTCCCAGCCGCCGGGCGGGCTGAGCGCCATCGCGAAGGCCCCGTCGAACACGGCCGCCGTGCAGACGACCTCCAGTTCGGCGGCGCCGATCAGACCGGTGGCCGCCAGGTGCACGTCGAGCCGGTCGGCGTCGGGTTCGGCCGCGCAGGCCGTCAGCCAGGCGTCGTCGTCGATCCGGCCCGAGGAGAGCAGCGCGGACGTCGCGGTCGGCGCGCCCGGTGTCTCGATCGCGCCGATCAGGCCGTCCCGCAGGTGAATCGTGCCACCGGGGGAACCCGAGACCCGGACCGTGCCGGTATGGCTCTCCTGGTGCAGGGCCTGCAGAAGCGCGGGTACGTTGCGTGCCGAGGGTGTTTTCACGCCAGCACCTCGCGGGCCCGGTCGCCGAGGCTGCGCAGCGCCAGGGCCACGTTCGCCCGGTCGCGGTCGAGACCGGCCGCCAGCAACAGCGGGTCTCCGGCCGACCGGTCCACGGTGAGCAGCACCTGATGGCGACGTCCGCTGGTCATGACCACGCTCTCCAACTCCCCCTCGGCTCCCGCCGCGCCGAGCCGCTCGGAGATGAGGGTGGCGAGATCGGAGCACTCCGCCCCCGTCCCCGCCTCGGCGGCGTCACCCGCCGTGGCATAGGTGAGACCCGTGACCGCGTCGACGAGGGCGACGCCCATGACACCGGGAGAGTCGAGAAGCCGGTCCAGGGAGGTCTGAAGCGCAGGCTTCGTTTCCTCAAGTCCCCCCATTCGCCCTCCACGTTCACGCGCCGCGCAGTACTTTGAACGCCAACTTCCGTAACAAGGCGAAAAGTTGATGTTTGTGACCGGCAGGTCACTGGCGTCGATCGTAGTTGGCCGGACAGTGACCGGTCAGCAGCACTGAGGAATTGGGGCAGCAATATGAACATCGAGACGGCGCTCAAGGAAGCCATGGCTCTCGACGGCGCGGTCGGTGTCGCGCTGGTCGACTACGAGAGCGGCATGTCGCTCGGCACCCTCGGCGGCGGGCAGCACCTCGACCTGGAGCTCGCGGCGGCCGGCAACACCGAGGTGGTGCGCGCCAAGATGCGCACGCTGGCCTCGCTGGACATGAACGACGTGATCGAGGACATCCTGATCACACTCGGCCGGCAGTACCACCTGATCCGCCCGCTGACCAGCAGCAAGGGATCGCTCTTCCTCTACCTGGCGCTGGACCGTTCCCGCAGCAACCTGGCACTGGCCCGGCACGGCCTGAAGCGCATCGAGAACGGCCTGGAGGTCTGAGCCCGCCCACCCCACTCCGTGCCCATGACGGAGCCCGCCTCGCGAACGGCCCCACGGCCCCAGCGGGGGGGGGGGGCGCGGCAGTCGCTCCGGAGCTGGGGGGACAGCGCGGCCCCCGCCCAAACCGAGACCGGCCCCTGCGGCCCCCCCCCCCGCAAGAAAAA
>NZ_JBSFCF010000012.1:0-205106 GCF_053593335.1 Streptomyces sp. NPDC002324
ACCACGCCATGGACCTACTTGAAGAGGCCGCCGACACCGACGCCTGACAACGCCCCCGGCCCGGCAGAGACCCTTGACTCGGTCATTGAGACTCCGCCGACCTTGTGCGTACGTAAACGCACGTGCGTTTCAACGACAGACGGGCCCGGGTAACGTCATGGCAGCTCCACACAGCCATGACGAATCGGGGGACCATGGTCGACTTCCTATCTGACGCACTTCCATACATATCTCAAGTCGCAACACTCGTCATTGCAGCTGCCGCAGTAATTTTCTCACGCAGGGCCAGCAAGGACGTAGGCCAACGCGAACTTACAACGAAGATGTGGGAGAAGCGAACCGATACTTACACTGAGATCTTGCGAGCGACACAGGATCTAGACCCTACCCGTCGGCCAACTCCTGAAGGGTTCATCACGCAATCCGAAGATACCCCACCTGGAGATATGCAGCTACTGGCACGCGACCTGGAATCGGAAGAGTGGAAGGAATTCACCGCCCGCGTGGATTCATTCGCATCCGACGAGGTCAGATATCTCTTCTACTTGTGGCTAGCGTCACTTTCCGGTTGGTCTTGGCTGATCATGAAGTGCGTGATTCATCACGGAAAGGATCCGGTTAAGTACAGCGAAGCCGATGGTGAACTTCAATGCAGCTATAAGGCCACACATTCCGTATGTCTAGAACTCACGGCACAGGTACGCGCTGAACTTGCGTTCAAACAGCGCAACGTTCGTAAGGTGTCAGTCACAGGGCCCGACAAATACTTTGGCGCTGTGATCGATGTGGAATTTACTCGGGGAAACCAAACTGACCTGGAACCTCTCCACGCGGCCCGCCTCACAACCCTGCGCCGGGGCGCCGACGCTTGATTTCGTGTCCGTGCTCGCAGTCCGGCGTCGCGTGGGCGAACCAATGCCTGCCAAGCGATGAGGCGATCGACCATCTCGTCCACGTCGTAGGGGTGGATCGCGCCGAAGTACTCCGTCAGTTCATGGTGCCCTTGAGTTCTAGCACACCGGCTATCGATCGCCCGGTCGGCGCTTACTCGCCCGTTGAAGCTCGGCCGACTTGCATTTAGCTACACCAGATCACCGGAAATTAGCGCCCATAGAGTTCACACTCCTCGCATTCTTCCTGCAGCGATCGATGCAAGGGCACCATTTTTCGCCCCTCTTCAAGTAGCCAGTCGTAGGTGTGGGTCTCCAAATGCTCTTGCCAGGCGATATCACGCCTTCTGTAATGGTCATCGCTAGTGGTGATGCGGCGACGGCCTATCACCACCAACCCCTGAACCTTGGGGGTGATGCCAACGAAACCGCAGCCGCCATCTATGGGACTATTCCGAGCGGTCTGCAAATTCATTTCGAGCCAATATCTCCAGTCTTTGATCTGCTGAAGTCCTTTGCGTAGTTCTTTCGCAGGTGTCCCGTCCGTTGTCGTGAAGAGGCGATCAACAGACGGACTTTCGAGCTCGATCGCGACCCACCGTAGTCCGCCACTGTCAACCCGGGCTGCCATGAAATCTGGGATGTAGACGCCTCCCAAATTCGGTCTCGGAATGATCCAGCGGCATCCGGCACCGAGTTGTTGCGCCAAGACCTCGGGGTGTTTCTCGAAAAATTCCTGCACCGGAGCTTCGTCTTGCGCGTCGTCCAGGACCTTTTCGAACTCGTCGACCACCTCGGCGGTCGGGGCATCCCGAATCACGCACAGCTTCTTGTGGCCGTTACGGGAGAGCTCCTTTGTTGCCCATGCCAGATACTCGTCAGCCTCGTTCCAGTCACCCATGCACCCAGTCTGACGGTTGATGGGTCGACAGGGTTGAAGTTCGGCGGAATCGGCACGATGACCTCCTCGCGGTGATCAACAACTCGTGAGTACGCGTCCAGCCTCGACACACGAACGCCCTCCCGGGCCGTCCTCGGGCCGTGGAAGGGCGCTCAATGGTGACCAACATCGACAACTACCGACAGCTCAGCAGCAGGTCAGAGCGATGATCGATAAGGCGGCCGCAGGTCACGGCCGCCGATGATCAGTTGTGGCTGTGCAGGATCTCGTTCAGGCCGCCCCAGACCGCGTTGTTCGGGCGGGCCTCGACCGTGCCGGTGACCGAGTTGCGGCGGAAGAGGATGTTCGAGGCGCCGGAGAGGTCGCGGGCCTTGACGACCTGGCCGTCGGGCATGGTGACGCGGGTGCCGGCGGTGACGTAGAGGCCGGCCTCGACGACGCACTCGTCGCCGAGGGCGATGCCGACGCCCGCCTCGGCGCCGATCAGGCAGCGCTCGCCGATGGAGATGATGACGTTGCCGCCGCCGGAGAGCGTGCCCATCGTGGAGGCGCCGCCGCCGATGTCCGAGCCGTCGCCGACGACGACGCCGGCGGAGATCCGGCCCTCGACCATGGACGTGCCGAGGGTGCCCGCGTTGAAGTTGACGAAGCCCTCGTGCATGACCGTGGTGCCCTCGGCGAGGTGCGCGCCGAGGCGGACGCGGTCGGCGTCGGCGATCCGGACGCCCTTGGGGGCGACGTAGTCCGTCATGCGCGGGAACTTGTCGATCGAGGTGACCTGGAGGTGCAGGCCCTCGGCGCGGGCGTTGAGGCGCACCTTCTCGATGTCGTCGACGGCGACCGGGCCGAGCGAGGTCCAGGCGACGTTGGCGAGGAGGCCGAAGACGCCGTCCAGGCTCTGGCCGTGCGGCTTGACCAGGCGGTGGGAGAGCAGGTGGAGGCGCAGGTAGGCGTCGTGCGTGTCGAGCGGCTTCTCGTCGAGCGAGGAGATGACCGTACGGACCGCGACGACCTCGACGCCCCGGCGCGTGTCCTGACCGAGCGCGGCGGTCGCGCCGCCGCCGAGCAGCTCCGCGGCCCGCTCGGCGGTCAGCCGCTCGGTGCCGGAGGGGCCCGGCTCGGCCGCCAGCTCGGGCGCGGGGTACCAGGTGTCGAGAACGGTGCCGTCGGCGGCGATCGTGGCGAGGCCGGCGGCCACGGCGCCGGTGGAGCGGGGAGCAGTCGTGTCGGTCATGAGGGCAACCTAACCGTCCGGGGGCGGTACGGGCCAACCCGCGACGCGGCCGTCTCAGGAGCCGGGCACTTTACGGACATACGGCACCGGGCGGCCCGCCCACCTCCGTGGGACAGGCCGCCGTTGTCCAGGGGCCGAAGTCGGTCGCGTCCGCCCGCCTCGTCCACGACGGCCCTGCTGATGAGCGAGCTGCCGCCGATCACTCCTGACCACACTGCCGTCCGACGGCAAGGATGCGCTGAAGGCCGCTGGCGACGAGCAACAGCACGTGCCGCCCCCGCGGACAGCGCCGCCGACGCCCCGGCGAGCGGCGCCGGCGCCGCCACCCGGCTGTCGGTGCGTTCGACCCACGTCCGACTCCAGGACGCGGCGACCGGACCGTGTCCGGTGCGGGCCAGCACCCGCAGGGCCCGGACCTCCGTACGGCGGTGCTTGCCGATGAGCTTGCCGCGATGCCGTACAGCCAGGAGCGGGCGTCGGCCCGGTTCCGGTCGTAGCGGATGCCGATGCGGAACGCCGTCAAGAAGGTGCCGGCGGTGAGGTCGTCGGCCATGCCGTCGCCGAGTCGCCGGGCCACGTACCGGTGGATGTCCGGCGCGCGGCGGTCGTAGAGCCGTGCGAACAGCTCGGCCCGTTCCAGGGATTGGGCGACGACCTCGGCGTCGTCCTCGACCTGCGCCTGCGCCAGTGGCGGTGGCGGTGGCGGTGGCCGTGGTCCGCTCACCGAGTTCTCCCCCCCACCCTCACCGAGTTCCCCCCACCCGGCACCCTGCTCGTCACGAGTTTCCCGTCTGCTTCGCCGTGCTCTGTCACCCCCTGTCCCCCGGGGGGCCGAGGAAGGTTCACGGCTCGCGCGCGGGCCCGCTCAGGGAATCACCCGCGCCAGCACCTCCCGCGCGTACTCCTCGTCGTACGGCGCCCCCGTCAGCAGGACCTGCAGACAGATGCCGTCGATCAGCGCGACCAGCGCCCGCGCGGTCACCGGGTCGGTGCGGCGGGCGAGCGTGTCGGCGAAGGCGCGGGCCCACTCGTCGGCGACGGGCCGCAGCGCGGGTCGGCGCAGGGCGGCGAGGTACAGCTCGTACTCCACCTCCAGGCCCGTCCGGTCTCCCCTGAACCACTCCCCGCCCAGCGCGGCCAGTTCGGCCGCGAGGTCGGTGTTCGGGTCGCGCAGGGCCTCGCGCGCGGCGACGGCCTTCGCGAAGCCCTCGTTGGCCTGCCGCAGCGCGGCGACCATCAGATCGTCGAGGGTCCGGAAGTGGTACGTCGTCGAGCCGAGCGGTACGTCCGCCTCGGCGGCCACGCTGCGGTGGCTCAGCCCGGCGATGCCCTTCGCCCCCACGACCCGGATCGCGGCGTCGATGATCCGCTGCCGCCGCTCGGGGTCGTAACGCCGGGCCATCAGTGGGCGCCTCCCAGGTTCAGCACCACCACTCCCGCGATGATCAGCACGATCCCGGCGACCTTGGCGAAGCTCAGCCCCTCCCCGAAGAGGACCAGTCCGAGCGCGGCGACGGTCGCGGTGCCGACGCCGGACCAGATCGCGTACGCCGTGCCGATGGACATCGACTTCAACGCCTGGGCGAGCAGCACGAAGGAGACGAGGTACCCCACGCCGGTGACGACCGACGGCCACAACTTGCTGAAGCCCTCGCTGTACTTCATGGCGGTGGTGGCGGCCACTTCGGCGGCTATGGCGCCGGCGAGCAACAGAAATCCCATGTGTACGAGCGTACACATCATATGTACGGATGTACACATCGCGTGTAGTGGCTCGCTTATGGGCGGAATTGGCCGCCGTCGCCCCCCAAGAGGCCCTCGTTTCGGGGCCGTTCCGTTATGGAAGCGCTCACTGAAAGGGCTCCCCGCGCGTCACTTGGTGAACTACTGTTTCAACGGTCAATCTCCCGAATGTGTGACGACCGCCAGGGTTTGCACACACCGGTGACACGTACCACCCTCCCTGATCCGCATGACGAATTTGCGTCCGCCTGTGGCGACGCCGAGGGAACCGCGCATGCCGCCGACTAAGCCCGGACCTGATCCGGACCAGACCCCGCCCAGCCTTCCGATGCTCAGATCCGCGAAGGTGTGGGAGACCGGGGTCGCCCCGAACGACACCCGTATACCGGGCACCCGCCGCCTCTGGCTGGCCGGTGCCCTCGCTCTCGCCGTGGTCTCCTCCTGCGTCACGGCGATCACCCTCCAGGCCTCGGGACCTGACAACTCGTCGGACAAGAACGCCCGCACCACCGCCGCCGACGACCGGGTCCCCACCGTGTCCCTCCCGCCCACGTCGCCCCCCGCGACCTCGGCACCGGACGGCAAGAGCGGTCTGTCGGAGCCGCAGGGCTCCGAGGACGACTCCAAGAAGGACGGGGACAAGAGCAAGGGCGAGGACTCCAAGGGCTCCGGCTCGTCCGACGACAAGCAGCAGGGCGGCTCCAAGCCGACCGCCAAGCCGTCGAAGACGACCTCACCCGCCAAGAACCCGCCGTCCTCGTCGACCACCCGCAAGTCCGTCCAGGCGGTCAACTACCCGGACCGGTACTGGCACCTGAGCAACGGCGCGATCCGGCTCGACTCGGTGGGCTCGTACAGCGGAGGCGAGACCAGGGAGGACTCCTCCTTCAAGGTGGTCTCAGGGCTCGCCAAGCCCTCCTGCTACTCCTTCAAGATGGCGGACGGCCGCTACGTACGGCACCAGAACTTCCGGCTCCGCGTCAGCGGCAACGACGGCTCGGAACTCTTCCGCCAGGACGCCACCTTCTGCCCCACGCAGTCCCCGTACTCGGACGCCGTGATGCTGCAGGCGGTCAACTACCCCGACCGCTTCCTGCGCCACAAGAACTTCGAGCTGGTCCTGGACCCGTACGGCTACAACACCACCGGTCGGCAGGACTTCTTCTTCCGCCTGGTGAAGGGTCTCGGCTGAGCGACGGGACACCCGCCCGCACATGAGTGTGGCCCCCGGCGAATACGACATTCGCCGGGGGCCACACTCATGACCGAGGGATCTCAGACGTTGAACCCGAGCGCCCTCAGCTGCTCGCGGCCGTCGTCGGTGATCTTGTCGGGGCCCCACGGGGGCATCCAGACCCAGTTGATGCGCAGCTCGTTGACGATGCCGTCCGTGGCGGACTTGGCCTGGTCCTCGATGACATCCGTCAGCGGGCAGGCCGCGGACGTCAGGGTCATGTCGATCGTCGCGATGTTCGCGTCGTCGATGTGGATGCCGTAGATGAGGCCGAGGTTGACGACATCGATGCCCAGTTCGGGGTCGACGACGTCGTACAGGGCCTCGCGGACCTCCTCCTCGGAGGCCGGCTTCATCTCCAGGGTCTCGCTCATGCCGTCTTCCTTTCGACGTCGGCGTCGGCGCCCAGCGCCTGGGCCGTCGCGTCCTTCCACGCCATCCAGCTGAGGAGGGCGCACTTGACCCGGGCGGGGTACTTGGAGACACCGGCGAACGCGACCGCGTCCTCCAGCACCTCCTCCATCGCGTCGTCCGGCTCGATCTTCCCCTTGGACTGCATCAGCTCCAGGAAGGTCTCCTGGATCTTCCGCGCGTCGCCGAGGTCCTTGCCGACCAGGAGGTCGTTCAGAACCGAGGCCGACGCCTGGCTGATCGAACAGCCCTGGCCCTCGTACGACACGTCCTGCACGGTCGTACCGTCGTACTTCACTCGCAGGGTGATCTCGTCGCCGCACGTCGGGTTCACGTGGTGCACCTCGGCGTCACCGTCCCGCAAGCCCCGGCCGTGCGGGTGCTTGTAGTGGTCCAGGATGACTTCCTGGTACATCGAGTCCAGCTTCATGCGATCGCTCGTCCCCTCAGCCGAAGAAGTTCCGTACGTGCTCCAGGCCGTCGACCAGGGCATCGATCTCGGCCGGGGTGGAGTACAGATAGAACGACGCTCGGGTGGTCGCGGGAATTCCGTAACGCAGGCAGACGGGGCGTGCGCAGTGGTGGCCGACCCGGACCGCGATGCCCTGCTCGTCGAGCACCTGGCCCACGTCGTGCGGGTGGATGTCGCCGAGCGTGAAGGAGATCGCCGCGCCCCGCTCCTCGGCCGTGGCCGGGCCGATGATCCGCAGGTCCGGGACCTCCGTCAGCCGCTTCACCGCGTACTCGGTGATTGCGTGCTCGTGGGCGAGGATCTTGTCCATGCCGATCGCGCTCAGGTAGTCGATCGCCGCGCCCAGACCGACCGCCTGCGCGATCGGCGGGGTGCCCGCCTCGAACTTGTGCGGGGCGGGGGCGTAGGTCGACGAGTGCATCGACACCGTCTCGATCATCTCGCCGCCGCCGAGGAACGGGGGCAGGTCCTCCAGCAGCTCCTGTCGGCCCCAGAGCACACCGATGCCCGTCGGACCGCACATCTTGTGGCCGGTGAAGGCCACGAAGTCGGCCTGGAGGGCCTGGACGTCCAGCGGCATGTGCGGCGCGGCCTGCGAGGCGTCGATGCAGACCAGGGCGCCGACCTCCTGCGCCCGGCGCACTATCGCCTCGACGGGGTTGACCGTGCCGAGGATGTTGGAGACCAGCACGAAGGAGACGATCTTCGTCTTCTCGGTGATGATCTCCTCGATGTTGGAGAGGTCGAGGCGGCCGTCGTCGGTCAGCCCGAACCACTTCAGCTTCGCGCCCGTGCGCTGCGAGAGCAGCTGCCACGGCACGATGTTGGAGTGGTGCTCCATCTCCGTGATGACGATCTCGGTCTCGGCGTCCACGCGGTAGGGCTCGTCGGCCCAGCCCAGCATGTTCGCCACGAGGTTCAACGACTCGGAGGCGTTCTTGGTGAAGATCACCTCGTCGCGCGAGGGAGCGTTGACGAACGCGGCGACCTTGTCGCGCGCGCCTTCGTACAGCGCCGTGGCCTCCTCGGCGAGCACATGCACACCGCGGTGGACGTTGGCGTTGTAGCGCTCGTAGTACTCGCTCAGGGCGTCCAGCACCTGGCGCGGCTTCTGCGAGGTCGCCGCGTTGTCCAGGTACACGAGCTTCTTACCGTCGTGGACCTGGCGGTCCAGGATGGGGAAGTCCTTGCGGATCGCCTCGGTGTCGAGGAGGCCCGGCAGCTGTGTCACGCGGATGCGCCACCCTTCACGTACTTGTCGTAGCCCTCGGCCTCGAGCTGGTCGGCGAGCTCCGGACCGCCGGACTCGGCGATACGGCCGTTCGCGAACACGTGCACGTGGTCGGGCTTGATGTAGCGCAGGATGCGCGTGTAGTGGGTGATCAGCAGGGTGCCGACCTCGCCGGTCTCGCGGACGCGGTTGACGCCCTCGGAGACGATGCGCAGGGCGTCGACGTCCAGACCGGAGTCCGTCTCGTCGAGGATCGCGATCCTCGGCCGGAGCAGTTCGAGCTGGAGGATCTCGTGGCGCTTCTTCTCGCCGCCGGAGAAGCCCTCGTTGACGTTGCGCTCGGCGAAGGCGGGGTCCATGTTGAGGCGCTGCATGGCCTCCTTGACCTCCTTGACCCACAGGCGGAGCTTGGGGGCCTCGCCGCGGATGGCGGTGGCGGAGGTGCGCAGGAAGTTGGAGACCGAGACACCGGGGATCTCGACCGGGTACTGCATCGCTAGGAACAGGCCCGCGCGGGCGCGCTCGTCGACGGACATCTCCAGGACGTCCTCGCCGTCGAGGGTGACGGTGCCGCCGGTGATCGTGTACTTCGGGTGACCCGCGAGGGAGTAGGCGAGGGTCGACTTGCCGGAGCCGTTCGGGCCCATGATGGCGTGCGTCTCGCCCTGCTTCACGGTGAGGTCGACGCCCTTGAGGATCTCCTTCGTGGCGTTGTCGGCCTCGACGGTGACGTGCAGGTCGTGGATTTCAAGCGTTGCCATGGGTGCCTCAGGACTCCTGGGAGAGGGAGACGAGCACGTCGTCCCCTTCGATCTTTACGGGGTATACGGGGACGGGGCGCGTCGCGGGAAGGCCGGACGGCTTGCCGGTTCTGAGGTCGAACGCGGAGCCGTGCAGCCAGCACTCGATCTGGCAGTCCTCCACCTCGCCCTCGGAGAGCGAGACGTTCGCGTGGGAGCAGATGTCGTGGATGGCGAACACCTCCCCCTCGGTCTGTACGACCGAGACCGGCGTGCCGTCGAGTTCCACCCGCTTGGGGGTGTCCTTCTCCAGCTCGCTCAGCCCGCAGGCGCGTACGAAGGTGGTCATCGGGCCGATCCAGACACAGTCTCCAGCTCCTCGTCGATCTTCGCGAGGAGGCGGTCCTGGATGTCGTCGACACCGATCTGCTGGACAAGTTCGGCGAAGAAGCCGCGGACGACGAGGCGGCGGGCCTCCTCGGCCGGGATGCCCCGGGCCATCAGGTAGAAGAGCTGCTCGTCGTCGAAGCGGCCGGTCGCGGAGGCGTGGCCGGCGCCGACGATCTCGCCGGTCTCGATCTCCAGGTTCGGCACCGAGTCGACCCGGGCGCCGTCTGTGAGGACCAGGTTCCGGTTCATCTCGTAGGTGTCGGTGCCCTCGGCCTTGGCCTCGATGAGCACGTCGCCGATCCACACCGCGTGGGCGCCCTCGCCCTGGAGCGCGCCCTTGTAGACGGCGTTGGACTTGCAGTGCGGGACGTTGTGGTCGACCAGGAGGCGGTGCTCCTGGTGCTGGCCGGCGTCCGTGAGGTACAGGCCGAACAGCTCCGCCTCGCCGCCGGGGCCGGCGTAGGTCACGCGCGGGTGCAGGCGTACGACGTCACCGCCGAAGGTGACCACGACGGACTTGAAGGAGGCGTCGCGGCCGACCAGGGCGTTGTGCTGGGCGACGTGCACTGCCTTGTCGTCCCAGTCCTGGACGGAGACGACGGTCAGCTTCGCGCCGTCGCCCAGGAGGTAGTCGACGTTGGCGGCGAGCACGGCGTCACCGGTGTGGTCGATGACGACGACGGCCTCGGCGAAGGCGCCCAGCTCGATCACCTGGTGGGCGAAGGCGGTGCCGCCCTCACCGTGCACGGCGATGCGGATGGGCTCGGCGAGGACCGTCTCCTTGGGGACGGTGATCACGCCGGCCTTCTCGAACGCCGAGTACGCCTGGGCGGCGACGCGGTCCACCGGGGTGCCGGCCCTGCCGAGGCGCGCGTCGTCACGGCCGACGGCCTCGACGGTGACGCCCTCGGGGGCCTGGACGTCGACCTTCAGGCCGTCGCCGGTGGCGACGGCGGTGCCGTCGTGCAGCCCGCGCAGGCGCTCCAGCGGGGTGAACCGCCACTCCTCCTCACGGCCGTGCGGCACGGGGAAGTCCGCCACGTCGAAGGACGGGGGCGCGCTCATGCGCGTGGCGACGGTCGACTCGGCGGCCACCGCGATCTGGCCCGCGGTGGTGGATCCCACGGGGATGTTCTGAGCCTCAGCCATGGCTGTCGGTCTGCTCTCTTCCTACGTCAAGAAATCTGGCTACTGCCGGCAAGGACGGTCTTAACCGACCGCGCCTTCCATCTGCAGCTCGATCAGCCGGTTGAGCTCCAGCGCGTACTCCATCGGCAGTTCCTTCGCGATGGGCTCGACGAAGCCGCGCACGATCATGGCCATCGCCTCGAACTCGGTCATGCCGCGGCTCATCAGGTAGAAGAGCTGATCGTCGCTGACCTTGGAGACGGTCGCCTCGTGGCCCATGGACACGTCGTCCTCACGGACGTCCACGTAGGGGTACGTGTCGGAGCGGGAGATGGTGTCGACGAGCAGCGCGTCGCACAGCACGTTCGACTTGGAGCCGGGCGCGCCCTCGCCGATCTCGACCAGGCCGCGGTAGGAGGTACGGCCGCCGCCGCGCGCCACCGACTTGGAGACGATGTTGGAGGAGGTGTTCGGCGCCATGTGGACCATCTTGGAGCCGGCGTCCTGGTGCTGGCCCTCGCCCGCGAAGGCGATGGAGAGGGTCTCGCCCTTGGCGTGCTCGCCCATCAGGTAGACGGCCGGGTACTTCATGGTGACCTTGGAGCCGATGTTGCCGTCGATCCACTCCATGGTCGCGCCCTCGTACGCCACCGCGCGCTTGGTGACCAGGTTGTAGACGTTGTTCGACCAGTTCTGGATGGTCGTGTAGCGGCAGCGGGCGCCCTTCTTGACGATGATCTCGACGACCGCGCTGTGCAGGGAGTCCGACTTGTAGATCGGGGCCGTACAGCCCTCGACGTAGTGGACGTAGGCGTCCTCGTCGACGATGATCAGCGTCCGCTCGAACTGGCCCATGTTCTCCGTGTTGATACGGAAGTAGGCCTGGAGCGGGATCTCCACGTGCACGCCCTTCGGCACGTAGATGAAGGAACCACCGGACCACACCGCGGTGTTCAGCGACGCGAACTTGTTGTCGCCGACCGGGATGACCGTGCCGAAGTACTCCTTGAAGAGCTCCGGGTGCTCCTTCAGGGCCGTGTCGGTGTCGAGGAAGATGACGCCCTGCTCCTCCAGGTCCTCACGGATCTGGTGGTAGACGACCTCGGACTCGTACTGGGCCGCGACGCCCGCGACGAGGCGCTGCTTCTCCGCCTCGGGGATGCCGAGCTTGTCGTACGTGTTCTTGATGTCCTCGGGCAGGTCCTCCCAGGACTCCGCCTGCTTCTCCGTGGACCGCACGAAGTACTTGATGTTGTCGAAGTCGATGCCCGACAGGTCCGAGCCCCAGTTCGGCATGGGCTTCTTCTCGAACAGGCGCAGGCCCTTGAGACGGAGCTTGGTCATCCACTCCGGCTCGTTCTTCTTGGCGGAGATGTCTCGGACGACGTCCTCGTTGATACCGCGCTTGGCAGAGGCACCGGCCACGTCGGAGTCGGCCCAGCCGTATTCGTAGTTGCCCAGACCCTCGAGCTCGGGGTGGGCGGTCTCCTCGATGGGGAGCGTCATGCGGGGTTCCTCCCGGCGGTACGTGCAGATGCGGTGTCGGTGGCTGTCTTGGAAATTCTGGGGATGAACGTCGTGCAGACGCCGTCGCCGTGGGCGATGGTGGCCAGCCGCTGGACGTGCGTGCCGAGCAGATCGGCGAACAGCTCGGTCTCGGCCTCGCAGAGCTGCGGGAACCGCTCGGCGACATGGGCCACCGGGCAGTGGTGCTGGCAGAGCTGCTCCCCCTGGTGGGGGTGGGGCGCGCTGCGCGCCGTAGCAGCGTACCCGTCGGCGCTCAGGGCCTTGGCCAGGGCTTCGGTCTTCTCTTCGGGGTCCGCGGCCTCGACGGCCCGGCGGTAGGCGCCGGCCTCGGCGGCGACCCGGGCCCGGGCGAAGGCGGCGACAGCCTGCTCCCCGCCCTCCTGGTCGGCGATCCAGCGGAGCGCGTCCATGGCGAGCTTGTCGTAGGACTGGTCGAAGGCGTCCCGGCCGCAGTCCGTCAGGGCGAACACCTTGGCGGGGCGCCCGCGCGTGCGCGCGCCGTAGACGCGCTGCTCGCGGGGCTGCACGACGTCGTCGCCGACCAGCGCGTCGAGGTGACGGCGGACGGCCGCCTGGGTGAGTCCGAGCCGCCCGGCGAGGTCGGCCACCGTGGACGGGCCGTGGGACAGGATGGACCGCGCGACGCGGTTGCGGGTGGACCGCTCACCGGTCGCGAGTTCCTCCTGCGGAGCCTCGCCGACGTTTTTCACAACGCCATTGTTGCGTAATTCCTCAGAGAGGGGCAAGCCGCACCGGGCGGGCGGGCGGTGCCGTACATCACTTAGGCAAACCTAAGCTGACCTGGGGAAACGATCACTGATCGATCGAAGGGCTGGCGCCTCGAAGGGCGCTCCGGAAGACTGCCACACCATGTCGACAACCCCTCCCACCGGCCCACTTGTCACCCGCGCCGGACTGGCGGCGGACCTGCGCGCCGCCGGTGTCGAACCCGGCGAGACCCTTCTCGTGCACTCCTCGCTCAGCGCGCTCGGCTGGGTCTGCGGAGGTGCCGTCGCGGTCGTCCGGGCGCTGCTCGACGCACTCGGTCCGGACGGCACCCTGGTCGTCCCCAGCCAGACCGGCGACCTCTCGGATCCCGCGCTCTGGTCCCGGCCACCGGTGCCGGAGGAGTGGTGGGAGCCCATTCGGGTCGCCATGCCCGGCTACGACCCCGCGATCACGCCCAGCCGCGGGGTCGGGGTGATCCCCGAGACGGTACGGACCTGGCCGGGCGCCCTGCGCAGCGCGCACCCCCAGACCTCCTTCGCGGCGATCGGCCCGGCCGCGGCGGCGATCCTCGCGGAGCACGCCCCCGACTGCCGCCTCGGCGAGCGCAGTCCGCTGGCCCGGCTGGAGCGGGCGGGCGCCCGGGTGCTGCTGCTCGGCGCGGGCTACGACACCTGCACCAGCTTCCACCTGGCCGAGTACCGGATGCCCGCACCGCTGGTCGAGGTCGGCCGGCCGGGCCCGGACGGCTGGGAGGTGGTGACCGAGGTGTCGATCGACTCGGACCGGTTCGACGAACTGGGCCACGACTTCGAGCGCGACCGGGGCATCCGCCGGACCAGGGTGGGAGGGGCGGACGTACGGCTGTTCCCGGTGGCCGACGCGGTGGCGTACGCCGAGCGCTGGCTCCCGGTGCATCGTCCCCGTGAGGAGGAGATCTCCGGACCCGGCCGCCTCGGCGCCCGGCCCCGTCCCTAGACTCGGCCCCATGCGAAGTGACCCCGTGGTCCAGGTCCGGTCCCTGGTGAAACGGTACGGCGACAAGACCGCGGTGGACGGCCTGGACCTGACGGCCCGAGCGGGCGTCACCGCCGTCCTCGGCCCCAACGGCGCGGGGAAGACGACCACGATCGAGACCTGCGAGGGCTACCGGAGGCCCGACTCCGGCTCGGTGTCGGTCCTCGGTCTCGACCCGGTCCGCGAGGCCGCGGCGCTGCGCCCCCGGATAGGCGTGATGCTCCAGTCCGGCGGCGTCTACTCCGGCGCCCGCGCCGACGAGATGCTCCGGCACGTGGCCAGGCTGCACGCCCACCCCCTCGACGTGGACGCCCTGATCGAGCGCCTGGGCCTCGACGGCTGCGGCCGTACGACCTACCGCCGGCTCTCCGGCGGCCAGCAGCAGCGGCTCGCCCTCGCGATGGCCGTGGTCGGCCGCCCCGAGCTGGTCTTCCTCGACGAGCCGACCGCCGGCCTCGACCCGCAGGCCCGCCGGGCCACCTGGGAGCTGATCCGGGACCTGCGCACGGACGGCGTCTCGGTCATCCTCACCACGCACTACATGGACGAGGCCGAGCAGCTCGCGGACGACGTCGCCATCATCGACGGCGGCAGGGTCGTCGCCCAGGGCGCGCCCGAGGAGCTGTGCCGGGGCGGCGCCGAGAACACCCTGCGCTTCACCGGCCGCCCGGCCCTCGACGTCGCATCCCTGCTCAAGGCCCTCCCGGCGGACTCAGCCGCCGCCGAACTGACGCCCGGCGTCTACCGGGTGACCGGCAAGATCAACCCGCAGCTCCTCGCGACCGTCACCTCCTGGTGCGCCCAGCACGGGGTGATGCCGGACCGGATCTCGGTGGAACGGCACACCCTGGAAGACGTCTTCCTGGAGCTGACGGGCAAGGAGCTGCGTTCATGAGCGCGAGGACGACGAACACGGGCACCGGCGCCGACACCGGCACCTACGCGCCGAAGCCGGGCGCCGCCCCCCTGCCCCGCATGATCGCGGCACAGGCGGCCCTGGAGACGAGGATGCTGCTGCGCAACGGCGAGCAGCTGCTCCTGACGGTCGTCATCCCGACACTGCTGCTGGTGCTGTTCGGCTCGGTGGACATCGTCGACACCGGCGAGGGCGAGGCGGTCGACTTCCTGGCGCCCGGCATCCTGGCGCTCGCCGTGATGTCGACGGCCTTCACCGGCCAGGCGATCGCCACCGGCTTCGAGCGCCGCTACGGCGTGCTGAAGCGGCTGGCCGTCTCACCGCTCCCCCGCTGGGGCCTGATGACCGCGAAGACCCTGTCCGTGCTGGTCACGGAGGTCCTCCAGGTCGCCTTGCTCACCGTGATCGCCTTCGCGATGGGCTGGAACCCGCACGGCAACCCCTTCGCCGTGCTGCTCCTGCTCGTCCTCGGTACGGCCGCCTTCTCGGGCCTCGGCCTGCTGATGGCGGGCACGCTGAAGGCGGAGGCGACGCTCGCGGCGGCGAACCTGGTCTTCCTGCTGCTGCTCGTGGGCGGCGGTGTCGTCGTCCCGCTGGACAAGTTCCCGGACGCGGCCCAGAGCGTGCTCGGACTGCTGCCGATCTCCGCGCTGTCGGACGGACTGCGGGACGTCCTCCAGCACGGCGCGGGCATGCCGTGGGGCGACCTCGGGATCCTGGCCGTCTGGGCGGTGCTCGGGCTGGGCGCCGCGGCCCGGTTCTTCCGCTGGGAGTAGCCGCAGCTCAGCGCCCCGGCCGCACCCTCGTGAACGCATGCACAAGCGGCACGCCTACCATGGTGGGCGTGCCGAAACCGACCCGCGACGACCTCGTCTCCGCTGCGCGCAACCCGCTCGCCTTCATCGCCGACCGCTGGACCCCGGACCCCAGAACGGTCCGCAGGGCGGCCCTCGCCGCCCTCGTCATGGCGGTGGTCATCGTGGTGACCGGCGGTGCCGTGCGGCTCACCGGGTCGGGCCTCGGCTGCCCGACCTGGCCCAAGTGCACCGACGACTCGCTCACCGCGACCCGTGAGATGGGCGTCCACGGCTACATCGAGTTCGGCAACCGCATGCTGACGTACGTGCTGTGCGCGGCGGTCGGCTGGGCGATCGTCGCCGCGCGCTCGCAGAAGCCGTACCGGCGCAGCCTGACCCGGCTGGGCTGGGCGCAGTTCTGGGTCGTCATGAGCAACGCGGTGCTCGGCGGCATCGTCGTCCTGGTCGGCCTCAACCCGTACACGGTGGCCGCGCACTTCCTGCTCTCCACCGCGCTCATCGCCGTGGCCGCCGTGATGTGGCACCGCACGGGCGAGAGCGACACCGCCCCGCGTCCGGTGGTCGGTCAGGCGGTGCGGCAGCTGGTGGCGGTCCTGGTGGGTGTCACGCTGCTGCTGATCGCGGTGGGCACGGTCGTCACGGGCGCCGGTCCGCACGCGGGTGACTCCAGCAAGGTCCATCGCATCCCGCTGAACTGGGAGAACGTCACCAAGCTGCACGCGGTGCTGGCCTGGATCGTGGTGACGCTCGCCTTCGCCCTGTGGTTCGTCCTGAAGGCGGTGGACTCCCCGCGCGAACCGCTGGACCGCACCCGTGACCTGTTCCTGGTCCTCCTCGCCCAGGGCGCCGTCGGCTACGTCCAGTACTTCACCGACCTCCCCGAGATCCTGGTCGGCGCGCACATGCTGGGTTCCTGCCTGGTGTGGATCGCCACCCTCCGCGTGCTGCTGTCGCTTCGCGAACGGCCGGCGGACGAAGTGAACGGGGCGGATGTGCAGGGTCCGGCCGTCGCCGAGACACCGGTCGCCGCGCAGGGCTGAGGCACGGACGGCTGAGGCGCGGACGGGTGCCAGGACAGGGACGGGCCCGCGCCCGCCGCGTCAGCCGTACGTCCGTACGAGGTCGTCGATCGCCGGGCCGAGGAACAGCCGGGTCGACCGACCCCGGTACGGCACCTCCTCGGTCCCCTGCCCGTACCGGCGCCGCCGGATGTCCTCGACCACCTCGGCGGGCGCGCCCAGGACGGGCAGCAGGTCCAGGGCCTCACGCTTGGTGATGAGCCGGCCCTCGCGCAGGGTGGCGGTGGCACGGGCCAGGGTGAGCAGTCCGAGGTCGACCCAGACGTCCTGGTCCCACAGGTGGGCCCGCTCGACCGCGGGGCGCCAGAACTCCCGCTGGTCGCGTACGACGAAGGCGTCCAGCTCGGTGTCGGCGACCGGCGGCAGCAGCGCCCCGGGCGGTTCGCCGTGCAGGACGAGGCCGAAGGTGTGCAGCTCGCGCCGGGTGACCGGGGTGACCGTGCGCCGGAACAGCCGCTCGTGCGCCCAGGTGAGGTGCGGGCGGCCGGCGTCGGCCGCCGTGCCGGGAGCCAGATACGTGCAGTGCAGGTTCGCCGCCAGTGGCGCGTGGCGCAGGCCGGCGTGCAGGCGCCCCACCCGCCATGCGGTCCGGGCGGTGACCGGACCGTCCAGGACCGCGATCAGGTCCAGGTCGCTGCGGCCCTCCTGGTAGTCGCCGCCGCCGAGGGAGCCATGGGCCCAGACGGCGAGCGGGGTGAGGTCCCGCAGTCCGTCGAGGAACCGTCCGACCAGGGCCGCGGTGTCGGTGTCGGGGGCGGGTAACCCGCCCCTCGCGTCGCTGTGGCTCATACGGTCAGTCTCACCGGCTCACCCCAGCCCGTACACCCGCCGCGCGTTCCCCGCCGCGATCAGTCCCGCCACGCGCTGCGCGTCCACCGGCGACCAGGCGCCCTCCGCCACCCAGGTCCCCAGCACCCGGGCCAGCGCCTCACGGAACAGCCGGGCCCCGACCACGTGCAGCTCGGGCAGTCCGTGGGCGCCGCTGGAGAAGAGGAGCTTGCCGAAGGGGGCGAGTTCGAGAACCTCGGCGAGCACGGCGGCGGCCCGGGCGCCGGTGCGGACCAGTTCGGCGCCCAGGTCGACGTGGACGTGCGGGAAGACCCCGGCGAGGTGGGCCGCGTGGCGGTGGTAGGGGTAGCCGTGCAGCAGGACCAGGTCGGTGCCGAGGCCCGCCGTGGCGCGGGCGAAGCCGGTCAGCAGGACGGGGTCGGTGGCGTCGATGCGCAGGCCCGGTTCGCCGAGGCCCGCGTGGAGCTGGAGGGGGCGGCCCGAGGCGACGGCGATCCACAGCAGGTGGCGCAGGAGGACGGGGTCGGTGAGCGCCCCGCCGACCGGCCGGTGCGCGAGCCAGCGCCCCACCGCGCCGCGCACCTCTCCCGGGCCGGGCGGCTCGGGCGCGAACGCCAGGCCGTGCCGTACGCCCGCCACCGAGGTGAAGGCGACGGCGTTCGCGGCGGCCGCGTGCACCGACTCGGCAAGATTGGCCAGGAACGACTCGACGGTGCCGGAGGTGTCGGCGACCTGTTCGGCAAGGAGTTCGAGGCGGACGATCTCGTGGGCGTCGGCGTCCGCGGTGGAGGCCATCTCGCCCGGCCCGGTGAGGTCGCCGGGCAGCCCCGTGTCGACGAGGTAGGTCGTGATGCCGCTGCCCCGCAGGAGTCTGCGGCCGGCCTCCAGGACGCCCAGTTCGCGGCGCCGGGCCAGATAGCGGGCCGGCGGGCAGTGCGGTTCCAGGCCGAGCAGGGGCGGGCACCAGCGGCGTACGGCGAAACCCGTCTGGGTGTCGAAGAAGGTGGTGCCGGGCGCGGGCGGGCCCTCGCTGCGCGCGAGGTGGGCCTCGAAGGTGCCGAGGCCCAGCTCCGTGCGCAGTACGCCGTGGCAGTACTGGTCCACGAGGGACGGCGTTTCGATCATCCGGGCTCCCCGAGGCCGACTCCGTCGTTCACGGGGCCTAACGGGTGAGCCGGGCTCAGGTGTTGCTGTTCTTCGGACCGCCGACCTGGATTCCGGCCATGCGCGACCACTCGTAGGGGCCGGTGGTGACCTTGGCCGCGAACTCGCCGTCGAAGTCCTCGTGGACGGTGACGCCGGCCTTCTGCACGGCCGCCACGGCGATGGCGTGGGTGGGGGCCACGAGGTCGCCCCAGCCGCCGTCCTCGCCGACCAGGACGATCCGTGCACCGATCTGGCCGATGTAGGCGACCTGGGCCTCGGCTCCGCGGTGCGCCGCCGCGAAGGAGCGGATCTGCTTGGCCAGCCGGGTCGCTCGGCGCTCGGCCTTGGCGGCCGCCTTGGTTGCCTCGGCCTCGTCTGCCTGCTTGGTGTCTGCCATGGGCTGGATGCTACCGATGGGTATTCGGTGTGGCGACGGGTGGGGTCAGTGGGCTTGACCACTCGCCGTTCTGTCTCGCCGCGCGTGGGTGCGTGCGGGTTGTTCCTGGTGCTCGCGCAGTTCCCCGCGCCCCTTACGGGGCGCGGTCGCCGCTCGGGTCAGCGCAGGAAGGGGTCCACCGCGACCGCCACGAAGAGCAGCGACACGTAGGTGATCGACCAGTGGAACAGGCGCATCTCCTTGAGCTTGCCGCCGCTCGCGCCGCCCTTCGCGCGGTTCTGGAGGGCGTGCGCCTCCCAGAGCCACCAGCCGCCGGTGGCCGCGGCGACCGCCGTGTAGAACCAGCCGGTGTAGCCGAGCACGGTCAGCATCAGGGAGACCGCCACCATCACCCAGCTGTAGAGGACGATCTGCCGCGCGACGACCTTGTTGGAGGCGACCACCGGGAGCATCGGGACGCCGACCCGGGCGTAGTCGTCCTTCACCTTCATGGACAGGGGCCAGTAGTGCGGCGGGGTCCAGAAGAAGATGACGAGGAAGAGGATGACCGCGGCCCACGACATCGAGTTCGTGACGGCGGACCAGCCGATGAGGACCGGCATGCAGCCGGCGATGCCGCCCCAGACGATGTTCTGGGAGGTACGCCGTTTGAGGATCATCGTGTAGACGACGACGTAGAAGAGGAGCGCCCCGAGTGACAGCCAGGCGGACAGCCAGTTGACGAGGAGTCCGAACCAGGCGGTCGAGACGGCCGCGAGGGTGAGGCCGAAGACCAGGCCCTCACGCGGGGTGACCATGCCGGTGACCAGCGGGCGCTGCGACGTGCGCTCCATGAGCGCGTCGATGTCCCGGTCGATGTACATGTTGAGCGCGTTGGCGCCGCCCGCCGAGAGGTAACCGCCGACGCAGGTGGCGAGCACCAGCCAGAGGTCCGGGACGCCCTGTTCCGCCAGGAACATCACCGGAACCGTGGTGATCAGCAGCAGTTCGATGATCCGCGGCTTCGTGAGCGCCACGAAGGCCATGACGCGGGCCCCGATCGGCCGCTGACCCCGGCTGCTGCTCGTGCTGCTCGCGCCCAGCACGCCCGGTGGACGGGATTCGACGGCCGTCACGCACACCCCTGACAGAGACTCCTCAGCAAGCCTCCGGATGTGAACTCCCCGTGACGGCTCGCGCGTACCACGCCACTGTAGACGTTGCCCAGAGCCAGCCTTTCAAGGGGGTGGGGTCGTGTTCGTGGGTGCCCCGCGGCGAGCCGGACACACTTGCGTTGAGCAGTCGGATGAGCGGGGCCGTATTCAGATGTCGAACAGCGGAACCCCCTGGTCTCAGCATGCGAACCACTGGTCGGGAGGCGGACGGGACACAGTCCCGGCAGTCTGGAATGACTCGAAAAAATGCGCGTTCCTACGGGGGTAGGCTCGACAACGGCCGGTGCCGTGAAGAACACCGGCACGAGACATGTGGAGAGGAGCCCTGACCCAGGGTGAGCACCAAGCCGACCACTACAGACCTCGCGTGGACCGCAGTGGACCAGCGGGCCGTCGACACCGCCCGGATCCTGGCCGCCGACGCCGTACAGAAGGTCGGCAACGGCCATCCCGGTACGGCGATGAGCCTCGCGCCCGCCGCGTACACCCTCTTCCAGAAGGTGATGCGCCACGACCCCGCCGACCCCGACTGGGTGGGCCGTGACCGGTTCGTCCTGTCCGCCGGCCACTCCTCCCTGACCCTCTACATCCAGCTGTACCTGGGCGGTTTCGGCCTGGAGCTGGCGGATCTGGAGGCCTTCCGCACCTGGGGTTCGAAGACCCCGGGGCATCCCGAGTACGGGCACACCAAGGCCGTGGAGACGACGACCGGGCCGCTGGGCCAGGGCGTCGCCAACGCGGTGGGCATGGCGATGGCCGCCCGTTACGAGCGTGGCCTGTTCGACCCCGAGGCCGCGGTCGGGGAGTCGCCGTTCGACCATCACGTGTTCGTGATCGCCGGTGACGGGTGTCTGCAGGAGGGCATCTCCGCGGAGGCGTCCTCGCTGGCCGGGCATCAGAAGCTCGGCAATCTGGTGCTGCTGTGGGACGACAACCACATCTCCATCGAGGGTGACACCGAGACGGCCGTCTCGGAGGACACCGCGAAGCGGTACGAGGCGTACGGCTGGCATGTGCAGCGGGTGGAGCCGAAGGAGAACGGCGACCTCGATCCGGTCGCGCTGTTCGCGGCGGTCGAGGCGGCGAAGGCCGTCACCGACAAGCCCTCGTTCATCGCGATGCGTTCGATCATCGCCTGGCCGGCGCCGAACGCGCAGAACACCGAGGCGGCACACGGCTCGGCGCTCGGCGCGGACGAGGTCGCGGCCACCAAGCGGGTCCTGGGCTTCGATCCGGAGAAGAGCTTCGAGGTCTCCGACGAGGTCATCGCGCACACGCGTGCTCTGGGTGAGCGTGGCCGTGAGGCGCGTGCGGTGTGGGACAAGCAGCTGCAGGAGTGGCGTGACGGCAACGCCGAGCGCGCGGCGGAGTTCGACCGGATCAGCGCGGGCGAGCTGCCCGGGGGCTGGGAGTCGCACCTGCCGGAGTTCGAGACGGGCAAGGGTGTCGCCACGCGTGCCGCGTCCGGCAAGGTCCTCCAGGCGCTGGGTGCGGTGATCCCGGAGCTGTGGGGCGGTTCCGCCGACCTCGCCGGCTCCAACAACACCACGATCGACAAGAGCAGTTCGTTCCTCCCGGCGGACAACCCGCTGCCGGAGGCGAACCCCTACGGCCGCACGATCCACTTCGGTATCCGTGAGCACGCCATGGCCGCGGAGATGAACGGCATCGCGCTGCACGGCAACACCCGTATCTTCGGCGGCACGTTCCTGGTGTTCTCCGACTACATGCGCAACGCCGTACGCCTGTCCGCGCTGATGCACCTGCCGGTGACGTACGTGTGGACGCACGACTCCATCGGCCTCGGCGAGGACGGCCCCACCCACCAGCCGGTCGAGCACCTGGCCGCGCTGCGGGCGATCCCGGGCCTGAACGTGGTCCGCCCGGCCGACGCCAACGAGACGGCGATCGCCTGGCGGGAGATCCTGGGGCGCTGGACCAAGGAGTTCGGCAAGGGCGCCCCGCACGGTCTGGCGCTGACCCGCCAGGGCGTGCCGACGTACGAGGCCAACGAGGATGCGGCGAAGGGCGGTTACGTCCTGTTCGACGCCGAGGGCGGCGACGCCCAGGTGATCCTGATCGCCACCGGCTCCGAGGTGCACGTGGCCGTCGAGGCGCGCGAGCAGCTGCAGGCGCAGGGCGTGCCCACCCGGGTGGTGTCCATGCCGTGCGTGGAGTGGTTCGAGGAGCAGGACCAGGGGTACCGGGAGAGCGTTCTGCCGCCGTCCGTCAGGGCGCGTGTCGCGGTCGAGGCCGGTATCGGACTGACCTGGCACAAGTACGTCGGCGACGCCGGCCGCATCGTCTCGCTGGAGCACTTCGGCGCTTCGGCCGACGGCAAGGTCCTCTTCCAGGAGTTCGGCTTCACCGCGGAGAACGTGGCCGCGGCCGCGCAGGAATCGCTCGCAGCCGCTCAGCGCTGACGCTCTACACACGACACGTAGGAGATGGAATTTCCATGACAGACGCACTCAAGCGCCTCTCCGAGGAGGGCGTCGCGATCTGGCTGGACGACCTGTCGCGCAAGCGCATCACGTCCGGCAACCTCGCCGAGCTGCTCGACCAGCAGCACGTCGTGGGCGTCACCACCAACCCGTCGATCTTCCAGAAGGCGATCAGCAGCGGTGACGGCTACGAGCAGCAGGTCTCCGACCTCGCCGCCCGCAAGGTCACCGTCGAAGAGGCCATCCGCATGATCACGACGGCGGACGTCCGGGACGCCGCCGACATCCTGCGCCCGGTGTTCGACGCGACCGGCGGCCAGGACGGCCGGGTCTCCATCGAGGTCGACCCGCGCCTCGCGCACAACACGAAGGCGACTGTCGCCGAGGCCAAGCAGCTGGCCTGGCTGGTGGACCGCCCGAACACCCTGATCAAGATCCCGGCGACGATGGGCGGCCTGCCGGCCATCACCGAGGTCATCGGTCTCGGAATCAGTGTCAACGTCACGCTGATCTTCTCGCTGGAGCGCTACCGCCAGGTCATGGACGCCTACCTGGCCGGTCTGGAGAAGGCCAAGGAGCGCGGCCTGGACCTGTCGAAGATCCACTCGGTGGCGTCCTTCTTCGTGTCCCGCGTGGACACCGAGATCGACAAGCGCATCGACGCCCTCGGCACCGACGAGGCCAAGGCCGCCCGCGGCAAGGCCGGCGTCGCCAACGCACGTCTGGCCTACCAGGCGTACGAGGAGGTCTTCTCGGACGGCCGCTGGGCCGCGCTGGAGAGCGCGGGCGCCAACAAGCAGCGCCCGCTGTGGGCCTCGACCGGCGTCAAGGACCCGGCGTACAAGTCGACGCTGTACGTCGACGAGCTGGTCGCGCCGAACACGGTGAACACCATGCCGGAGGCCACGCTGGAGGCCACCGCCGAGAGCGGTGAGATCCGCGGCAACGCGATCGCCGGGACGTACGAGCAGTCGCGTGCCGAGCTGGACGCGGTCGAGAAGCTCGGGATCTCGTACGACGAGGTCGTGCAGCTGCTGGAGGACGAGGGCGTCGACAAGTTCGAGGCGTCCTGGAACGACCTGCTCAAGTCGACCGAGGCGGAGCTTAGGCGCCTCGCACCCTCGGAGGGCTGAACACCTTGTCGAGCAGCAATCCGCTGCGTGACGCCGCGGACCGACGGCTCCCGCGTATCGCGGGGCCGTCGGGCCTGGTCATCTTCGGCGTCACAGGCGATTTGTCACGTAAAAAGCTGATGCCTGCCGTGTACGACCTCGCCAACCGCGGACTGCTGCCGCCGGGCTTCTCGCTCGTCGGCTTCGCGCGCCGGGAGTGGGCCAACGAGGACTTCGCGCAGGAGGTGCACGACGCGGTCAAGGAGCACGCGCGCACGCCCTTCCGCGAGGAGGTCTGGCAGCAGCTCATCCAGGGCATGCGGTTCGTCCAGGGCACCTTCGACGACGACGAGTCCTTCGAGCGGCTGCGCGACACCATCGAGGAGCTGGACAAGGCGCAGGGTACGGGCGGCAACTTCGCCTTCTACCTGTCCGTGCCGCCGTCCGCGTTCCCGGTCGTGATCCAGCAGCTGAAGAAGCACGGCCTGGCCGACCAGAGCAGCGGCTCCTGGCGGCGCGCGGTCATCGAGAAGCCGTTCGGCCACGACCTGGCCTCCGCCGAGGACCTCAACACGACCGTGGAGGAGGTCTTCGCCCCGGACCAGGTTTTCCGCATCGACCACTACCTGGGCAAGGAGACCGTCCAGAACATCCTGGCGCTCCGCTTCGCCAACACGATGTTCGAGCCGATCTGGAACCGGTCCTTCGTCGACCACGTGCAGATCACCATGGCCGAGGACATCGGCATCGGCGGCCGGGCGGGGTACTACGACGGTATCGGCGCCGCCCGTGACGTCATCCAGAACCACCTGCTGCAGCTGATGGCGCTGACCGCGATGGAGGAGCCCGCCTCCTTCGACGCGGACGCGCTCGCCGCCGAGAAGACCAAGGTGCTCGGCGCGGTGAAGCTGCCGAAGGACCTGGGCCGGGACACCGTGTTCGCGCAGTACGCGGCCGGCTGGCAGGGTGGCGAGAAGGTCATCGGCTACCTCGAAGAGGACGGTATCGACCGCAAGTCGAAGACCGACACCTACGCGGCGATCAAGGTGCAGGTCGACAACCGCCGTTGGGCGGGCGTCCCGTTCTACCTGCGGACGGGCAAGCGCCTCGGCCGCCGGGTGACCGAGATCGCGGTGGTCTTCCAGCGTGCCCCGCACTCCCCCTTCGACTCCACCGCCACCGAGGAACTGGGACAGAACGCGATCGTCATCCGCGTCCAGCCCGACGAGGGCGTGACAGTCCGTTTCGGCTCCAAGGTGCCCGGCACGTCGATGGAGATCCGGGACGTGTCGATGGACTTCGCCTACGGCGAGTCCTTCACCGAGTCCTCGCCCGAGGCGTACGAGCGTCTCATTCTCGACGTCCTGCTCGGCGACTCGAACCTCTTCCCGCGCACCGAGGAGGTCGAGCTGTCCTGGAAGATCCTCGACCCGATCGAGGAGTACTGGGACAAGAGCGGCAGGCCCGCGCAGTACCAGGCGGGCACCTGGGGTCCCGTCGAGGCGGACGAGATGCTGCAACGAGACGGACGGAGCTGGCGCCGGCCATGAAGACGGACCTCACGGACACCACGGCCAGCAAGATCAACAAGGCGCTGGTGAAGGCCCGCCGGGAGATAGGGACCCCGGCGGTCGGCATGGTGCTCACGCTGGTCATCGTGACGGACGAGGAGAACGCGTACGACGCGCTCAAGTCCGCCAACGACGCCTCCCGCGAGCACCCCTCGCGCACGATCGTGGTCATCAAGCGTGTCTCCCGCTCCCCCCGGGACCGCACGAAGTCCCGCCTCGACGCCGAGGTACGGGTGGGCGCGGACGCCGGCACCGGTGACACGGTCGTCCTGCGGCTGTACGGCGAGGTCGCGGACCACGCCCAGTCGGTCGTGCTCCCGCTGCTGCTGCCGGACGCTCCGGTGGTCGTCTGGTGGCCGGTCAACGCGCCGCTCGACCCGGCCCGCGACCCGCTGGGCGCGCTCGGCCAGCGCCGGGTGACCGACAGCTACGCCGCCGAGAAGCCGATCGAGGAGTTGCGGAGCCGCGCCGACAACTACGAGCCCGGCGACACGGATCTGGCCTGGACCCGGATCACCCCCTGGCGCTCCATGCTGGCCGCCGCGCTCGACCAGGTGGACTGCGAGGTCATCTCCGCGGAGGTGCAGGGCGAGCAGTACAACCCGAGCGTGGAGCTGCTGGCGATGTGGCTGGCGGACCGCCTCCACGTCCACGTACGGCGGGGGGTGTCGGCCGGGCCCGGCCTCAACGAGGTGCGGATGCTCACCAGCACCGGTCCCATCCGGCTGTACCGCCCCGCCGGGGGGCTCGCCCTCCTCACACTGGAGGGCCAGCCGGACCGGGCGGTCGCGCTGAAGCGCCGCGAGACGTCCGAGCTGCTGGCGGAGGAGCTGCGCAGGCTCGACCCCGACGACACGTACGCGTCGGCGCTGCGGTTCGGGGTGGACCGGCTGGGAGGTGCGCTGGGGAGCACGGCGGGCGGCGGGGTGACGGCTTCGGCTTCGGTCACCTCTTCCGCATCGGCCGGCGCTCCGGCTTCGACCGGCGCTTCGGCTTCGACCGGCGCTTCGGCTTCGACCGGCGCTTCGGCTTCCGGCTCCGCGCCGGCGTTGCCGCCGGGGGCGCCGTCGGCTCCGTCCGCTTCGGCGGGATCCGCGGGGTCGGCCGGTGGCGAGGACTCCGAGAGGCCCACTCCGGCGCAGATGCCGCCCGTGAAGAAGGCGGCCGCGCCGTGAGTACTCCGCAGCTGGTCGTGCACCGCGACAAGGAGCTGATGGCTCAGGCCGCGGCGGCCCGGCTGATCACCAAGGTCGTGGACGCGCAGGCTTCGCGCGGCTACGCCTCGGTGGTCCTCACGGGCGGCCGCAACGGCAACGGACTGCTCGCCGCGCTGGCCGCGGCGCCCGCCCGGGACGCGATCGACTGGGGCCGGCTGGATCTGTGGTGGGGCGACGAGCGGTTCCTGCCGGAGGGTGACGCCGAGCGGAATGTCACCCAGGCCCGGGAGGCGCTGCTGGACTCGGTGCCACTGGACCCGAAGCGGGTGCACGCCATGCCCGCGTCGGACGGGCCGTGGGGCGCCGACGTGGGCGCGGCGGCCGAGGCGTACGCGCAGGAGCTGGCGCGGGCGGCGGGGCCCGAGAACCACGGGACCGTGCCGACGTTCGACGTGCTGATGCTCGGGGTCGGGCCGGACACCCATGTGGCCTCGCTCTTCCCCGAGTTGCCTGCCGTGCGGGAGACCGAGCGGACCGTGGTGGGCGTCCATGGCGCGCCGAAGCCGCCGCCGACGCGGGTCACGCTGACGCTGCCCGCGATCCGGGCCGCGCGTGAGGTGTGGCTGCTCGCCGCCGGGGAGGACAAGGCGGCGGCCGCGGCCATCGCGTTGTCCGGTGCGGGGGAGATCCAGGCGCCGGCCGCGGGTGCGTACGGGCGGTCGCGGACCTTGTGGCTGCTGGACGCGGCCGCGGCGTCGCAGCTGCCGCGGTCGCTGTATCCGCCTGCCTCGCCGTGAGTTCGTTCGGGTGGGGGTTCGGTGGGGGCTGGTCGCGCGGTTCCCCGCGCCCCTGAGAAGCACGGGCTGTGCCCCGCGCTTCCCAGGGGCGTAGCGCCTGGGTCTCCCAGGCCCGCAGGGCCCCGGGCTTCCAGGGGCGCGGGACTGCGCGAGAAGCCCCACCGGACCCCCACCCGACAACGCACCCCGCTCAAGCCGTCAGGACGTGAAGTCGTCCTCGCGGGTCTCGGGCAGCGCCCACACGCACAGAAGACTCACCAGGCACAGCCCACCCGTGTAGAACCCGAGCACCAGCGGCGACGACCACTGACTGTTCAGCCAGGTCGCGACGAGCGGAGCGAAGCCGCCGCCCAGCGTGTTGGCCAGGATGAACGCCGCCGACGCCCCCGTGTACCGCAACCTCGCCGGGAACAGCTCCGCGAGGAACGCCGCCGCCGGGGAGAACATCAGGGCGAGCAGCATGAGCCCGACCGTGTACGCGCCGGTGATGACGAACGCGTCGCCCGTGCCGAGGGACGCGTACATGGGAACGGCCCACACCACACAGCCGGCCGCGCCCGCGAGCATCAGCGGCCGGCGCCCGATCCGGTCGGCGAGCCGCGCGACGGGCAGCGTGATCGCGATCCCGGCCGCCGCCCCCACGCTCGCGGCGGTGAGCATCGTGTTCTGCGGGATGCCGAGCGATTTCGGACCGTAGGACAGGCTGTAGACGATCGTCAGGTAGTACACGGCCGAGCCGCCGATCGCCGCGCCCGTGCCGAGCAGCAGCCGGCGCGGGTGGCGCGCGACGAGTGTCCCGAGCGGAAAGCGCGACGCCGGGGCCCCCGCCGGTCCGGGAGAGGCCGGGGACGCCGAAGGCGCCGCCGGGGACGAGCCCTTGAACACCGGCGACTCCGACACCGTCGTCCGTACCCACAGCCCGACCAGGACGAGCACCGCGCTGAGCAGGAACGGCACGCGCCAGGCCCAGTCCGTGAAGCCGTCGCGGCCCACGATGTTCAGGGTGGGGAGGATGACGGCGCTGGAGAGCAGGAAACCGAGCGAGGGGCCGACGTTGGGTATGGCGGCGTACAGCGCGCGGCGGCCGGGCGGGGCGTGTTCGGCGGCCAGCAGGACCGCGCCGCCCCACTCGCCGCCCATGCTGACGCCCTGCAGCAGACGGAGGGTCACCAGGAGGACGGGGGCGAGCAGTCCGGCGGTCTCGTAGGTCGGCAGGAGGCCGACGCCGACCGTCGCGAGGCCCATGAGCAGCAGGGAGGCGACCAGCGCTCGGCGGCGGCCCAGCCGGTCGCCGATCGTGCCGAAGAGGACGACGCCGAGGGGGCGGGACAGGAAGGCCGCGGCGAAGGTGAGGAACGCGGCGAGGGTGGAGACGGTCGCGTTGCCGGAGGGGAAGAACGCGGGTCCGAGGACGAGCGCGGAGGCCGTGCCGTAGACGGCGAAATCGTAGTACTCGATCGTGGTGCCGATGAGGCTCGCGGCGGCGACCTTGGGCGCCTTGCTCGGCCCGGCCGGCGACGAGGCGGCAGGCGTCGTGGAGGCCGACGACGGTAACGCGACCGATCTGGGGTCCACGGCCTCGGAGACGGTCTCGGACGGGGTTTCGGGCATGGGGGCTCACTTCCGGTACGCCCGGACACGAATGTCCGGGTGCAGAGGGGGACGGCCACGCATGAAACACGAACCGGAGTGTGGCTGTCACCCTAGGCCGCGAAATTCGATTCCCACAAGGAAGTCCCACGAATGGACCGAACGTGGATCTCGTCGAATGTTTTCGACGGAAGATGTCAGCAGGGCGCCGATTACACGCGACAACGACATTAAAAGCATGAGATCCCGAGTGGTCCCGTGTGATCCCATGTGATCCCGCTATGCGTGGGGACAGAACTCCATGATGCGCCACGAACACCACCCTCGGACGCCGTCAACCCGGAGGATCCTGTCAAGTCGCTATCAAATAGTCATGCCTCCTTCCGCATAAAAATTTGCCGACGGTCACGCCTTGCCAACTCCCGATCACGCACGGAATGCTGACGCCCTGGCAGAACTTGAAAGTTCTACGACCATCGTTTTTCGGACATGGAGACCGCATCGGGTTGCCGCGGTTCGACTTTCTGAAATGCGGCCTCAGAGCCGGGAAGGCGCATTACCCATGCTGAAAACTGGCAAGCCATTACGTTGGAGAAGACTTTCTCGGGCCGGTGATGACCGGCATTTGCTCATCCCTCTCGACCACAGCGTTTCGGACGGCCCGGTCGCCCCTCCGGGGCAGTGGGAGGACCTCCTCCGGGCACTGGTGGCCGGCGGGGCCGACGGGATCGTCGTCCACAAGGGGCGGGCCCGCGCACTCGCCCCGGACCTCCTCGGGAACTGCGCGCTGGTGGTGCACCTGAGCGCGAGTACGGCCTGTTCCGCCGACGTGGACGCCAAGGTGCTGGTCGGCGATGCCGAGGAGGCGGTGGCGCTCGGCGCGGACGCGGTCAGCGTCCATGTGAACATCGGCTCGGACACCGAGGGACGTCAGCTCGCCGACCTGGGCGCGGTGGCCCGTTCGTGCGACACCTGGGGCATGCCGCTGATCGCGATGGTCTACCCGCGCGGCCCCCGGATCGAGAACCCGCACGATCCCGCCCTCCTCGCGCACATCGTGAACGTCGCCGCCGATCTGGGCGCCGACATGGTGAAGACGACCGTCGCCCTGCCACTGGAGCGCATGGCCGAGGTGGTGGCCCACAGCCCCATCCCCGTCCTCGCGGCCGGCGGTCCACCGGACGGCTCCGACCTCATTGAGTACGGCACCGCGGTGATGGCGGCCGGCTGCCGGGGGCTCGCCGTCGGCCGCCGGATCTTCTCCTCCCCCTCCCCCGCCTCCCTGGTCTCCCGGCTCGCTGCGGTGGTGCACGGGACCGGCGGCGACGGCATCACCGAAGACATGAGCATGACCGCTCCCCCCTCCCCCCGTTACTCGACGATCGTGGCAGGTGTCGCATGAGGTTCGCGTGGATCGATCTCCGTGAAGTCCCCCGTCCGCAGCTCCAGGCGGTGGTGGACGCGGCCGTCCACGCCCGGATGGCCGGAGTGGTCTCGGCCGACGCCGAGTTGCTGGGAACGCTGCCGCCGACCGTGACCCGGGTGCTGGTGTCCGCGGAGCCCGCGGCGGCGCTCGCGAGGAAGCCGGCCGACAAGTCCGCCGACAAGGGGGGCAAGGAGGCCAAGGGCGCGGGTGACGCCAAGTCCTCCGGCGCGGGCGGGACCCTCGCGGACGCCGGGATCGACGTCCTGCTGCGGAAGTTCTCCACGCAGGACGAGCTGGACGCCCTCGCCGCGGAGAACCGGTCCGCCACCCGTGCGCCCGCCACGGGTGCGCCGGGCACCGGTACACCCGTCGCCGGCTTCGTCGACGTACGGGACGACCGCACGCTCCAGCTGTCGTGCGTGGGCGCGATGGCGCTGCCGTACACGGTGATCCATTTCGCCGACCCGACGAAGATCCCGCTGGAGATCGTGCTCGCGGCGGCCGAGGCGGCCGAGGGCAAGCTGGTGACCGTCGTCGGGGACCTGGAGGAGGCGGCCATCGTCTTCGACGTGCTCGAACGCGGTTCCGACGGCATCCTGTTCACCCCCCGGAGCGCGGACGACGTGTTCGCGCTGGCCCGGCTGCTGGAGGCGACGACCCCGCAGCTGGAGCTGTCCACGCTGACGGTGGAGAGCATCCGGCACGTCGGGCTCGGCGACCGGGTCTGTGTGGACACCTGCTCGCACTTCGAGGAGGACGAGGGCATCCTCGTCGGCTCGTACTCCTCCGGTTTCGTGCTCTGCTGCAGCGAGACGCACCCGCTGCCGTACATGCCGACCCGGCCGTTCCGGGTCAACGCCGGTGCCCTGCACTCGTACACACTGGGCCCCGACAACCGCACCAACTACCTCAGCGAGGTCGGCTCCGGCAGCGCCCTGCTGGCGGTCGGTGCCGACGGCCGCACCCGCCGGGTGGTGGTCGGGCGGGCCAAACTGGAGTCCCGGCCGCTGCTGGAGATCCGCACCCACGCGGAGGACGGGCGCCTGGTGAGCCTGACCGTGCAGGACGACTGGCACGTACGGGTCCTCGGACCGGGCGGCAAGGTCCTCAACGTCACCGAACTGCGGACCGGGGACGAGCTGCTCGGCTATCTGGCGCAGGACAAGCGCCATGTCGGTCTGCCCATCGGCGAGTTCTGCAAGGAGGTCTGAGGCCTCATGGGCGAACTCGTGGCGGCCGCGGCCGGCGAGGACGGGATGGGCGTCCTGGTCCAGCGGCTGTTCGACGCGCGGGACGACGGTCTGCCCTATCTGACGCACCAGCGGGAGACCGTCGGGCGGGGCGAGTTACGGGAGCGGGTGGCCAAGCAGGCCGCCGTGTTCGCCGGCTACGACATCGGCCCCGGCAGCACGGTGGGACTGCGGACGCCGCCCAGTTTCACCCAGGTCGAGGTGCTGCTCGCGCTGTGGCGGCTGGGCGCGCAGGTGATGCTGTTCGACTTCCGGCTCAAGCCCGCCGAGGTGGACGCGCTCTGCGCCGCGTGCCGGCCGCAGTTCATGGTCCGGGCCGGGTCCAACGTCCGGGCGGCGTTCGGCTTCCGGCCCGAGTACGAGGTGGCCACCGAGTGCCGCAGGGGCGGCCTGCCGGCCTCGGGCGGCCATCGGCTGGTCCAGTTCAGCTCGGGCTCCACCGGGCGGCCGAAGGTGATCGGCAGGACCGCCGGGTCGATCGCCGCCGAGATCGAGTCGTTCGCGGCGGTTCCCGGAATGCCGGGCGAGGGCGACCGGCTGCTGCTGCTCAGCTCCACGGCACACAGTTTCGGCCTGATCGGCGGGCTGCTGCACGCGCTGGCGGCCGGCGTCCGCGTCGTCTTCGCGCCCCGCGTCTCCGCCCGCGAGATCCTGCGGACCTCGGCCGAGCACCGGATCACCCATCTGTTCGGGGTGCCGATGCACTACGAACTGCTCGCCGCCGCCTTGGATCCGCCCGAACTGCCCGAACTGCGGACCGCCGTCTCCGGTGGTGAGCTGATGCCCCCCGACGTCGCCGCGCGGTTCGCCGAACGGTACGGCGTCACGGTCGGCGAGGCCTACGGCACCACCGAGACCGGCATCGTCGCCATCGACGTCGGCGGCACGCTCCGGCCCACGGTCGGGCGGCCCGCGCCCGGTGTGCTGGTCCGGGAGCACAAGGGTGAACTGGACGTGGCGCTCGACGCGTCGCCGTACCTCTTCGACTCCGGCGGCACCCAGTACGAGGACGGCTGGCTGCACACCCGCGACCGGGCCACGGTGGACGGCGACGGGACGGTCACCGTGGGCGGCCGCGCCGACTCCCTCGTCGTCGTCGGCGGGCTCAAGGTCGACCTCACCGAGGTCGAGCAGGTGCTCCGCGCGCACCCGGCCGTCGAACAGGCGGTCCTGGTCCACGAGGACGTGACCGAGGCGTACGTGGCGGTCGCCGCCGGGGCCGGGAGCCCGTCGGCGGAGGAGTTGCTGCGCTGGTGCCGGGAGCGGCTGGCCGACCACAAGCTGCCCCGCGTGATCCGGGTGCTGGACACCCTGCCCCGCACCTCTAACGGGAAGCTGGTCCGCCGGGCGGCCACGCTCCAGGCGGCGGCGAGCGGCGCGTAGCGGTTCGCCGGGCGACCCCCGCGACGGGCAGTCCCCGCAACGGCAGTCCCCGCGACGGGCAGTCCCCACGACGGGCAGTCCTCGTACGACTTTTCGCATGACCTTCTCACGACATTCCCCCATGGAGATGGCGATCATGAGCACGTCCACCCTGGACAACGAGATCCGCGAGTTCGTCCTGACCACGGTCATCGACGAGATGAACATCCTGCTGAGCCGCGACGGCATCACGGACGAGAGCCCGGTGACCGTCGGCGGGCTGGAGCTGGACTCCCTGAGCCTGATCGAGCTGACGCTGCGGCTGGAGTCGCGGTTCGGCGTGGAGATCCCGGACACCGACATCGAGCCGCTGGCCTCGCTGACCCTCGGCGGGCTCGTCACCGAGGTCGTCCGGCGCGGGGCGAAGGCATGAGCGCGGAGGCCTCCGCGCCGTCCGTCCCGGCCACCTCCACGTCGTCCGTCATCACCCTCGGCACCGTCCGGGAGCTGCTGTCCGACCGCAAGATCTTCCCCGGGGTCCCGGACGACCTCGGCGACGACTCCGAGCTGGTCCTGGACTCACTGGGGCTGGTGTGGCTGCTGCACGTGGTGGAGGAGCGGTACGGCCTGGTGGTGGAGCCCGGCGACGACGACATCGCGAACCTGACCTCGCTCCGGCGGCTCACGGATTTCCTGAGCGCGTCCGCGGCGGATGCGGCGCAGGGGGGTGACCGCGTTGACCGGTGACGTGACGGTGACCGGATTCGGCGTGCGCACGGCCTTCGGCGCGGGCGCGGACGCCCTGCGCCGCGGTGTCTTCGGCGGCGTCCCCTCCTTCGCCCCCACCACCCGCTTCGACACCGGCCCGTACCGCACACCGATGGCCGGCGCCGCCCCCGACGGCCCCGACGGCCCCGGGCACTGGGCACTGCGCCCCGCCCTCTCGGACTGTGGAAGGGAGGCGCTCGACATGGCGGGCCTGCCCCCGGGCACCGAGGCGGCGGTCCTGCTGGGTATCGCGGGCGACTGCACGAGCATCACACGCTACTGGCGGGACGCGGCGGCGGGGCCGGGTGTGGAGACGAGCGGTGGCGCCGACGGGTGCGACGAGGCCGCGTCCTGGCACGCCGACCCGGCCGACGCGGCGGCACGCCTCGCCGACGCCGTCCCGGCGCACCTCGCCGAGTCGCTGGCCCGGGGCCTCGGCCTGACGGGGCCCCGGCTCACGTTCACCAACGCCTGTGTGGCCTCCGCCGCCGCGATCATCCATGGCTGCCGGCTGATCTCGTCCGGCCGGACCGACGTGGCGGTGTGCGCCGGCGGCTACCTCGTGGAGGAGGAGACGTTCGGGAAGTTCGACTCGGGGCGGGCGCTGTCCCGGGACGGCATGGTGCGGCCGTTCAGCGCGGACCGTACCGGGCTGCTGCTCGGCGACGGGGTCGCGGCGGTCGTGCTGGAGTCCGCCGAGCACGCGCGGCGGCGCGGGGCACGGCCGCTGGCGGGTGTGGTCGGCTGGGGGGCGGCCACCGACGCCCACCACATCGCCCAGCCGCACCCGGAGGGCGTGGGCCTGGCCCGTGCGGCCCGGCAGGCGCTGCGGCTGGCCGGGGACCCCGACGGGTCGGCCCTCGGCTATGTCAACGCGCACGGCACCGGCACCAAGTACAACGACGGCGCCGAGACCCGGGGGCTGCGCGCCGCCCTCGCGGAGCGGGCCGGGTCGGTCCCGGTCAGCTCCACCAAGAGCACCACCGGCCATCTCCTGGAGGCTGCCGGAGTCGTGGAGTTCGTGATCACGGTGCTGGCCCTCATGGACGGCGTACTGCCGCCGACCGCGGGCCTCACGCGGCCGGACCCGGAGTGCGACCTCGACTACGTGCCGAACCGGGCCCGGCAGGCCGACCTGCGCCGGGCCCTGACCATCAACGCCGCGTTCGGCGGCGCCAACACCGCACTCGTCCTGGAGCGGCCGTGACGACGACGGACCACGGCAAGAGAGCCGCGCCGGCGGCCACGCCGACCAGCACACGGACAAGCACGCCGGCCGGCCCGGAGGAGACCGTGCCGACGGCGAAGGGGCCCCTGCGCTCGCCCTTCGGCGTTCTCACCACCGCCACCGCGACGCACGGCACCGGGCGGCCCGACGACATCCCGCTGCCCCGGCTGCCGGGGTTCGTGGAGTCGGCGTTCAGTCCGCTGGCGTACGAGGTCGCCGCGCGGTGCCTGACCGAGCGGCCCGGGGACGGAGCCCGTACGGCCGTCGTGCTGGCGAGCCTCATGGGGGACACCACCACGGCCGATCTGGCGAGCCGGCGGGTGGTGTCCGGGCGGGTCCACAACCCGCTGCTGTTCATGCAGGCCACGCCCAACTCCGTGCTGGGGCACATCAGCAGGGAGTTCCGGATCACCGGTCAGATGTTCAGCCTCTCCACGCTCGACGACCCGGTGACCGAACTGCTGGCCATGGCCGACCTCCTCCTGGAGGACCCGGAGCTGGACCGGGTCCTGGTGGCCGGCGTGGAACTGGGCGGCGGCGCGCGGACGGCCGCCGTGCACCGGGAGCTCTCCGCGGTCAGCGGCCGGCCGGTCCCGGACCTCCCGGAGACCGCCGCCCTGGCGGCGGCCGTCCTGCTCGGCCGTCCCGGCACCGGCGCGCCCGTGACCGTCCGCGCGACGGACACGCACGACGGCGAACCGCCGGCGGCCCTCGCGCACCCCGGCAGCGTCCAGGGCCTGTTCGACCTGGCCGTCGCCCACCGGCGGCTGCTGCGGGACGGCGGCACCCACGTCCTGGTCACGGGACCCCGGACGCCCGCGTTCCTCCTGGACGCCGAACGCCTCCCGGAAAGAAACGAGACGGAGACCCATGCTCATCAGTAGGCAGGAGCGGGCGCGGATCTGCTCCGACACCGAGCTCGGCGCCGGCAACGTCCTCGGGCGGCTGCGCGCCTACGCACGCCCGCTCGACGAGCCGGTGCTGCGGACCGACGGCACGTGGCGCGCACCGGACGGCAGCAGGCCCGAGGTGCTGACGCTCGGGCAGCTGTACGAGGTGGTGGAGACGTACGCGGGCTGGTACGCGGCCCGGGGCGTGCGGCCCCGTGACCCGGTGGCCGTCCACTCCTTCTCCGCCGCCGAGTTCGCGGTGAACTTCCTGGCGCTGACCTCGCTCGGCGCCGTCCCCTCGTTCGTCAACGGCAACCTGGCCCCGGAGACCGCCCGGGAGTACGTCCGCCGGCAGGGGGCGGTGGGCGCCTTCACCGACGAGGCCCATCGCGAGGTGCTGACCGGCGACGCCGAGGGCCCGGCGGGCGGGACCGGCCTCGGTTTCCTGGTGACCGCCGCCGACATCCGGCCGGAGCACCGCGCGTCGCTCCCGCCGTCGTACCCGTACCGGCACGACCCGACCGACCCGGTGCTCATCTCCCACTCGTCCGGCACCACCGGCATGCCCAAGGGGGTGCCGCACACCCACCGCACGCTGATGTACGCCCAGGTGCACCGGCTGCGCTTCTCCACCGGAGCCGACATGGAGCGCACGCTGGTGGGACTGCCCGGCGCGCACAACGCGATGGTGGCGACGCTGCTGTACTGCCTGCTGCTGCGCACGGACATCAAACTGCTCTCCAGCCAGCGCGGCCCGGACGTGCTGGACGCCGTCGAAGAGTTCCGGCCGACGACCGTCCTGGCCTTCGCCGGGACCTTCGGCGAGATGGCGGCGCAGGACCTGACGGCACGTGACCTGTCCAGCGTGCAGGTGTGGTTCAACACCGGGGACGCGGCGCACGAGGCGCACATCCGGGCGCTCGTGGAGCACGGGAGCCACACCGAGATCCGGCGCGACCTGAGCCGGGTCCGGGTCGACGGCTCGGTCTTCGTGGACGGCCTCGGTTCGTCGGAGGCCGGGTACTCCGTCTTCCACAACCGGCACACCAAGGACACCTCGGCCTACTCCCGCCGCGTCGGCAAGCCGATCAGCTTCGCCGAGGCCGCGGTGCTGGCGGAGGACGGCACCCCGTTGCCGCCCGGGCAGATCGGCCGGCTGGGACTCAAGTCGCCGACGCTCACGCCCGGTTACTGGAACGACTCGCTGACCTGGAACCGGATGCGGCTCGGCGGCTACTGGCTCACCGGGGACCTCGCCCACCAGGACGAGGAGGGCAACTTCTACCACCTGGACCGGGTCCCGGACGCCGTGCGCACCCGCGCCGGCATCGTCTTCAGCACCCGCACCGAGGAACTGCTGCTGGCCGGGCTGCCGCGGCTCGCCGACTGCACGGTCGTGGGGGTCGCCCCCGACGGCGTCCGCGCGGACTGGGACGGCGACGGGGAGGCCGAGGCGTACGCACTGCTCCAGCTCGCGGACGGCGAGGGGGCCGGTGACGACGGGGAGAGCGACGAGGTGTGGACCGGGCGCGTCAACGCCGTGCTGACGGCCGCCGGGTTCCCGCCGGTCACCCGGGCGCTGCGGATGAAGCCCGACGACGTGGCCAAGGGCGCCACCGGCAAGGTTCTCAAACGAGTGATGCGGGACCGGTTCGCAGCCCGTCTGGCCGCCGCGACCGCCGCCGAGGAGCAGCACGCATGAGCACGCACAGCGACGCCGACGGCGTCAACCACCGAGCCCGCGCCGGTGAGGCGTACCGGCTCTGGTGGCAGCACGACGCCAACTGGTACCAGGGGGTCGCCGCACGGTACGGCCAGGAGGTCGCCAACGAGATCAACGCGGAGGCGATGGGAAAGGTCGCCCTGCACGTCGGGCAGCGCGTCGCCCGGCTGCGCGGACCGCTCCCGGACACCGGCGACAGCCGCAAGGACCTGGAGGAGCTGCGCCGCCGCTACGACGAGTGCGGCGACCGGATGTTCCCGCCGGAGCTGCGCAACGCCTCCACCGAGGTCGAGGACGACGACCTCGTCGTGCTCACCCTGAAGCGGAACTTCGCGATCACCATGGTCCGGATGGCCGGTTCCCTGGAGGGCTACCGCTGCCCGTGCACCGCCGTCCACGCGGGCTGGTCCGAGGGCCTCGGTGCGACCCTGACGGAGAACCGGGCCGAGAGCTGTCTGCGGGACGGCGACCCGGCGTGCCGTCTGCTCATGCGGATCGCCACGTACCTCGCACCGGATGCGGAGGGCTGAGGCGTGCGTGTACTCGTCGCCGGGGCCACCGGCGTGGTCGGGCATCCGCTGGTGGGCGCGCTCCGGGCGCGGGGCCATCACGTGAGCGTGCTGGTGCGGCAGGGCTCCCGGGGCCGGGCCCCCGAGGCGGACGAGGTGGTGGTCGCCGACGCCCTCGACCGTGCCGCCGTGCTGTCGGCGGTGTCGGCCGCCCGTCCCGAGGCGGTCGTCCACCAGCTGTCGGCCCTGCGGCTGCTGGGCGACGATCCGCCCGGAGCGTTCGCCCTCACCGCGCGGCTGCGCACCGAGGGCACCGCCCATCTGGTCGAGGCGGCCCGCGAGGCCGGCGCGCGTCGGCTGGTCGCCCAGTCCATCGCCTTCGCCGCCGCCCCGGCGGGCGAACCGGTCCTGGACGAGGACGCGCCGCTGTACGTGGACGCCCCCGATCCCGGCTGGGCCTCGACCGTGCGGGCCGTCGCCGAGCTGGAACGGCGGGTGACGGGTGACGGCCCGCAGGGAGTGGTGCTGCGCTACGGCACGCTGTACGGCCCGCGCACCGCGTACGCCCGCACCGGCGCGACCGCCCGGGCGGTGCTGGCCGGACGGCTGCCGCTGGCCGGCGGCGGGGCCGGGATCATGTCGTTCCTGCACGTCGAGGACGCGGTGGGGGCGGCCGTGACGGCCGTCGAGTCCGACGCCACCGGGGTGTTCCATGTGACGGACGACGACCCCGCTCCCGCCGCGCAGTGGCTGCCGCACCTCGCCCGGACGCTGGCCGCGCCCTCCCCGCGTACGGTCCCCGCGGCCCTCGCGCCCCGGCTGCTCGGCTGGTTCATGGCCCACCAGCTCAACGCCGCGCACGGCGCCGCCAACGACCGGGCCCGTACGGCCCTGGGCTGGAAGCCGGCCAGACCGAGCTGGCGCGACGGGCTGGGCCGGGAATGACCCGTGCCGACGGCGTCCTCACCGTCTGTGTGATCGGCGCCGGTCCGCGCGGGCTCTCCGTGCTGGAGCGGATCTGCGCCAACGCGGGCGGGGTCGGGCGGCCGGTCGAGGTCCACCTGGTCGATCCGTACCCGCCGGGCGCGGGCGCGGTCTGGCGCACGGACCAGCCGGGCGAGCTGCTGATGAACACGGTCGCCTCGCAGGTGACCCTGTTCACCGACGACAGCGTGGACTGCGCGGGCCCGTCCGTGGCGGGGCCGAGCCTTTACGAGTGGGCGTGCGCGATCCGCGACCAGGACGTCGAAGACGGCTTCGGCCGGGACGTGGCACAGGCCCTGCCCGCGCGGGCCGTGGAGGAGGCCCGGCGGCTCGGCCCCGACACCTATCCGACCCGCGCGTTCCACGGCCATTACCTGGAGTGGGTCTTCCGGCACCTGTTACGCACGGCCCCCGCCCACGTGACGGTCCGCACCCACCGGACGACGGCCGTCGCGCTGGCCGACGAGGCCGGGACCGGGCGCGACGAGGACACCGCGGACCGGCCGCAACGGGTGACGCTGGCGAACGGCGAGCGCCTGGCGGGGCTGGACGCGGTGGTGCTCGCCCTCGGCCACGGCGCTGTGACACCGTCGCCGGAGGAACGCGCTCTGCGCGCCTTCGCCGACCGCCACCACCTCGTCCACGTGGCCCCCGCCAACCCGGCCGACACCGACCTGAGCCGTGTCGCGCCGGGCACGCCGGTCGCCCTGCGGGGACTGGGCCTGAACTTCTTCGACTGCCTGGCCCTGCTCACCGAGGGCCGCGGCGGCACCTTCAAGGAGGGCGGGTCCGGTCTCGTGTACCTCCCGAGCGGCAACGAGCCCGTGCTGTACGCCGGTTCGCGGCGCGGGGTGCCGTACCACGCCCGGGGCGAGAACGAGAAGGGCGCGCTCGGCCGCCACGAGCCGCGCTTCCTGACCCCGGACGTCATCGCGGGGCTGCGGCGCCGCGTGGCCGACGGGCACCCGCTCGGCTTCCGCCGGGACATCTGGCCGCTCGTCGACCGCGAGGTACGGACCGTCCACCACGCGGCATGGATCCGCGCCGCCCGAGGGCCGGAGGCGGCCGAGGAGTTCGTACGGTCGTGCCGCGCGGACCCGGACGGGCGAGGTGAGGCGGCCCTGCTCGACCGTCACGCGGTCCCGCCCGGCGAGCGCTGGGACTGGGCACGGATCGAACGCCCCTACGGCGGGCGGAGGTTCACCGACCGCGCCGGCTTCCAACGCTGGCTGCTGGCGTATCTGCGCCGGGACGTGGCCGAGGCCCGTCGCGGCAATGTGCGCGGCCCGTTGAAGGCGGCGCTGGACGCCCTGCGGGACCTGCGCAACGAGATCAGGCTCGTCGTCGACCACGGCGGAGTCTCCGGCGACTCGTACCGCGCCGAACTCGACGGCTGGTACACCCCGTTGAACGCCTTCACCTCGATCGGCCCGCCGGCCTTCCGCATCGAGCAGCTGATCGCGCTGATCGAGGCGGAGGTCGTCCAGGTGCTCGGCCCGGGGATGCGGGTACGGGCGTGGACGTCCGGTGCCGGCGCGGCGGCGGGCATCGGCGAGGGCGGTTTCCTCGTGGACGCGGAGTCGGTGGACGAACCTCCGGTGCGGGTCACCGCCCTGATCGAGGCCCGGCTGCCCGCCGTGGACCTGCGGCGGAGCACCGACCCGCTGCTCCGGGGGCTGCTCGCGTCCGGCGCCTGCGGCCCGTACCGGCTGACGGGCGAGCCGGGGCACGAGCCCGGCGGGCTGGCGGTCACCGACGGCCCGCCCCGGCTGGTGGACGCGACGGGGCGGCCGCACCCACGCCGGTTCGCCTTCGGGGTGCCGGTGGAGGGGGTGCGCTGGGTGACGGCGGTCGGCATCAGGCCCGGCGTCGGCTCGGTGACGCTGGAGGACTCGGACGCGATCGCACGGGCGGCGCTGGGGCTGGGGCTGGGGCTGAGACCAGCCTCGGAGGCCGGGAGCCACGAGGTCACCGTCGGTCCGTCCCCGCATCGGACATCAGGCACGAGGAGTCGAGGAGCGTGAACGGGATGTCCGTATCCGTGGGCACCGATGCCGGTCTGCTCGCCCCCACCTGGGCGGGCACACCCGTCGCCGCCGAGGTGACCGACGAGGCGTGGCTGCAGGCCATGCTGGACGCGGAGGTGGCGCTGGCCCGCGCCCAGCACGCGGTCGGGCTGACGCCCGCCGCCGCCGTGGAGACGATCGCCGCGGCGGCCCGCGCGGAACGCCTGGACCTGGCCGCCCTCGCCCACGCCTCCCGGGCGGCCGCCAACCCGGTGGTCGCCCTGGTGACCGTCTTCGGCGAGGTTGTCGCCGCGCAGGATCCGGCCGCGGCGGAGTATGTGCACCGGGGGTCCACCAGCCAGGACATCCTGGACTCGGCGGCGATGCTGATCGGCCGCCGGGTGCTCGACCTGATCGCGGCGGACCTGTCGCGCGTGGCGGCCGCCCTCGCCGCACTGGCCGACACCCACCGCCGCACCGTTCTCGCCGGCCGCACCCTCACCCAGCACGCGGTACCGACGACCTTCGGGCTGAAGGCGGCGGGTTGGCTGGAGCTGGTCACCGACGCGTCGGTGCGGGTGCGGGCGGTGGCCTCGCGGCTTCCGGCCCAGTTGGGAGGGGCGGGTGGGACGTTGGCCGCCTATCGGGAGTACGCGGTGCTGGACCGCGGGGGCCCGGACGCAGCGGGCGACGGCGGCCCCGGTGAGGGCGGGCTGGAGCTGCTCAAGCCGTTCGCCGAGGCGCTGGGCCTCGCCGAGCCCACTCTCCCCTGGCACACCGTCCGCACTCCCGTCGCCGAACTCGGGGCCGTGCTCCAGCTCGTCACCGGGGCGCTCGGAAAGTTCGCGCTCGACGTGCAGACGCTGTCCCGCACGGAGATCGGTGAGCTGTCGGAGCCGGCCGGGGCCGGGCGCGGCGCCTCCTCGGCCATGCCGCAGAAGCGGAACCCCGCGCTGGCCACGCTGATCGTGTCGGCCGCCCGGCAGGTCCCCGCGCACGCCCTCGTGCTGGCGCAGTGTCTGCTCGCCGAGGACGAGAGACCCGCCGGGGCGTGGCACGCCGAGTGGCAGCCGCTGCGGGAGACGTTGCGGCTGACGGGCGGGGCCGCGCACACCGCCGTCGAACTCGCGGAAGGGCTGATCGTCCACCCGGAGCGCATGCGGGCCAACCTCGAACTGACCGGCGGCGCCATCGTCACCGAACGCCTGAACGTGGCGCTGGCCCCGGTGCTCGGCAAGGTCCGCGCGAAGAAGCTCCTGACCACCGCCTCGGCCGAGGCCGCCGACACCGGTCGCCCCCTGCGGGCGGTGCTGGCCGCCGACCCGGAACTGTCCGCCCGGTTCTCCCCCGACCGGCTCTCGGAACTGCTGGATCCGGCCCGGTACACGGGCGCGGCCGAGGCCCTGATCGACCGGGCCCTGCGCAGACACGCCGAGCTGGGCGGGGAGCGGCTCCGGGAACCGGACCGAGAGCAGCGCCGAGAACCGCACGGAGCGCCGCGCGGTCACGAGAAGAACGGAGGCACGCGGTGAGCACCGTGAGCCGGACGACCGCGACACCGGCCGCCCCACCCGCCCGCTCCTGGCCCGTCCTCCTGGTCGTGGTCTGCGCGCAGATGCTGATCTGGCTGGACACCTCGATCCTCAACGTCGCCGTCACCACCCTCGCCGACCCGGTCAGGGGCCTGGGCGCGACCCCCGGCGAACTGGAGTGGGTGGCGAGCGCCTACACCCTGGTCGTCGCCTGCACCCTGTTCGCGGGGGGCGCGCTGGCCGACCGTTTCGGCCCCCGCAGGACGCTGGTCGCCGGGCTCGCGCTGATCGGCGTGGCCTCCGGCGCGGGCGCGTTCGTGGACAGCCCGGCGTGGCTGATCGTGGCGCGGGCCTTCATGGGGGCGGGCAGCGGCCTGCTCATGCCCGCGACACTGACGGTCCTCGTGCAGAGCACCCCCGAGGAGAAGCGCACCCGGGCGATCGCGATCTGGAGTTCGTCGAGCGGCCTCGGCGTGGCCGTCGGCCCCGTCGCGGGCGGTGCGCTGCTCAGCCACTTCTGGTGGGGCTCGGTGTTCCTGGTCAACGTGCCGATCGTGGCCCTGTGTCTGCCGGCGGTCCTCGCCGTCGTCCCCGACCTGGGCGGCTCCCGCCGCCGGGTGCTCGACCTGCCGGGCCTCGCCCTGTCGGTGCTCGGCCTGGGCGGCGTCGTCTACGGCATCATCGAACTCGGCGGCGGCAGCGCCTGGTACGGCCCGCACGTCCTGCTGCCCCTGGTGCTGGGCGGTGTCGTCCTGGCCATGTTCGTCGCCGGTCAGCGCAGGTCCGCGACGCCCAGTCTGGACCTGGGGCTGTTCCGGCGGCCCGGCTTCTCGGCGGGCAGCGTGGTGCTGCTGATCGCCTTCATGGCACTGGCCGGTCACCTGTTCTACGCGGCGTTCTACCTCCAGGGCCCCCGGGGCCTCTCCCCCGCCGACGCGGGCACCGTGATGATCGCCGCCGCCGTCGGCATCGTCCTGGGCAGCCAGGCGTCCCCGGCGCTGAGCCGCCTGTGGTCCGCCCGCTGGACGGTCGCCTGCGGCGTCCTGGCCACCGCCCTCACCTACGTCGCCTACGCCTGGCTCGACGGGAGCACCCCCCTCTGGGTCGTCGCCGTCCTGCTGTGGATCCAGGGCTTCGGCATGGGCCTGGTCGGCACACCGGTCACCGCCGTGATGATGCGCGGGGTGCCGCCGCAACTGGCGGGCGCCGGCTCCGCCGTCAACAGCGTCACCCGGCAGGTCGGCGGCACCCTGGGGGTGGCCATGGCCGGCTCGATCCTCTCCGGCGTCTACCGGCACCGGATGGCCGACGCCGAACTGCCCGGCGCCGCGCGGGGCCTGTCCCCGGCGGCCGAGGAACAGGCCCGTGCCTCCGCCGAGGCCGCCCGCTCCCTGTCCCGCTCCCTGGACCTGCCCGAGCTGGCCACCACCGCCGACCGCGCCTTCCTCGACGCCATGTACGCCGCCACGCTCTCGGTCGCCGCCCTCGCGCTCATCGGATGCGCGGTGGCCGTCGTGGGCCTGCGTACACGGCCCCCCGCAGGCGACGGAGAGAAACCCGACAGCGAGAAACGGACAGCGCGATGACACAGCCCACGCCCCGCTCGGTCCTCGTCACCGGTGGCAACAGAGGCCTCGGCCTGGCCATGGCCCGCCGTTTCGCGGCGGCCGGGGACCGGGTCGCGGTGACCTACCGGGGCACCGAACCCCCCGCCTGCGAGGGCTTCCTCGCCGTACGGTGCGATGTGACGGACAGTGCCCAGGTCGACCAGGCCTTCAAGGAGGCGGAGACCGCCCACGGGCCGGTCTCCGTCCTGGTCGCCAACGCGGGCGCCACCCAGGACCGTCTGCTGGTCCGGATGACCGAGGCGGACTTCACCTCGGTGCTCGACACCAACCTCACCGGGGCCTTCCGTGTCGCCCGGCGCGCGGTGCGGGGCATGCTGCGCGCGGGCCACGGCCGTATCGTCCTGGTCTCCTCCACGGCCGCTCTGCGCGGCGCCCCCGGCCAGACCAACTACGCGGCGGCGAAGGCCGGTCTGGTCGGCTTCGCCCGCGCCCTCACCCAGGAACTCGGCCCCCGCGACATCACCTGCAACGTCGTCGCCCCCGGCCTCACCGAGACCGACATGAGCCGCGCCCTCACACCGGACCAGCGCAGCGCACTGCTGCGGACCACCCCGGCCGGACGCCTGGGCACCCCCGAGGAGGTCGCCGACGCGGTGGTCTTCCTGGCCGGCGCCGGGTACGTACGCGGCGCGGTCGTCCCCGTCGACGGGGGCGCCGGGTTGGGGCACTGAGGCGACCTGGCGGACCGGGTGGGGAAGTGGACGTCGCGCGGCCGCCCGCTTCCCCGCTCCGTACGGCTACCGCCCGCGCAGCGCCCGGTACGTGGCGACCAGCGCCTTCGTGGACTCGTCCAGGCCGGGCACCTGCGCACCTTCCGTCAGCGCCGGCTCCACCCGCTTGGCGAGGACCTTGCCCAGCTCGACGCCCCACTGGTCGAAGGAGTCGATGTTCCAGACGGCGCCCTGGACGAACACCTTGTGCTCGTACAGCGCGATCAGCTGGCCGAGGACCGACGGGGTCAGTTCCTTCGCCAGGATCGTGGTCGTCGGGTGGTTGCCCAGGAACGTCTTGTGCGGCACCAGTTCGTCCGGCACGCCCTCCGCACGCACCTCGTCCGGCGTCTTGCCGAAGGCCAGCGCCTGGGTCTGGGCGAAGAAGTTGGCCATGAGGAGGTCGTGCTGGGCCTTGAGCGTGTCGCTCAGCTCGGCGACCGGCTCGGCGAAGCCGATGAAGTCCGCCGGGATCAGCTTCGTGCCCTGGTGGATCAGCTGGTAGTACGCGTGCTGCCCGTTCGTCCCCGGCGTGCCCCACACCACCGGCCCGGTCTGCCACGCCACCGGCTCACCGTCCCGGCCCACGTACTTGCCGTTGGACTCCATGTCCAGCTGCTGCAGGTAGGCCGTGAACTTGGACAGGTAGTGGCTGTAGGGCAGTACCGCGTGCGACTGGGCGTCGTGGAAGTTGCCGTACCAGATGCCCAGCAGCCCGAGGAGCAGCGGCACGTTCGACTCGGCGGGCGCCGTCCGGAAGTGCTCGTCGACGATCCGGAACCCGTCGAGCATCTCGCGGAAGCGGTCCGGGCCGATCGCGATCATCAGGGACAGCCCGATCGCCGAGTCGTAGGAGTAGCGTCCGCCGACCCAGTCCCAGAACTCGAACATGTTGACGGTGTCGATACCGAAGTCCGACACCTTCCCGGCGTTCGTCGACAGCGCGACGAAGTGCTTGGCGACGGCGTCGGGACCGGCCTTCAGTTCGGCGAGCAGCCACTCGCGCGCGGAGGTCGCGTTGGTGATCGTCTCGATCGTGGTGAACGTCTTGGAGGCGATGACGAAGAGCGTCTCCGCCGCGTCCAGGTCACGCACCGCCTCGTGCAGGTCGGCGCCGTCCACGTTCGAGACGAAGCGGACGGTCAGGTCGCGGTCGGTGTAGGAGCGCAGCACCTCGTACGCCATCGCCGGGCCGAGGTCGGAGCCGCCGATGCCGATGTTGACGATGTTCTTGATGCGGCGGCCGGTGTGGCCGGTCCACTCCCCGGAGCGGATGCGCTCGGCGAAGCCGCTCATCCGGTCGAGCACGGCGTGCACGGCCGGCACCACGTTCTCGCCGTCGACCTCGATCACCGCGTCGCGCGGGGCGCGCAGCGCGGTGTGCAGGACGGCGCGGTCCTCGGTGGTGTTGATCTTCTCGCCGCGGAACATGGCGTCCCGCAGTCCGAACACGTCGGTCGCGGCGGCCAGCTCACGCAGCAGCCGCAGCGTCTCGTCGGTGACCAGATGCTTGGAGTAGTCGACGTGCAGATCGCCGACCTCCAGCGTGTACCCGGCACCGCGCCCGGGGTCCGCCGCGAACAGCTCGCGCAGCTGGACCTCACCCTGCTGCTCCCGGTGCTCGGCCAGCGCGGTCCATTCGGGCGTCTGGTCGAGCCTGGTACGGCTTTCTGCGTTCATCTCGGACTTCAGCCTTCTTTCCTACCTGGTCCTGCGTACCTTGCCCCGCTGCCGGTCCCAACCTAATTGATCACAGGGGAACACGAGCTGTCGTCCCGCGGTCGTCCGGTTCAACAACAGATACGTCTCTTCCGAGCGCCGGTATCAGCACGGCGACGGACAGGGCGAGGACCGGCAAGAACGCAAAGAGCGCGGGCGGCGGCCCCGGAACAGCTCCGGCCAGGCACCTTCGGTGCCCGGCCGGTGTCGACTACTAGATCTCGCCCCGCAGTTTGGCGAGCGCCTCGGCGAGGATCGCCTCGCCGTCCGCGTCGCTGCGGCGCTCGCGCACATAGGCGAGGTGCGTCTTGTAGGGCTCGGTGCGCGGTGGGTCCGGGGGGTTGTCGCGGTCCTGTCCGGCCGGGAAGCCGCAGCGCGGGCAGTCCCAGGTGTCGGGGACCTGTGCGTCGCTGGCGAAACTCGGCTGGGTCTCGTGTCCGTTGGAGCACCAGAAGGAGATGCGCAGCCGGGGTGCGGACTCGCCGCGCTCGGCTTCGCCCATCGGCCCCGCCCCGACCCGGCTTCCTCGGATCGCGTTGCCACTTGCCACGGTCGTAACTCCCTGCGTGATGGTGCGGCGAAGCGAGTCGGCGTTTCGCTTCGCTGCGAGCGCCTCAGTCTACGTAAGGCCCAACGCGCGTCCAGTGATTGGAGTTACATCCCGCCCACAGACGCAAGCCCCATGATAGGCCGCGTTCGAAGTCGCGTACCCGTCATGGGGCTTTACGTGCGGATTGGTGCGTCCGTGACGCGTTGTCTCTCGGTGTCGGCCCAAAGGTCAGTTGTTGACCTTCATCAGGATGCCGAGGACGATGATGCACGCGAACCACAGCAGACCGACCACGACGGTGATCCGGTCGAGGTTGCGCTCGGCGACCGAGGAGCCGCCGACGGAGGACTGCATACCGCCACCGAACATGTCGGAGAGGCCTCCGCCCTTGCCCTTGTGCATCAGCACCAGCAGCATCATCAGCAGGCTGAAGACGATCAGGGCGATCGAGAACCCCATAACCACGGCTGGACCAACTTCCTCGGATTCTGATGGACTGCGGGGACCGGCCGCGTGGCCGGTCCCCGCAAGAGTACGACGTTACGCCGTCAGGGCCTACTCACTGGTCGCGGAAGCGCACGATCTTGACGAACTCGTCCGCGTCCAGGGAGGCACCGCCGACGAGGGCGCCGTCGATGTCGGCCTGCGCCATGATCTCGGCGACGTTGCCGGCCTTGACCGAGCCGCCGTACTGGATGCGGATCCGGTCGGCGGTCTCCTGGGAGTACAGCTCGGCGAGCTTGCCGCGGATGGCCGCGCAGACCTCCTGCGCGTCCTCGGCGCCGCAGACCTTGCCGGTGCCGATGGCCCAGACGGGCTCGTAGGCGACGACGACGGTCTCGGCGTGCTCGGCGGGGACGTCCTTGAGGCCGCCCTCGACCTGGGCGAGCGTGTGGGAGACGTGGTTGCCCGCCTCGCGGACCTCCAGCTCCTCGCCGACGCACAGGATCGGGGTCAGGCCGTGCTTGTAGGCGGCCTTGACCTTGGCGTTGACGATCTCGTCGGTCTCGTCGTGGTACTGGCGGCGCTCGGAGTGGCCGATCGCCACGAACGTGCACTTGAGCTTGGCCAGCATCGGCCCGGAGATCTCTCCGGTGTAGGCACCTGAGTCGTGGGCCGAGAGGTCCTGGGCGCCGTATTTGATCTTGAGCTTGTCGCCGTCGACCAGGGTCTGGACCGAGCGCAGGTCGGTGAAGGGCGGCAGGACCGCGACCTCACAGGCCTCGTAGTCCTTGTCGGCGAGGGCGAAGGCGAGCTTCTGGACGTGCGCGATGGCCTCGAGGTGGTTGAGGTTCATCTTCCAGTTGCCCGCCATGAGGGGCAGGCGGCTCTGTTCCGTAGCGGTCATCGAGGGTCAGTCCTCCAGTGCGGCGAGCCCGGGGAGCGTCTTGCCCTCGAGGTATTCGAGGGAGGCGCCACCACCGGTCGAGATGTGGCCGAATGCGTTCTCGTCGAAGCCGAGGATGCGCACGGCCGCGGCGGAGTCTCCGCCGCCGACGACCGTGAAGGCCTCGGAGTCGAGGAGTGCCTGGGCGACCGCCTTGGTGCCCTCGGCGAAATCAGGGTGTTCGAAGACGCCCATGGGGCCGTTCCAGAAGACGGTGGCGGCGTCGGCGATCTTCGAGGCGTACAGCTTGTCCGACTCCGGGCCGATGTCCAGGCCCATCCGGTCGGTGGGCATGGCGTCCGCGGCGACCGCGGTGGCGTCGGCCGGGGCCTTGCTCTTCAGGTCGGGGAACCCGGGCGCGACGACGGCGTCGACGGGCAGGACCAGTTCGACACCGGTCCGCTCCGCGCGCTCCAGGTACTCCTTGACGGCGTCGAGCTGGTCCTCCTGGAGGAGGGAGCTGCCGATCTCGTGGCCCTGGGCCTTGAGGAAGGTGTACGCCATGCCGCCGCCGATGAGGATGCGGTCGGCCTTGCCGAGCAGCTGGTCGATGACGGCCAGCTTGTCGGAGACCTTGGCGCCGCCGAGCGCGACCACGTAGGGCCGCTGGACGTCGTCGGTGAGCTTCTTCAGGACGCCGACCTCGGTGGCGATGAGGTACCCGGCGTAGTGCGGCAGGCGGGCCGGCAGGTCGAAGACCGAGGCGTGCTTCCTGTGCACCGCGCCGAAGCCGTCGCCGACGTAGAGGTCGGCGAGGGCGGCCAGCCGGTCGGCGAAGGCGCCGCGCTCGGCGTCGTCCTTGCTGGTCTCGCCGGCGTTGAAGCGCAGGTTCTCCACGACGGCGACCTGGCCGTCGCCCAGGCCCGCGACGGTGGCCGTGGCGGACTCGCCGACGGTGTCCGTCGCGAACGCCACGTCGGCGCCCAGGAGTTCACCGAGGCGCGCGGCGGCCGGGGCGAGGGAGAAGGCCGGGTCCGGGGCGCCCTTGGGGCGGCCCAGGTGCGAGGCGACGACGACCCGCGCGCCCGCCTCGGCCAGTGCCTTGACGGTGGGCAGCACGGCGCGGATGCGGCCGTCGTCGGTGATGGTCGTGCCGTCCAGCGGCACGTTGAGGTCGGCGCGGACGAAGACCCGCTTGCCGGCGACCGGCCCGGCGAGGAGTTCGTCGATCGTCTTCATGAAAGAGGGCTCCCGAGGAGGACGTGTGGTGCTCGTGATCGTAGGAGGGCCGCTGTGTACGTGGGTCGGGGCCCGGGCGGCGCGTCCCTGCGCCGCCCGGGCCCCGACTTCACACGGAGGTGCCTGCTCTGTCGGTCAGAGCTGCTCGCCGACGAAGACCGTGAGGTCGACGAGGCGGTTGGAGTAGCCCCACTCGTTGTCGTACCAGCCGAGGATCTTCACCGTGTTGCCCTCCTGGACCATGGTCAGGGAGGAGTCGAAGGTGCAGGAGGCCGGGTCGCTGACGATGTCCGAGGAGACGATCTCGTCCTCGGTGTAGGCCAGGTAGCCCCTGAGGTCGCCGTCCTCGGAGGCCTTCTTGAACGCGGCGTTGACCTCGTCCTTGGTGACCTCGCGCTGCAGCGTGACGACCAGGTCGGTGGCCGAGCCGGTCGGGACCGGGACGCGCATCGCGATGCCGTCGAGCTTGCCCTTGAGCTGCGGGAGGACCAGCGCGGTGGCCTTCGCGGCACCGGTGGTGGTCGGGATGATGTTCTCGGCGGCGGCGCGGGCGCGGCGCAGGTCCGAGTGCGGGAAGTCCAGGATGCGCTGGTCGTTGGTGTACGCGTGGACCGTCGTCATCAGACCCTTGACGATGCCGAAGTTCTCGTCGAGGACCTTGGCCATCGGCGCCACACAGTTGGTGGTGCAGGAGGCGTTGGAGATGACGTGGTGGTTGGCCGCGTCGTACTTGTCCTGGTTGACGCCCATCACGATGGTGATGTCCTCGTCCTTGGCCGGAGCCGAGATGAGGACCTTCTTGGCGCCGCCGGCGAGGTGCTTCGCGGCGTCGGCCTTCTTCGTGAAGATGCCGGTGGACTCGATCACGATGTCGACGCCCAGCTCGCCCCACGGGATGTCGGCGGGGTTGCGCTCGGAGAGGACCTTGATGGTGTGGCCGTCCACGGTGATCGTGTCGGCGGTGTGCGACACCTCGGCCTTGAGGCGGCCCAGGATGGTGTCGTACTTCAGGAGGTGTGCGGTGGTCGCGGTGTCACCCAGGTCGTTGACAGCCACGATCTCGATGTCAGCACCCTGCTCCAGCAGCGCGCGGAAGTAGTTACGACCGATGCGGCCAAAGCCGTTGATGCCTACGCGGATCGTCACGAACCGATCTCCTCGTTGGTACGCCGGCTCAGTGCCGGCGAGCTGTATGGGATGTCCCCGACCGCCTACGACCCTACCTCCCCCGGGCCCGTCGAGTGACATCGAGATGCCCTATACATGCCGGTGCGGTCCGTACTCGCCAGTAGGGGTACGGACCGCCCTGGTTTTGCAAGGTGATTACCTTTTGAGCGGCCCCCCGATCATCTGATTCCAGACGTCCGGAGGGCCGCTCACGAGGCCTTCTTCCAGCCGTTCGGCGCAGTCGTCGCTCAGTTCTTCAGAGCCGCCAGCGCCTTGCCGAGCAGTGCCTTGCGGTCGGCGGCCGCGGGGACCTGCTCCAGACCGAAGCCCAGCAGCACGGTGTCGCCCGTGGTGACCGCGCCGTAGGTCTTGAACAGTTCACCCGACAGGCCCCAGTCCTTCACCACGGCCGGGCTGCCCGCGGGCGGACCGGGAGTGCTCCAGGCACCGAGCGACGTCTCGAAGCCCTCGACCGCGCCGGCCGTGCCGCCGATGACGACGGTGGCGTTGTCGGCCAGGACGCCACGACCGCCGGAACCGGGGTCGGTGACGTAGCTGAGCGACACCTCGACCTTCTTCCCGGCGTACGCGGACAGGTCGAACTCGACCTTCTGCCAGCCGTCCGAGGCCCCGGTGAAGCTGTTCCAGGAGCCGCTGGTGCCAGTGGGCGTGCAGCCGCCGGAGCCCAGGGTCAGGTACCGCTTCAGCGCCGGGTGGCCCTGGATGAAGTACCCGGCCTCGCACTCGACGGGCACGGCGGTGGAGGTGGCGCCGCCGGCCTCCGGCAGCGTCGTCCAGTCGTCCGCCCCCACCGTGTGCGCCTCAAGGAGGGCGTGGTCGTAGCCCTCCTCCGTGTTCCACAGGAGCTGGGTGCGCAGGGTGGGCTTGTCGGCCGCGGTCACCGAGGTGAGGTCGATGGTGCGGGTGAGGCGGTTCCAGGCGTAGTCGGTGTGCGTGGCGGCCGCCATCGACGCGCCCTCGTACGGGCCGTAGGGGTTGACGGTCCCGGGGTACTGACCCGCGCCGGCGCTCTTGAACTGCGGGAACGTCTCCACGGGCAGGGCGTCCGAGGTGACCCCGAAGGAACCGGCCGTGTTCAGCGGGTTCCCGGGCGCGTCGCCGAGCTTGCCGCTGAAGCCGCCGAGCTTGCCGAGGCCCGCGAAGGCGGTGGCGTTCGGCAGGGAGGTGCGGTTGTAGGCGCCCAGGTAGTACTGGCTGAAGTCGTTCGACAGGGTGCCCCCGCCGAGGTCGACGGAGCCGCCGGCGCTCTCGCCCGCCTCGATCAGCTTGCCGCCCTCGTTGAGGTAGGCGCGCAGGGCGAGCTGGGTGGCGACGCCCGGACGGACGGCGCCCGTGTAGTGCACGACGGTCTTGAAGTGCTCCAGTACGCCGAGCGCGTCGGGAGCGCCCTGGGTCGCGACGTCCCAGACGAGCGCCCTCTTGTTGTTGGCCTTCAGCGCGTCGACGTAGGCCTGTGTCTGGGTCGCGGTCGCGCCCTCCTCGGCGACGACGAGGATGTCGCCCTTGGGGCGTTCGGCCACGGTGTAGGTGAAGCGCTGGCTGCTGGTGGGCTTGCCGCTCTTCGTCTCACCGGTGAACCAGACCTCGACCTTGTCGCCGGGCTCACCCTCGCGCACCCGGGCCCGGTACTCGTCGAACCAGAGGTTGTCCTCACCGCCGTAGGTCTCGCCGCCCTTCCAGGGCTTGAGCCTCTCCTCGTAGGTGCGGCCGCGGCCGTTGATCCGGTAGTTCAGCTCCTTGTCGGTCACGGACTTGCGCGCGACGACGGAGACCTCCTGCTTCTTGCCGCGCGAGTACGAGGTGCCGAACGTGGCAGGGGTGAAGTCGGGGGCGTCGACGCCGACCGAGGACTTCGGCCGGTCGGGCGTGGCGGCGGACTCGGCGACGGAGAGCGCGAACGGGATGTTCTTCGCGAACTCGTCCTGGATCAGCTTCTCGTCGTCCGGGAACGTGAAGACGGAGGCGCAGTCCTCGGGCTTCCAGGCGTCGTTCGGGTCGATGTTCGACGCCGTCTGGCAGGTCGACATCTCGGGGGTGAACATCGCCGTGCCGTTGACGTTGGCCGCGTGGCCGTCCGCCTCACCGTTGGTGGTGTACAGCTCGGAGGAGAGCTGGGGGTGGTAGCCGGGGACCGCGGGGTTCTCCGGGGTGCCGGCCAGCGACTTGTAGAGCACGTCGTCCGGGCTGGGCGTGGCCACCTGCCAGCCGACCCCGTAGAGGATGAGTTCGGCGGCCGAGTGGTAGTTGATGCCGTACTCGAAGCCGATGCGCTTCTCGAAGGCGTCCAGGGCCTTGGTCTCGGGCTCCGAGCCGGGGCCGCCGCCGCGATAGGTCTCGCTGGTGGGGAACGGGGACGAGCCCTCGTTGTCGTAGCCCCACTTGTAGGCGAAGTTGCGGTTGAGGTCGACGCCGTCGCCGACGGTGATGGCGTTGTCGCCGTTGACGTCCCGCAGGTTCTTGCGCCACTGGCGGTTGGCGGCGTCGCGGTGGGTGAAGTCGTAGCCGTCCGGGTTGGCGGAGATCACGAACCACAGCTCGGTGGAGTCGACGATGTTCTTGATCCGCTTGTCCGTCTTGTAGTTGTCCAGGTAGTGGTGCATCAGGCGCCGGGTCATCTCCGGCGTGATCCACTCGCGCGCGTGCTGGTTGGACATGTACAGCACGGACGGCTTGGCGCCGTCCTTGGTCTTCTTCGCGTCCTTGGTCAGCTTGACCGCGAGGATGTCCTGTCCCTGGAGGGACTTGCCGAGGGAGACCACCTTGGTCAGGGAGGGGTTCTCCTGACCCGTGCGGAGGATCTCCTCCTTGATGTTCCCGGCTCCGCTGTAGGGGCGGTAGACCCCGTCGGCGGCGGCGTCCACACGCGCCTCCGCCTTGCGCGTGAGCTGGTGCTCCCTCAGCTTGACGCCCTGCTCCTCCAGGGCGTCCGCCTGTTTGTCGGTGAGGTAGACCTCGACCGACGCGGTGCCCTTCTCGGGCGCCTGCTCGCTGAGTTCGTGACCGTCCTGCCCGGCGGCGAGCAGCAGCGGTATCTGCTTCTTCGTCACCTCGGCCCGGAAGACCTTGACCTCGTCGGTGTCGGAGCCGTCGTTCTCGGCGGCCTGGGCCAGCGGCGCGAGTCCCGCGCCACCGCCCAGCAGGAGCGCGCCGGCGGCGAGGATCGATCTCGCTCTTCGTCTCATGAGCCCCCCTTGCGTGGTTCGCCCCAGTAGCGAACAGACGCCAGGCTCATGTCAGATCTGGGCCAAGTCAAGGAGGCGACACAGGCCAATCACGGAATTCACGCGGAAAGCAGAAAGCCGGTGCCGACATGCACAAGTGGCCGTCGGCACCGGCGAGTTGAGCCTTCCCGGTGATCTGTCACCCCACCAGGTTTTCGGCCATCTCCTCGGTGATGCTGGACTCGGTCCCCGGGATGCCGAGGTCCGACGCACGCTTGTCGGCCATGGCCAGCAGACGGCGGATCCGGCCCGCGACGGCGTCCTTGGTGAGCGGCGGGTCGGCGAGCGCGCCCAGCTCCTCCAGCGAGGCCTGCTTGTGCTCCATGCGCAGCCGCCCCGCGGCCGCGAGGTGCTCGGGGACGTCGTCGGCGAGGATCTCCAGGGCACGGCCCACGCGGGCGCCGGCGGCGACGGCGGCACGCGCCGAGCGGCGCAGGTTGGCGTCGTCGAAGTTGGCGAGCCGGTTCGCCGTGGCCCGGACCTCGCGGCGCATCCGCCGCTCCTCCCACGCCAGCACGGACTCGTGGGCGCCGAGGCGGGTCAGGAGCGCGCCGATCGCGTCCCCGTCCCGGACGACCACCCGGTCCACGCCCCGTACCTCGCGGGCCTTCGCCGCGATCGACAGCCGGCGGGCGGCGCCGACCAGCGCGAGCGCCGCCTCCGGGCCCGGGCAGGTCACCTCCAGGGAGGACGAACGGCCGGGCTCGGTGAGCGAGCCGTGGGCCAGGAAGGCTCCGCGCCAGGCGGCCTCGGCGTCACAGGTGGCCCCGGAGACGACCTGCGGAGGAAGGCCCCGGATGGGCCGGCCGCGGCCGTCCACCAGACCGGTCTGCCGGGCCAGCTGGTCGCCGCCCGCCACCACGCGTACGACATAGCGCGAGCCTCTGCGCAGGCCGCCGGGCGCCATCACGATCAGTTCGGAGCTGTGGCCGAAGATCTCCAGGATGTCCCGCTTGAGTCTGCGGGCCGCCATCGCGGTGTCCAGCTCCGCCTCGATCACGATGCGTCCGCTCACCAGGTGCAGCCCGCCCGCGAACCGCAGGATCGCCGAGACCTCCGCCTTTCTGCAGCAGGTCCGGGTGACGGGTAGCCGGGAGATCTCGTCCTTCACCGCTGCCGTCATCGCCATGGGCCGATCCTTCCATGCATCCGAAAAATACGGTCGTACGCGGCGGCCAACAGCTCCGGGTCGTGCCGCGGAGATCCGTCGGGCCGGGCCACCGGCGCCAGCTCGACCGCGGCGCCGAACCGTTTGGCGGCGTCGGTCAGGGAGTCGCGGTCGGGCACGGCGGCCTCGTCGGCCAGCACCACGTCCAGGGCGAGTTTAGGGGCGTGTCGTCCCAAAACCTCCAAATGACGCTGCGGGGAGAAGCCATCGGTTTCTCCCGGCTGCGGTGCGAGGTTCAGCGACAGCACGAGCCGGGCCTTGGTCTCGGTGAGCGCGTCGAGCAGCTCGGGCACGAGCAGGTGCGGAATCACGGAGGAGAACCATGAGCCGGGGCCGAGCACCACCCAGTCGGCGTCGCGGACCGCCGCGACGGCCTCGGGCACGGCGGGCGGGTCGTGCGGCACGACGTGCACGGACTGCACCTCGCCGGGGGTGAGTGCGACGGTCGCCTGCCCCCGGACCGTCTCGACGTCGTCCGGGCGCGCCGGATCGTGCCCCTTGACCAGGGCCTGGAGCTCCAGCGGTACGGCCGACATGGGCAGCACCCGGCCCTGGGCCCCCAGCAGCCTGCCCACCAGGTCGAGGGCCTGGACGTGGTCGCCGAGCTGTTCCCACAGGGCGACGATCAGCAGGTTGCCGACCGCGTGTTCGTGCAGGTCGCCCTGGGACTGGAAGCGGTGCTGGATGACACGGGCCCAGGTCTGGCCCCAGTCGTCGTCGCCGCACAGCGCGGCCAGCGCCTTGCGCAGGTCGCCGGGCGGCAGGACGCCCAGCTCGTCCCGCAGGCGTCCGCTGGAGCCGCCGTCGTCGGCCACGGTGACCACGGCGGTGAGGTCTCCGGTGATCCGGCGCAGGGCGGCGAGCGAGGCGGACAGGCCCATGCCGCCGCCGAGCGCGACGACCTTGGGCTGGGCTCCCCGGCGGCGCGGCCGGGCCCCGCGGGCCTCGACGGGCCTGTCCGCACGGCCCTCCGGGGCGACCCGGCGCAGTCTGCTCAGCCTGCTCAGCCGGGACGAGGTGGGTCCGGTCACTCGCGCCCCATGTCCCGATGCACGACCACGGTCTCGACGCCCTGGGAGGCGAGGCGGGCGGCGAGCTTCTCGGAGGTGGCGACCGAACGGTGCTTGCCGCCGGTGCAGCCGACCGCGATGGTCACGTACCGCTTGCCCTCGCGGCGGTAGCCGGCGGCGATCATCTGCAGCAGCTCGGTGTAGCGGTCGAGGAACTCCTTGGCGCCGGGCTGGTTGAAGACGTAGGCGGAGACCTCCTCGTTGAGTCCGGTGAACGGGCGCAGTTCCGGGACCCAGTGGGGGTTGGGCAGGAAGCGCATGTCCACGACCAGGTCGGCGTCGACCGGGAGGCCGTACTTGAAGCCGAAGGACATGACGGTGGCCCGCAGCTCGGGCTCTTCGTCGCCGGCGAACTGGGCGTCCATCTTGGCGCGCAGCTCGTGCACGTTCAGGCTGGAGGTGTCGATGACCAGGTCGGCGTCGCCGCGCAGCTCGCGCAGCAGTTCCCGCTCGGCGGCGATGCCGTCGGTGATGCGGCCGTCGCCCTGGAGGGGGTGCGGGCGGCGGACCGACTCGAAGCGGCGCACCAGGGCGTCGTCGGAGGACTCCAGGAAGACGATGCGCCGGGTGACGTGCTTGGTCTCCAGGTCCGCGAGGGAGTCGCGGAGGTTGTCGAAGAAGCGGCGGCCGCGGACGTCGACGACGACCGCGATCCGGGCCACGTTCCCCTGGGAGCGGGCGCCGAGTTCCACCATGGTGGGGATCAGCGCGGGCGGCAGGTTGTCGACGACGAACCAGCCGAGGTCCTCCAGACACTTGGCGGCCGTGGACCGTCCGGCGCCGGACATGCCGGAGATGATGACCAGCTCGGGGATGGCCGCCTCGGGGACCCCGGCTGTTTCGATGCCCGTACTCACGTGTGCTCCGTCTTCGTGTGGCGCTGGGTGCTGCGGGGTACCGTCGCCCACCGCGCTGTGGGCCTCCCCGCGCTCCGCCGTGTGCTCGTGGTGCTGCTCTTCCGGACGCTCCGTGGGTTCTGCGGGCTCCGGGGGTTCCGGTCGTTCGTCGTGCTCGTTCATGTCTCCTGCCCTCGCCGCCGGTCCGGGGCGCCCGCGGCCACGGGCTCCCCAGAGGGGTCCGCCGTCGTACCGGGCTCCTCTTCCTCCATGATCTCTCCAGTGGCCGTGTTCACGGCGGGCGCGGCCGGAGCCGCCTCGGCGAGGGCCACGGCGATGGTCTCGGCCGTCTTGCGGCCTATGCCGGGGACCTCGCAGATCTGGTCGATCGTCGCGGAGCGCAGCTTCTTCAGCGAGCCGAAGTGTTTCAGCAGGGCCTGCTTGCGAGCGTCCCCGAGGCCGGGCACGTCGTCCAAGGGGCTCGCCCGGAAACGCTTGGCGCGTTTGGCGCGCTGGTAGGTGATGGCGAAGCGGTGGGCCTCGTCGCGGACCCGCTGCAGGAGGTACAGGCCCTCGCTGCTGCGGGGCAGGACGACCGGGTCGTCCTCGCCGGGCACCCAGACCTCCTCCAGGCGCTTGGCGAGGCCGCAGACGGCGATGTCGTCGATGCCCAGCTCGTCGAGCGCCCGCCGGGCGGCGGCGACCTGCGGCTGCCCGCCGTCGACGACGACGAGCTGGGGCGGGTAGGCGAACCGCTTGGGGCGGCCGTCCTCCTCGGTGAAGGCGTTCTGGTCGGTGCCCGCGGTCTCGTCCTCCTCGACCCATTCGCCCGTCTTCTCCTTCTCCGCGAGGTAGCGCCGGAAGCGGCGGGCGATGACCTCGTGCATGGAGCGGACGTCGTCCTGGCCCTCGCCGTGCCAGACCTGCGTGTCCCCGACACGGCCCTTGATCTGGAAGCGGCGGTACTCGCTCTTGCGGGCCAGTCCGTCCTCGAAGACGACCATGGAGGCCACGACGTCGTCCCCCTGGAGGTGGGAGATGTCGTAGCACTCGATCCGCAGGGGGGCGCTGTCCAGGTCGAGGGCCTCGGCGATCTCCTCCAGCGCGCGGGAGCGAGTCGTGAGGTCGGAGGCCCGCCTGGTCTTGTGCAGGACGAGCGACTGCTGGGCGTTGCGTGCGACGGTCTCCATGAGGGCCTTCTTGTCGCCGCGCTGCGGGATGCGCAGGGAGACGCCCGCCCCGCGGCGGCCGGTGAGCCACTCCTGGACGGGTCCGACGGGGTCGGGCAGCGCCGGGACCAGGACCTCCTTGGGCACGGAGTCGCCGCTCTCCTCGCCGTAGAGCTGCTGGAGCGCGTGTTCGACGAGGTCACCGGTGGTGACGGCCTCGACCTTGTCGGTGACCCAGCCGCGCTGTCCGCGCACCCGGCCGCCGCGTACATGGAAGATCTGGACGGCCGCCTCCAGCTCGTCCTCGGCGACCGCGATCAGGTCGGCGTCGGTCGCGTCGGCGAGCACGACCGCGTTCTTCTCCATGGCCTTCTTCAGGGCCTCGATGTCGTCACGCAGCCGGGCGGCCCGCTCGTACTCCATGTCCTCGGCCGCGTCCGTCATCCGCTTTTCCAGACGTCGGATGTACGTGCCGGTGCGCCCCGCCATGAAGTCGCTGAACTCGTCGGCCAGTTCGCGGTGGTCCTCGGCGGAGATCCGCTCGACGCAGGGGGCCGAGCACTTGCCGATGTAGCCGAGCAGACAGGGCCGGCCGGTGCGGGCCGCGTTCTTGAACACCCCGGCCGAGCAGGTGCGTACGGGGAAGACGCGCAGCAGCAGGTCGACCGTGTCCCGGATCGCCCACGCGTGCGCGTACGGCCCGAAGTACCGCACGCCCTTCTTCTTGTGACCGCGCATCACCTGCACGCGCGGGTACTGCTCGTTCATCGTGACCGCGAGGTACGGATAGCTCTTGTCGTCGCGGTACTTGACGTTGAACCGGGGGTCGAACTCCTTGATCCAGGAGTACTCCAGCTGCAGTGCCTCGACCTCCGTGGACACGACGGTCCACTCCACGGAGGCGGCCGTGGTGACCATCGTGCGGGTGCGCGGGTGGAGGCCGGCCAGGTCCTGGAAGTAGTTGGCCAGGCGCTGGCGCAGGCTCTTCGCCTTCCCGACGTAGATCACCCGCCGGTGCTCGTCACGGAACTTGTACACCCCGGGAGAGTCCGGGATCTGCCCCGGGCTGGGGCGGTAGCTGGAGGGATCGGCCATGCTCCACACCCTACTGGCGGGGAGTGACAACCCGGGGGCCCTGTGGACGGAGCGGAGGGGCCGGACGGCCGCGCTCTGGGCGCTAGCGCGTCTCCAGGAACGTCAGCACCGCCAGGACCCGCCGGTGGTCGTCCGGCTCCTCGGGCAGCCGCAGTTTCCCGAGGATGCTCCGCACATGCTTCTCGACGGTCCCCTCGGTCACCCACAGCCGTCGGCCGATGCCCGAGTTGGACCGCCCCTCCGCCATCAGGCCGAGGACCTCCCGCTCACGATTGCTGAGCATCGACAGCGGATCGTCACGGCGCTGCGCCGCCACCAGCTCCTGCACCAGTGAGGGGTCGACCACGGACCCGCCCCGGCGGATGCGGTCGAGGGTCTCCAGGAACTCGTCCACGACCGTGATCCGGCTCTTGAGCAGATACCCGATGCTGCGCCCGCCGGCCAGCAGCTCCAGGGCGTCCTCGACCTCGACGAACGCCGACAGCACCAGGATCCCGACCGACGGATACCGCTCCCGGATGATACCGGCGGCCTTCAGGCCCTCCGTGGACTGCGTCGGCGGCATCCGGATGTCGACGATCGCGATGTCCGGCAGCTCCGTCTCGACGAGGTCCATGAGCCCGTCGGCGTCGCCCGCCTGGCCCGCCACCTCGTAGCCGACGCGCTCGCACAGGCTCGCCAGCCCCTCCCGCAGCAGTACGTCGTCGTCCGCGAGCACCACCCGTCCGCGCACCGGATGCTGATCGGCCTCCATGGTCTCGGCCTCCCCCTTGCCCGACCTGTCCCGTTCGTCTCGACAGCCTGCCTGAACACGGGTCTTACGGCTAGCCGGAAGCCTAGTTGGGGGAGGGCCGTGAAGACACCTGAACGTCTGTCCGCCATGCTCGCAGATGTGCGGCCGCGGGTGGACCGGCGTCTCTGACGAGAGACGGCGAGTCATCCGCCCTGCCCCGGGACCGGACGGCCGTCTCCGCCGTCCGATTCGGCCGCCCGGAACGTACGCCCGTACCGAGTCCCGAACTCCCCCCTTTGAACGGGCCTCACCGCGTACGCTTCGGGCGGTCACACACGTCACCCACGTCACACACGCGGCAGGACGACCGCCGCGTCCCCCTCCTGCGGCGGCGTCAGCGGCAGACGTACGCTCAGCGTCGTCCCGCTGCCGGGCGCGCTGGCCACCGTCAACCGGCCGCCGATCGCCTCCACCCGGTCGATGAGCCCGATCAGTCCCGACCCCTTGTCGGGGTCCGCCCCCCCGGCACCATCGTCGCGGATGACCAGTTCCAGCCCGCCCGAGCGCTCCTCGGCCGCCACGGTCACCACGTTCGCGCGCGCGTGCTTGACGGCGTTGGTGAGGCTCTCGGAGATGACGTAGTAGGCGGCCACCTCGACCTGTTCCGGGAAGCGGGCCTTGCCGAAGGCGAGGTCGAGTTCCACGGGGACGGCGCAGCGGCGGGCCAGGGCGCGCAGGGCGGGGCCCAGGCCACCTCTGGAGAGGACGGAGGGGTGGATGCCCCGGGCCACCTGCAGCAGGTCCTGGAAGGTGTCGTCGAGGCCCTTGGCCAGCTGGTCCAGCCGCCGGGCCAGTTCCGAGGAGGGGTCCTTCACCAGGGTCTCGGCCATCCTCAGCTCCAGTTGCAGGGAGACCAGGCGCTGCTGGACACCGTCGTGCAGGTCGCGCTCGATGCGCCGCCGGGAGGCGTCCCCGGCGGCGACCACGCGCGCGCGGGAGGCGGCCAGCTGGGCCCGGCTGTCGGCGTTGGCGATCGCGGTGGCGATCAGTTCGGTGAAGTCGGCGAGCCGGGACTCGGTGCCCCCGGGCAGCGGGTCGAGGAGCGAGGCGGCCACGACGACCCCCCACAGACAGCCCTCGACGACGATGGGGGCGCCCACACAGGTGCCCGACCGGGCGGAGCACCGGGTGCGGGCCACCTCGCTGATGGTCTTCCTGGCCGCCTCACGGCGGGTCGTACGGACGATCTCGGCGGCCTCGTCCCCGCGCGCGTGCGCGATCCCGAGGATCTTGACGCTGCGGTCGGGCTCGTAGCGCAGGACGGCCGCCGCCGTGCCCAGCAGGGACGCCACCTCCTCGGCGACCTTCCCGAACACGTCGGCCGGCGGTACGCCGCGCGCGACCGCGGTGGCGACCCGGCGCAGCGCGGCCTGTTCGAGCGCGGCCCGGCGGCTCTCGGTGACGTCGCGGGCGGCCGCGTAGATGAGGCCCTCCTCCAGGACCGGCCGGGCACTCCACTGCAGCCAGCGTTCGGTGCCGTCGGCGCGGACGTACCGGTTCTCGAACTCGGCGACCTCGGTGCCGCTCGCCAGCAGCGCGATGGCCTCACGCGTCTTGTCCCGGTCCTCCTCGTGGACGAAGTCGATTAGGGGCCGGGAGGTCAGCGTCTCGATCGGGTAGCCCAGGGTGCGTTCGAACGCCGGGTTGACGCGCTTGAAGTAGCCGTCGACGCCGCTGATGCAGAGCAGGTCCATGGAGAGGTTGAAGATGCCCTCCAGTTCCTGTTCGGCCCGTCTGCGCCGGCCGTGGGCGGCGGCGAAGGACGCCATGGTGCCGTTCATGCCGCCCAGCAGCTGGGCCCACGTGCCGTCGAAGGAGTCGACGTCCGCCCGGTGGCAGAGCCGGCCCGCGTCGATCGCGGTGTTCATGGCCCGGATCTCGCCGGCCAGCCGTCCGCTGGTCACCCGCAGCTCGCGGAACGTGTCGGCGACGTCCCCGAGTTCGTCGCGTCCGGTGTAGTGGATGTCGTACGAGAGGTCGCCCTCCGACAGGGCGCGGGCGCCCTCGGAGACCTCGCCGAGAGGGCGGGTGATCGAGCGGCGCAGGGCCAGCGCGAGCAGGGTGACGAAGGCCAGCACGGCGAGGGAGATGCCCAGTTCGGTCAGGGCCCGGGCCCGTATGGCGCGCAGATCGCGGTGGGCGGTGTCGTCGAGTTCGCGGGCGGCGCGGACCTGGATGCCGCGCAGGGCGTCGACGTAGCGCGCGGAGTCGTCGAGCCAGCTGTCGTACGAGGGCCAGTCGGCGGGCCGGGGGTCGGTGTCGGCGGCGAGCAGGTCGCGGACCGTGCGGACCTCGCGTCCGGGGGCCTGAAAGATCACGGTGTGCAGTTCGGCGTTCAGTCCGTCCGAGGCGGTCAGCCGAAACCTTCTGAGCTGGGACTTCTCCAGTTCGGTCCAGCGGCCGGCGGCGGCGGTGGTGCGCCGCTCCCCGGGTGTGTGGAAGAGGATGGCGAGTTCCGCGCGTTCGCTCTCGGTGGCGGCGACGGCCCGCAGCATCGCCATGTGGGCGTCGGCCGCGCGGCCCGCGGACCTGGTGGGGCGCCCGGCTTCGAGGCCGGCGACCGTGTCGAGCACCCTGTTCTGGATCACCTCGTACCGCTGGGTCAGGGTCCGGGCGTCCAGCGAGCCGGTGCCGGTCTGGACCCGCAGTGCGTGCAGTTGGCGGCGTACGGAGTCGAGGACCCCGGCGACGTCGGACCCCACCTGCCGGTCCACGGCTTCCCCGAAGGCGTGCCGCAGGGCGTCGTCGGTGACCCGCTCGGCCTGCGACCGGGCGCGCAGGGTGTCCGGTCCGGCATCCAGCCGGGCCTCGACCGCGGCGATCCGCTCACGGGCCACGGCGCCTCCGACCTCGCTGGTCGCGAACGAGACCTCGATCGCGGTGTCGAAGTCGCGCAGCGTCCGCGCCTCCTCCCACTGGGTCATGGCGGTGAACGCCGTGAAGGACAGCAGGACGGTGACCGGCAGCAGGACGAGCAGCATCAGCTTGGGGCCGACGCGCAACCGCGCCAGGAACGGGACGGTGCTCGCGCCCGTGGCGGTCCGGCGGACCTCGGTGGGGCGCGGGGCGGGGGTACGTCCGTGGGACGGTGGGCGGAGCACGGCCGGGCCTCACGGTCCGGTCGGGGGGTAGTGCCCGTGGTCCGCCAGATCCTGGTCGACGGCCCGCACCGCCTCGTCCAGCGCGGGGCGCACGGCCCCTCCCCGCATGATCTTCGCGAAGGCGTGGGAGAAGGCCTCGGTGATCGCCGGATAGGCGGGGGTCTGCGGCCGGGGACGCGCGGTCCCGGCGCGCAGTTGTTCTATGTAGAGGCGTGCGCGGCCGCCCTCGGCGAAGGCGTCGGTCCGCTCGATCGCGGTTCCGGTGGCGGGAATCGCCCCGTTGGCCTCGGTCATCCGCAGGATCTCCTCGGGGCGCAGCAGGAAGTCCAGGAACCGCCACACGGCGTCGCCGTCCGCCGGGCCCGCGGGGATGCCCCACTGCCAGGAGCCCATGCCGGTGGCGCTGCCCGTGCCGAAGTCGGGCAGCGCCACGATCGCCACGTCGCCCGGGTGGGCCTCGGTGTAGCGCCCGTACGACCAGTGACCGGCCCAGGACACCGGGGTTCTGCCCTTCTGGAAGGCCTCGAAGTCCTTGTTCTCGTCCACGTAGCCCGTCTTCACCCAGCCCTGCAGCGTGGTCAGCGCCTGGACCGACCGCGGCCCGTTGAGCACACCGTCGGCCGTTCGATAGGTGGAGCGGTCGATCAGGTCGCCGCCCGCCGACCACAGCGCCGGTGCGAAGCCGTACGTCCCCCACTCGGTGTCGGCCCACTGCAGCTGGAGGTCCAGCGGCCGCTCGTGGCCGTGGGCGCGCAGCTTCTTCAGGATGCCGGTGAACTCGTCGGCGGTCCAGGCGTCGCCGACGCCCCGCGGGATGCGTACGCCCGCCTTCTTCAGCACCGACGGCCGTACGTACAGGCCGAGTCCGGAGTCGAACGTGCCGAGGCCCCACAGCCTGCCGCGATAGGTGCCCTGTTCGAGGACGGACGGCAACAGGTCGGTGCGCAGGGACTTCGGGACGCAGGAGTCGATCGGCCGGAGGTCGCCGGCCCAGGCGTGGCTGAACAGTTTCGGGGCGTCGAAGTCGAGCAGGTCCGGCAGTTCGCCGTCGGCGGCCGCCTCGCGGACCAGGTCGTCGTGGTCGCCCTTCGGATGGTGGACGAGCCGGACGGTCACGTCGTCCTGGGCGGTGTTGAAGGCCCGCACCTGGGCGCGCAGGGCCTCCAGTTCGCCGCGTGCCGAGGGCCGGTGGTACCACATGGTGATCTGCGCGGGGGCGTCGATCCGCCCGTCGCAGGTCACGTCGGAGGCCCGCCGGATGTTCTCGTCGCCGTCCCCGCCCGCCTCGCAGCCCGCGAGCAGCAGGGCCATGCAGAGCAGGAGCGCCGCCGGACCCCGCCGGGCCGGCCGCACCGTGCTGCGCCGGCCCGCCGCGCGGGGCGTGCTGCGCCGGGGTCCGGCGGCTCGGGTCATGGTCCGCTCTTCGGGTATCCGTCGTGGGCCGCGAGGTCCTGGTCGATGCTCTCGACCGCCTTGTCCAGCGTCTTCTCGACGGGTGCTCCGGAGAAGACGATGTCGGCGACCGCCCGCGAGAACGCGACGGTGACCGCCGGGTACGCCGGGGTCTGCGGCCGCGGCCGGGCGGCGCCGCTGCGCAGCTGCTCGATGAACAGCCGCTCCGCGCCGTCCTCGTCGTACATCGGGGACAGCTTCACGCCCCCTTCCGTCGCCGGGATCGCGCCGTTGGCCTCGCTCATCCTCGCCACCTGCTCGGGCCGCAGCAGATACTCCAGGAAACGCCACACCGCGTCGCCGTCGGCGCCCCCCGAGGGGATGCCCCACTGCCAGGAGCCCATGCCGGTGACGGTACCCGTGCCGAAGTCGGGCAGCGGCACGATCGCCACGTCGCCCGGGTAGGCCTTGCTGAACTCCCCGTACTTCCAGTGCCCCATCCAGGAGATGGGGCTGCGGCCCTTCACGAACGCGCTCCTGTCCTTCTTCTCGTCCCTGTCGACATAGCCCTCCTTCACCCAGCTCTGCATGGTGGTGAGTGCCTCGACGGCCTCCGGGCCGTTGAGGAATCCGTCGGCCGTGCGGAACTCCTCGGGGTCGATGAGGTCGCCGCCCGCCGACCACACGGCCGGTGCGAAGGCGTAGGTGTTCCACTCGTCGGCGAGCTTCGAGTCGGTGAAGTTCAGGTCGAGCGGCGCCTCGTAGCCCTGCGCGCGCAGTTTGCGCAGGATCCGCGTCAGTTCGTCGGCGGTCCAGGCGTCGTCGACGCCCTTCGGGACGCGCACGCCCGCCTTCCTGAGCACCGAAGGCCGTACGTACAGGCCGAGTCCGGAGTCGAACGTGCCGACGCCCCACAACCGGTCGTCGTACGTGCCCTGTTCGCGGATGGAGGGGAGCAGGTCCTCGCGGCTCCTCGCGGGTACGCAGGAGTCGATCGGCTTGAGGGTGCCGGACCAGGCGTAGCTGTAGAGGTTCGGGCCGTCGAAGTCGAGCAGGTCGGGCAGGTCGCCGCTGGCCGCCGCGGACAGGACGAGTTCGTTGTACGGGCGCTGTTCGGGCAGGGTGACCAGTTCGACCCGCACCTGCCGTTGGGACCTGTTGAACTCCCTGACCTGGCTCTTGAGCGTGCTCTGTTCTCCGCTCTGCCCGGCGTGGAACCACATCGTGATGTGGGCGGTGCCCTCGATCCGTCCGTCGCAGGTCGTGTCGGCCGCCGCCTTGCCCTCCTCGTCCACCCGGCCGCCGCCGTCACCGCCGCTGCATCCGGCGAGGAGCAGGACGGCCGCCGCCGAACCCGACAACAGGGCACGGCGGACGGGACGTATCCCGAGGTCCCGGCGCTGTTTCTGCATCGCACACTCCCACTTGACCGGAGGGTACGGCCCCCAGGGCAGCGACATGCTACTCCTCGTGTCGCGCCCGATTCCCTGGGTGAGAGTGAACCCGTCGTCACGGCACAGGACGTGGGCACATTCCACCTGAGGGTGCGCGGCGGGGCCCACTCTTTCCCGCTAGCCGGAATGTGCGTCCATGACCGCCTTGGGAGGCTGTGCGCATGTCCACGCGCTGTCTCCTCGTCGATGACAGCGCCCGGTTCCTGGAGGCTGCCCGTACGCTGCTGGAGCGCGACGGGATCCGCGTCGTCGGTGTGGCCCGCACAGGCGCGGAGGCGCTGGCACGGGCCCTGGAACTGGCCCCTGATCTCGTCCTGCTGGACATCGACCTCGACGGCGAGAGCGGTCTGGAGCTCGCGCCGAGGCTCGCGCGCACCGCCGCGTCCGTCATCATCCTGACCTCCACGCACCCGCTGGACGACGTCGAGGAACTCGTCGCCGCCAGTCCCGCCCGGGGATTTCTGCACAAGTCGAACCTCTCGGGGCGAGCGCTACGGGACCTGCTGGGGCCTGATCAGAGGCCCCTGGCGCGTTGAGGATCTTGCCGACGGTGTCCGGCCATGTGACGCATCAGGTGTTGTCGGGACCTGGTCAACACGCTTCAATGCGGGGGAACTCGGGGCATGGAGCCCTCCCTACGGATGCGCGGACGGACGGATGCGCGGACGGAGGTGCGGACAGAGGTACGCACGTGGGGTGCGGACGGAGGTATGCACGGGGGTGCGGACGGACGGCCGGCGACGGACGGGCGGCCGCCGACGGACGGGCGGCCGCCGACGGACGGGCGGCCGCCGACAGGCCGCGGGGGCCGGGGGCCCGCGGGCCCGCGGGCCCCGAGAATCCGCTGGACGCCCCCTCGGCCCGCGTGGTCCGACCACCCGTCGCGCTCTCTTCTACAGAAAGGTCTCTGCATGCGGCACGCCACAGAGCACGCGGACGTCGCGACGGTCACGGACGTCGCCACGGCGGAGTTGGAGTCGGTCCTGCGGGGCGGCCCCTTCCATGTCGCGCTGCGCGCCGCGATCGCCGCCCGTGGCCTGCCGCTGCAGCGCGTGCAGCACCACCTCTCGCGCTACGGGGTCAAGGTCGGTGTCACCAGTCTCAGTTACTGGCAGCAGGGCGCCCGGCGTCCCCAGCGTCCCGAGTCCCTGCGGGCCGTGCGGGCCCTGGAGGAGATCCTCCAGCTCCCGGACGAGTCCCTGATCCGGCTGCTCGCCCGGGCCGACGACCACCCCGGCCCGGAGCGCCCCGCCGGCCGCTCGTACCGCTCGGTCGTGGAGGCCTCCGACGTCCTGGAGCGCCTCCTCGGCGAACTGCGGGTGCCGCTCGACGGCGGTGTCCACACCGTCGGCCATCACGAGCGGGTCCGGGTCGGCGCGGGTCGCGAGCTGCTGGGCCGCGAGTCCCAGCACATCGTGCGCGCCCACAAGGACGGCGTGGACCGCTATGTGGCCGTCCATCACGGCGACCCGGGCTGCGCGCCGGAGCGGATGGCCGTCCGCGCCCTGGAGAACTGCCGCAGCGGCAGGGTGCGGTGGGACCGGGAGACCGGCGTCCTCGTCGCCGAACTCCTCTTCGACACCCGGCTGCGCAGCGGTGACACCTACCTCTTCCGTTACGGCTTCGACGACGGCACGGCCGGTGTGTGCACCGAGTACGTCCGTGGCTTCCGCTCCCCGGGCGGCCAGTACGCCCTCCAGGTCCGCTTCGACGAACGCGCCCTGCCCCTGCGCTGCCACCGCTTCAGCCAGCACTCCCCCGCGGCCCCCCGCGGCGGCCGGCAGATCCTTCCTCTGAGTGGCCCGCACCGCTCGGTCCACCTCGTCGAACCACGCGTGCGGACGGGGGTCGTGGGCATCGGCTGGGACTGGGAGTGACGGCCGGGAGGCACGGGGCCCGCGCCGGGACGACCGTCCGTCATGGTGCGCACGCCTTTGCGATACTTTCCGGCCGACAGCCCCCGAGAAAGGATCCGCCTCGTGATCGTCGTCGCCGGTGAAGCCCTGATCGACCTGGTCCCGCAGGGTGCGGGCGCGCTCGTGGATCTGCGGCCGGCGCGCGGCGGCGGCCCCTACAACACGGCCGTGGCGCTCGGCCGTCTCGGCTCCCCCACCGCCTTCTGCTCGCGGGTGTCCCACGACGCCTACGGCGAGGCCCTGCTGGACGGCCTGCGCGCCGCGGGCGTGGAGGTGACGTCCGTGCAGCGCGGGCCCGAACCGACGACCCTCGCCCTGGCCTCGATCGGCGAGGGCGGCTCCGCCCGGTACTCCTTCTACGTCGAGGGCAGCGCCGACCGCCTGTTCGAGACCCCCGACCGGCTGCCCCCGGGCACCCGGGCCGTCTCCTTCGGGACCTGCTCACTCGTCCTGGAGCCCGGCGCGAGCGCCTACGAGAAGCTGCTGCACGCCACCGCCGCCCGGGGTGTGTTCACCGCCCTCGACCCCAACATCCGGGCGGGGCTGATTCCCGACGCGGACGCCTACCGGGCCCGCTTCAAAAGCTGGCTGCCCTCGGTGTCGCTGCTCAAGCTCTCCGAGGAGGACGCGCGGTGGCTGGGCGGCACCCCGCGCCGGTGGCTGGACTCCGGACCCGCCGCGGTCGTGGTCACCCGCGGCGGTGACGGCCTGACCGTCCACACCCGCGCCGGCGAGGAACACTCCGTACCGGGCGAGAAGGTCGACGTCGTGGACACCATCGGCGCCGGCGACACGGTCAACGCGGCCCTCCTCCACGGCCTGTCGACGCGGGACGCCCTCTCCGCCGGGGCTCTCACCGCCCTCGGCACCGACGAGTGGACCCGCTTGCTCCGCTTCGCCGCCCGCGCGGCGGCGATCACCTGCTCCCGGGCGGGCGCCGAGCCGCCGTACGCGGCGGAGGTGGGCGAGGTCTAGGGCCCTGCCCTTCGCGCGAGGGTGTCCTGTCCGGGCCGGTCGGCGTTTTCGCCCGCGGTGCCCGCGGGCTCTGAAACGTTCGCGTGGTCAGCCGCCGACCGCGCGCAGCGCCCCCGGCTCACGGCTGTCGAGGAGTTCGAGGGCGGTGGCCGTGGCCTTGTCGGCCGGGAGATGGACCACGAGGCGCTGCCCGTCGTCCGGCAGCGCGAGCGTCTCGTACGCCAGGCGCAGCCGTCCCGCCTGCGGATGCTCGACGAGATCCGTGCCGTTGCGCATCGGCATGGCCGGTACGCCCTTCAGCCGCAAGGTGAACCTGGCTCCCGCGGTGACCGTCAACTCGTCGGTCAGGGCGGCGACATACGGGTCGTGCGGCGGGGCCTCGTGGCGCAGATGGGCGACCTGTTCGTCGGCGAGCCGCTCCCAGCCCGGATACACCGTGCGGGCCCGCTCGTCGGTGAACAGATACCGCGTGACGTTGGGCGGGTCGCCGTCGAGCAGACCGAGCGGGCGGGCGAGGCGCTCGTAGCCGGAGGTGTGGGCCACGATGTCGCCGAGCCAGTTGAGGAGCACGGCCGGGGTGGGCTCCAGCCGGTCGAGGAGGGCCCGGACGGTGGGGCGTACGGTCCGGGCCGGTGGAGCGGCCGCCGGGCGGACCGTCCTGTCGTCGCCGGTCTCCCTGGCCAGTCGGCGCAGCAGGACCCGGTCCGGCACGGGCAGGCACAGCGCGTCCGCGAGGGCGCCGAGCACTTGAGAGGTGGGGGTGTGGTCGCGGCCCTGTTCCAGCCGGGTGAGGTACTCGACGCTGATCCCGGCGAGGGTGGCCAGCTCGGCGCGGCGCAGGCCGGGTGCGTGGCGGCGGGGGCCGGCGGGCAGTCCCGCCTCGGCCGGGGTCATGGCCTCGCGGCGGCTGCGCAGGAAGGCGGCCAACTCGTTGTCGCTCACCCGTCGAACGTACAGGGTGTGCAGCTGCTGGGAGGCGCCCTCGCACCACCGCACCGGACCGGGCGCCCGAGGTGCGGGAGGGCTGACCGGCCACAGGGCCAGGGCGGTTGAGGGAAGAACGTGCGGTGGCCCGCGGGGAGTTCCCGCGGGCCACCGCACTTTTCCGGATTTCGGCGGACCTGTCGGTCAGGCGCCGCGGACGCGCCTCACTCCTCGCGGGCCCGCGTGGTCCTCTTGGCGGGGGCGGCCTTCTTGGCGGCCGTGGCCGCCTTCTTCGTGGCGGTGGCGGCCTTCTTGGCGGGGGCGGCCTTCTTGGCGGTGGCCGCCGTGGCCGTCCGGGCCGTCGCCGTCTTCTTCGCGGGCGCCCCGGCGGCGACCGTCCGCTTGGCCGCGGCCTTGCGCGGGGCCTTCACCTGGGCCGCGTCGCTGATCCGGTCGGCGCCCAGGATCTCCCGCAGGAACTTGCCCGTGTGGCTGGCCGGCACCCCGGCGACCTCCTCGGGCGTGCCCTCGGCGATCACGAGGCCACCGCCGGCGCCGCCCTCGGGTCCCATGTCCACGACCCAGTCGGCGGTCTTGATGACGTCGAGGTTGTGCTCGATGACGATGACCGTGTTGCCCTTGTCGACCAGGCCCGAGAGCACCTTGAGGAGCTTGCTGATGTCCTCGAAGTGCAGTCCGGTGGTCGGCTCGTCCAGGACGTAGACCGTGCGTCCGGTGGAACGGCGCTGCAGCTCGCTGGCGAGCTTGACGCGCTGCGCCTCACCGCCGGACAACGTGGTCGCGGACTGCCCGAGGCGGACGTAGCCGAGGCCGACGTCCTTCAGCGTCCTGAGGTGACGTGCGATCGCGGGGACGGCCTCGAAGAAGTCCGTGGCCTCCTCGATCGGCATGTTCAGTACGTCGGCGATGGACTTGCCCTTGTAGTGGACCTCCAGGGTCTCCCGGTTGTACCGGGCGCCGTGGCAGACCTCGCACGGGACGTAGACGTCCGGGAGGAAGTTCATCTCGATCTTGATGGTGCCGTCGCCCGCGCAGTTCTCGCAGCGGCCGCCCTTGACGTTGAAGGAGAAGCGGCCGGGCAGATAGCCACGGACCTTCGCCTCGGTGGTCTCGGCGAACAGCTTGCGGACGTGGTCGAAGACGCCGGTGTACGTCGCCGGGTTGGACCGGGGCGTACGGCCGATGGGCGACTGGTCGACGTGCACGACCTTGTCGACCAGGTCGTCGCCGTCCACGCGCGTGTGCCGGCCGGGCACGTTCCTGGCGCCGTTCAGCTCGCGGGCCAGGTGCGTGTACAGGATGTCGTTGACCAGCGTGGACTTGCCGGAGCCGGACACACCGGTGACGGCCGTGAAGACGCCCAGGGGGAACGAGACGTCGATGTCCTGGAGGTTGTTCTCCCGGGCGCCGTGCACGGTGAGCCGGCGGCTCGGGTCGAGCGGGCGGCGGATGTCGGGCAGCGGGATGGCCTTCCGGCCCGAGAGGTACTGCCCGGTCTGCGACTCCGCGTTGTCGAGCAGCTCCTTCAGGGAGCCGCTGTGCACGACGTTGCCGCCGTGCTCGCCCGCGCCGGGACCGATGTCGACGATCCAGTCGGCCATCTTGATGGTGTCCTCGTCGTGCTCGACGACGATGAGCGTGTTGCCCATGTCGCGCAGCCGGACCAGGGTCTCGATGAGCCGGTGGTTGTCGCGCTGGTGCAGACCGATGGAGGGCTCGTCGAGGACGTAGAGGACGCCGACGAGACCGGAGCCGATCTGGGTGGCCAGACGGATGCGCTGGGCCTCGCCACCGGAGAGCGTGCCGGCCGCGCGGTTCAGCGAGAGGTAGTCGAGGCCGACGTCGACCAGGAACCTCAGCCGTTCGTTGACCTCCTTCAGGACGCGCTCGGCGATCTTCTTGTCGCGGGTGTTGAGCTTCAGCTCGCCCAGGAAGTCGGCGCAGTCGCTGATGGACATGGCGGCGACCTCGGCGATCGACTTCTCCATGACCGTGACCGCGAGGACGATCGGCTTCAGTCGGGTGCCCTCGCAGGTGGGGCAGGGCACCTCGCGCATGTAGCCCTCGAAGCGCTCACGGCTGGCGTCGCTCTCGGCCTCGCCGTGGCGTCGCTTCACGAAGGGGACGGCACCCTCGAAGGCTGTCGTGTAGACCCGCTCGCGCCCGTACCGGTTGCGGTAGCGCACCTCGATCTGCGTCTTGTGGCCGTACAGCAGGGCCTTCCTCGCGCGCTGCGGGAGTCCGGCGAAGGGGATGTCGGTCCGGAATCCCAACGCGTCCGCGAGGGCTCCGATGAGGCGGCCGAAGTAGTCCTTGGTGTGGCCGTGGGACCAGGGGTGGATGGCGCCCTCGTCGAGCGACTTGTCCTCGTCGGGGACGATCAGCTCGGGGTCGACCTCCATGCGCGTGCCGATGCCGGAGCAGTCGGGGCAGGCGCCGAAGGGCGAGTTGAAGGAGAAGGAGCGGGGCTCCAGCTCCTCGAAGGACAGGTCGTCGTACGGGCAGTACAGGTGCTCCGAGAACATGCGCTCGCGCTCGGGGTCGTCCTCGGGGAGGTCGACGAAGTCGAGCACGACCATGCCGCCGGAGAGGCCGAGGGCGGTTTCCACGGAGTCGGTGAGGCGGCGCTTGGCGGAGTCCTTCACCGTCAGGCGGTCGACGACCACCTCGATGGTGTGCTTCTCCTGCTTCTTCAGTGTGGGCGGGTTGGAGAGCTGGACGGTCTCGCCGTCCACCCGCGCGCGGCTGTACCCCTTGGTCTGGAGGTCCGCGAAGAGGTCGACGAACTCACCCTTGCGCTCGCGCACCAGCGGTGAGAGGACCTGGAAGCGGCTGCCCTCGGGAAGCTCCAGCACCCGGTCGACGATGGCCTGCGGCGACTGGCGGGAGATCGGGCGGCCGCACTCGGGACAGTGCGGCTTGCCGATGCGCGCGAAGAGCAGCCGCAGGTAGTCGTAGACCTCGGTGATCGTGCCGACCGTCGAGCGCGGGTTGCGCGAGGTCGACTTCTGGTCGATGGAGACCGCCGGGGACAGACCCTCGATGAAGTCGACGTCCGGTTTGTCCATCTGCCCGAGGAACTGCCGGGCGTAGGAGGAGAGCGACTCGACGTACCGGCGCTGCCCCTCGGCGAAGATCGTGTCGAAGGCCAGCGAGGACTTGCCCGACCCCGACAGGCCCGTGAAGACGATGAGCGAGTCGCGTGGCAGGTCGAGCGAGACGTTCTTCAGGTTGTGCTCGCGCGCGCCACGGACGATGAGACGGTCGGCCACGCCGGTCCGCACCTTTCTTGAGTGAATGACAGGGGCCGGAGCCCCCGTCTTCACAGACTAGGGGGAGCCACTGACAACGCCGGTCCTGTTTCCCCGTTCCAGAACAATCCCGGGCCTTCCAGCATGCCCGACGCCGCACCCGACCATATAGCACGCGCATTCGATTTACGGGCGTGGCCGGACCGCTTCACCCGAAGGTGTGGCGGGGTTAGGGTCGGCGGCATGATGGATCACGCACGTGACCTGGCCTCTGTACGAGAAGCGACGGACCGGCTCCTCACCGCAGCCGCCCGGCTGGACGACGCCGCTGTGACCGACGCGTCACGACTGCCCGGCTGGAGCCGGGGTCACGTCCTCGCCCATCTCGCCCGCAACGCGGACGCGCTGGTGAACGCGCTCGAAGGGCGCCCCATGTACGCCTCCGGGGAGGCCCGGGACCTCGACATCGCGCGGGACGCGCCGCGGCCACTGAAGGCGCAGCTCGCCGACGTGCGTGACAGCGCGGACCGGTTCCAGGAGGCCGCCTCGCTCCCTGCGGACCCGGCCCGCACGATCGAGCTGCGCAACGGGGTCACGGACTCCGCGTCCCGGTTGCCCTTCCGGCGCTGGATCGAGGTGGAGCTCCATCACGTGGACCTCGGCATCGGGTACGAGCTGGAGGATCTTCCGCGGGAGTTCGTTGAGCGGGAGATCGGCTTCCTCGTCGACCGCTTCGTGGGGCATCCCGATGTGCCGCACACCCGCCTGACGGACGGCACGCACGCGTGGACCACCGGTAGCGCCGCTTCCGGTTCCGGGGTGACGGTGACCGGCACCGCGCCGGCCCTCCTGGGCTGGCTCGCGGGCCGCCGCGACGGTACCGCGCTGCGCGCCGAAGGAGGGGCCCTCCCGCCGCTGCCCCCGCTATAGGCTGCCACCATGACGTACAGCGGAGCGGTGAAGGTCGGCGGCCCTGCGGATGTGCACGAGCTGCGGGACGTGATGATCTCCAAGGTCGCCGTCGGCCCGATGGACAACAACGCGTACCTGCTGCGCTGCCGCGCCACCGACGAGCAGATGCTGATCGACGCCGCCAACGACGCCGGAACCCTGCTCACCCTGATCGGGGACGACGGGATCGCCTCGGTCGTCACGACGCATCGGCACGGGGACCACTGGCAGGCGCTCGCCGAGGTCGTGGCGGCCACCGGCGCCCGTACGTACGCGGGCCGGGACGACGCCGAGGGCATCCCGGTGGCGACCGACGTACCCGTCGGCGACGGCGACACGATCCGGGTCGGACGCGTGGAGCTCACCGCGCGCCACCTGGTGGGCCACACGCCGGGTTCGATCGCCCTGGTCTACGACGACCCGCACGGGCATCCGCATGTGTTCACCGGGGACTGCCTCTTCCCGGGGGGTCCCGGCAGGACAACGGACCCGGTGGAGTTCACGAGTCTGATGGACGGGCTGGAGGAGAAGGTGTTCGGCCCGTTGCCTGACGAGACGTGGATCTATCCGGGCCACGGGAACGACACGACACTCGGGGCCGAGAGGCCGCACCTGGCTGAGTGGCGAGCCCGCGGCTGGTGATCGGCTGATCTGCGTGGGACCGCCCAGGGACGGGTCACCGTCGGCCGGGCGGACCGGTAGACGCACCCCATCCGGTCACTCTACGGAGTATCAGCGGCCGCACGCTGTTCGAGTCGACGCAGCGCCACGTCTCCCCAGGCGAGGTTCTCCCGCTCGAACGCCATCCCGCGCAGCTGGGTGAGGTACGGACCGATGCGCTCGGCCTCGGTGAAGCAAGCCTCCTCCGAGCGCCCGGCGAGCAGACGCCGGCGGATTTTTTCGTAGCGGGCCGGCTTGGCCGTGGCCCATTCCATGCGCTCGGCGACGGCCGCCCGCACCGCCTCGATGTCCCCCGCGTCCGCGCATCGCACCTTGACCGGCAACTCGTCCCGGATGACCACGGGCCGGCTCGGAGACGCCGCCGTGCAGGCGCGCACAGCCCGCCGCCCGGCTTCCGTCGACGAGAACAGTCGTTTGTCGGGGCGACGCTCCTGCTCGACGACCCGGGCCGTGATCAACCCCCCGGTCTCCATGCACTCCAGCTCTCTGTAGAGCTGCTGAGGTGTCGTCATCCAGAAGTTGGCGACCGTCGCGTCGAACCCCTTCGCGAGCTGCGACTTCCTGCACTTCGACGAGCACGGAAAGATCGACGACTTCACGGTGATGGTGCGCCCGCTGTCGGCCGCGAAGGCGCTGTCCGAGGCGATGTGTTCGACGAGATCGCCCGAGAGGCGGCCGAGCAGTGACCGCGACGCCCGACTTCGACGTCCGCGTGGGCAACACCCGCAAGGACCCGGAGGCGTTCGCCGGTCGGCTCCACGGCGCGAAGCGCCCGCACCCGTCGGAGCGGCACGCGCGGGGATGGTGAACTGGCCTGTGCTGTAAGACAGTTGGTGAGGCGGCCGACAGGGGGCGCGAGTTCGCCCGCGCGCGCCCCGTGTGAATCGAACGCACACTCCGACGTCCCGCGCGCGCTCCCGGCGTACGCCGTGGCGTAGTCCACTGGAAGCAGGTCCGCACGGGATGACGGCTCCCGCGCGGATGGGCCGCCGGCCACCCATCCCCGCCCTCGGCCGGCGGCCCCGCCCAGCATTCACAGGAATGCAACACACGTTCCCAGAATGCGGACAGTTACCCACGTGACCTCGACAAACAGGACGTCGCGCTGTCAATCTCACGCCATGCTTCCTGTCCCGCGAGCCGCGCGCTCCCCGCGCCGTGCCGTCTCCGCCGCCATAGCCGCCCTGCTCGCCACCGTCGCGGTGGGCTGTGCCCCGCAGCCGGAGGAAAATGCCTCCGGCTCGGCCTCCGCCTCGGCGTCCGGGGCGTCCTGCGCCAAGGGCGGGTTGGACACGAAGACCTCCGGCAAACTGACCGTCGCCACCGACGAACCGGCCTACGAACCCTGGTTCACGAACGACGACCCGAAGAACGGCAAGGGCTTCGAGTCGGCGGTCGCGTACGCCGTGGCCGAGCAGCTCGGCTACGCGAAGGCAGACGTCGTCTGGCAGAGCGTGCCCTTCAACAAGGCGTTCGCGCCGGGGGAGAAGACCTTCGACTTCGACATCAACCAGGTCTCGATCAGCGACGAGCGCAAGAAGGCCGTGGACTTCTCGTCGGGCTACTACGACGTGCGCCAGGCCGTCGTGGCGCTGAAGGGCTCCGCTGCCGCGAAGGCCACGAGCATCGCGGACCTCAGGAAACTGCACCTGGGCGCCCAGGTCGGCACCACCAGCCTCAACTACATCGACGACGTGGTGAAGCCGGCCCGGGACGCCGCCGCGTACGCGAAGAACGACCAGGCCAAGTCCGCTCTGAAGAACGGCCAGATCGACGCCATCGTGGTCGACCTGCCGACCGCGTTCTACATCACGGCCGCCGAGGTGACGGACGCGAAGATCGTCGGCCAGTTCGAGAACCAGGGCGGCACCCCCGAGCAGTTCGGGCTCGTCCTCGACAAGGGCAGTGCCCTCACGTCCTGCGTGACGTCCGCCGTGGACGCGCTGCGCGAGGACGGCACGCTGGCGAAGATCGAGCGGCAGTGGCTGTCCGAAGCCGTCGACGCCCCGGTGCTCAAGTGACGGTCGTCAAGCAGGAGTCCGGGCAGGGGGACGCCGACGACGACGGCATGCCCGGCGAGGACGACGGCTACGTCCCCTCACCGCGACGACTCGACCGGGAGCGCTACAAGCGCGACCGGGCCCGCCGCGCCACCGGCATAGCCGCCCTGTCGACCCTGGCCACGGCCGTCGTTCTCTATCTGGTCGTGGTCAACGCTCCCGGTTGGGCGCGCACCAAGGAGACGTTCTTCAGCGCCGAGTACGCGCGCGAGGCGTTCCCGAAGGTGCTCGAAGGGTTGTGGCTCAACGTCCGGCTGCTGCTGGTCTGCGGCGTCGCCGTCCTGGTCCTCGGCATGCTGATCGCCGTCGCCCGCACCCTGCGCGGCCCGGTGTTCTTCCCCCTGCGGGCGCTCGCCGCCGCGTACACCGACTTCTTCCGCGGTCTGCCGCTGATCATCAACCTGATGATCGTGGTGCTGGGCGTCCCGGCGCTCAGGCTCCAGGGCGTGACCGTCGATCCGGTGCTGCTCGGCGGCACCGCGCTGACGCTCACGTATTCGGCGTACGTCGCCGAGGTGTTCCGGGCCGGCATCGAGTCCGTGCACCCCTCGCAGCGTGCGGCGGCCCGCTCGCTGGGCCTCACCAACCGGCAGGCACTGCGGCACGTGGTGCTCCCCCAGGCGGTACGCCGCCAGGTGCCGCCCCTCCTCAACGACCTGGTGTCGCTGCAGAAGGACACCGGGCTGGTCTCCATCGGCGGCGCGATCGACGCCGTACGCGCCGCCGACATCATCGTGGGCCGCAGCCTCAACTACACGCCGTACATCGTCGCGGGACTGGTCTTCGTCGCCCTGACCATCCCCATGACCCGCTTCACCGACTGGGTCACGGCCCGGATGGACCGGCAGCGGGCGCAGGGAGGGACGACATGAGCGACACCCGACAGACCGCGCACGCCCCCGAGGCGTCTCCCGTGCTGCGGATGGAGTCCGTGCGCAAGACCTTCGGCGGCTCGGTCGTGCTGCGCGACGTCGACCTGGAGGTCGCCCCGCACACCGTCACCGCGCTGATCGGCGCCTCCGGTTCCGGTAAGTCGACCCTGCTGCGCTGCGCCAACCTCCTGGAGGACATCGACGACGGGGCGATCTGGCTGGACGGCGAGGAGATCACCGACCCGCGCGCCGACCAGGACGCGGTACGCCGCCGCATCGGCGTGGTCTTCCAGTCGTACAACCTGTTCCCGCACATGACGGTGCTGGACAACATCACCCTCGCCCCGCGCCGGGTGCACGGCGTGGGCCGTGCGGACGCCGAGGAACGGGCCCATGGGCTCCTGGACCGGCTCGGGCTGAACGGGAAGGCGGGCGCGTATCCCGACCGGCTCAGCGGAGGTCAGCAGCAGCGCGTCGCGATCGTGCGCGCCCTGGCCGTACGCCCCCGGCTGCTGCTGCTCGACGAGATCACCGCTGCCCTCGACCCGGAGCTGGTGGGCGAGGTCCTGAACGTCGTCCGCGACCTGAAGTCCGACGGCATGACGATGGTGCTGGCCACTCACGAGATGGGCTTCGCACGCGATGTCGCCGACCAGGTCTGCTTCCTGGACGGAGGTGTGGTGCTGGAACGCGGCACGGCGGAGCAGGTCTTCGGCGACCCACGTGAAGAACGCACGCGGCAGTTCCTGCGCCGGATCGTGGAGGCGGGCCGTCTGTGACGGGCGGGTGCAAGGGGCGGGTGTAGAGGGCTGGTGTCAGGGGCGGGTGTAGAGGGCGGGTGTAGAGGGCTGGTGTCAGGGGCGGGTGTAGAGGGCGGGTGTAAGGGGCGGCCGCCTGGAGATCGGGCATTACCGTCCGCCTCGCCGGTCGGACCGGTCCCGGCCCGACCGCGCACCCCCGGACGACGGAGCCCTACGCCTCCGCCTTCCCCGCCCCCGCCAGCGCGGCGACCCGCTCCACGCCGAACACATAGCCCTGCACCCCGCAGCCGGCGATGACCCCGTCGGCGCGCAGGGAGACGTACGAGTGGTGCCGGAACGTCTCCCGCTGGTGGATGTTGGAGATGTGCACCTCCAGCACGGGCAGCCCGTCACAGGTGTTGAGCGCGTCGAGGATCGCCACGGAGGTGTGCGAGTAGGCGCCGGGGTTGATGACGATGCCGCTGTGGTGGAGCCGTGCCTCATGGATCCAGTCGACCAGTTCGCCCTCGTGGTTGGACTGCCGGAAGTCCACCGTGCCCCCGTGCGCGGCCGCCGCCTCGGCGCACATCGCCTCGACGTCGGCGAGTGTGTCGGAGCCGTAGATCTCGGGCTGGCGCTGCCCCAGGAGGTTCAGGTTGGGGCCGTTGAGAATCATGATCGGGGCGTGGGCCAGGCTGCGGGGCACGGTTCCTCCGGTCCTTCGGGGTGGGCGGCCGTCGGGGCCGCTGCTCGACCCCGGTTTATCACGGTGAAACGATGCGGCAGGAAGCCGTACCCTCCCCGCATGACCACGCCCGCGTATCCTCCGAAGCCCTCCCCCGGTGACCGTGTCGCCGTCCTCTCGCCCGGCGCCGGCCTGCCCGAACTCTTCCCGCGCCCCTTCGAACTCGGCCTGCGGCGGCTGCGCGAGGAGTACGGTCTCGAACCGGTCGAGTACCCGACGACCCGGAAGATGGGCGCCACACCGCGGCAGCGGGCCGACGACATCCACGCCGCCTTCGCCGACCCGGACATCAAGGCGGTGTTCACGTCGATCGGGGGTGACGACCAGATCACCGTACTGCCGCTGCTCGAACGGGAGTTGCTGCGGGCCAATCCCAAGCCGTTCTTCGGACTGAGCGACAACACCAATCTGTTGGCCTTCCTCCACTCCACCAGAATCGTCGGATACCACGGCGGCACCGTCATGACCGCGCTCGGCAGGTCCGTCGCCATGGACCCGCTGACCGCGGAATCCCTGCGCGCCGCCCTGTTCACCTCCGGGCCCTACGAACTGCGGCCGGCGGAACGCTTCAACGACATCGACCGTGACTGGGCCGACCCGGCGGCCTTCGACGCGGAGCCGGAGACCGTGCCCGGCACCGGATGGACCTGGGTGAACGCCGACCGCGTGGTGGAGGGCCGGAGTTGGGGCGGCTGTCTGGAGATCCTGGGCTGGCTGCTGATGGCCGACCGCGAGGTGCCGCGCGACCTGTCCGTGTTCGACGGCGGGGTGCTCTTCCTGGAGACCTCGGAGGATCTGCCCAGCGCCGAGGAGGTCTTCCGCACCCTGCGGAACATGGGCGAACGCGGCCTGCTCCACCGGTTCTCCGCGCTCCTGATGGGACGTCCCAAGGCGTGGTCCCTGGAACGGCCCACCACCCCGGACGAGGCGGCCCGTTACACGGCCGGACAGCGGGAGGCCGTCCTGCGCGCCATGCGGACGTACGCCCCCGACACCACGATCGTCTTCGACGTCGATCTCGGGCACACCGATCCGCAGGTCGTCATCCCCTACGGGGGCGTGGTCCGGGTGGACGGTCCCGCCCGGCGCATCACCGTGACGTACTGAGGCCGGTTGACGCCTCCCGGGGCACAGTGACCTCGCACGAGCCTCCGCACGCCCCCGTAACCGCCCGTCACCGTGGGTAGTTGACGCGGCATGCAACCAGCACGCACCGTGAAAACGCCGTCCATGCTGCGCCTCGCGTCCGCCTCGCTCGCCGGGACGGCCATCGAGTTCTACGACTTCTTCGTCTACGGGACGGCGGCGGCGCTCGTCCTGGGGCCGCTGTTCTTCCCGACGTTCTCGCCCCTGGCGGGGACCCTCGCGGCCTTCGCCACGTTCGGGGTCGGGTTCGTGGCGCGGCCGCTCGGTTCGGTGCTGTTCGGGCACATCGGGGACCGGCGCGGGCGGCGGCCGGTCCTCGTCGCCTCGCTGCTGCTGACCGGAGGCGCGACCGTGGCCGTCGGCTGCGTCCCCACGTTCGACTCCATCGGTGTGATGGCCCCCTTCCTCCTTCTCGTGCTCCGCTTCCTCCAGGGGCTCGGGCTGGGCGGGGAGTGGGGCGGGGCGGTGCTGCTGACGGCGGAGCACGCGCCGGCCGACCGGCGCGGACTGTGGTCGAGCTTTCCCCAGGTCGGCCCGGCGGTGGGGTTCCTGCTGGCCAACGGCGTGATGCTGGCGCTGTCGGCGACTCTGACGGAGGCCCAGTTCGCCGCCTGGGGGTGGCGGGTGCCGTTCTGGGCGGCGGGCGTCCTGGCCGTGGCGGGACTGTGGCTGCGGTCGTCGCTCACGGAGAGTCCGCAGTTCCTGGGGATCGACGAGCCCGCGCGCGTGCCGTTCGCCGAGGTCGTACGCGGCCACTGGCGGCTCGTCCTGCTGACGGCCGGGGCGCTCGCGATCGGGTACGCGGTGTTCTACGCGGTGACGACCTGGTCCCTCGCGTACGGAACCGAACGGCTCGGTGTCAGCCGGACGGTCATGCTGACCTGTGTCATGGGCGCCGTGGTGGTGAAGGGCGCCCTGACGCCGGTGGCGGCGATGCTGGGCGACCGCTACGGGCGGCGCCCGATGTGCCTGATCGGCTGCGGTGTCACCGTGCTGTGGATGTTCCCGATGGTCGCGTTGCTGGCGACCGGTGAGCCGCTGCTGATCTTCTTCGGCTTCCTCGTGGCGATGCTCGCGTTCGTCACGATGTTCGCCGTCATCGCCGCGTACCTGCCGGAGCTGTACGAACCCCGGGTGCGCTGCACGGGCGCCGCCGTCGGCTACAACCTCGGCGGGGTGCTCGGCGGTGCCCTGACCCCGATCGTGGCCACCGCCGTGTCCCAGGGCGGGCGGGTGCCCTGGGGCGTGGGCGCGTATCTGACCGGGATCGCCGTGCTGAGTCTGGGCTGCTTCGCACTGCTCCCGGAGACCCGGCCGGTGCCCCTGACTGCGACGGCGCAGGCGGAGGCCGCCGCGGGGTGAGCACCTCTGTCCCGTACTCGTCACCCCGCGCGACGGCACCGGCCTACGGGTTGACCGCCAGCTCCAGATACGCCGCGAACAGCACCAGGTGGACCCCGCCCTGCAGGGGTGTCGCGCGTCCGGGGACGACGGTCAGCGAGGCCACGACGACGGTCAGGGCGAGCAGCACCATGTGGGTGGCGCCGAGGCCGAGGACGAGGGGGCCGGAGAGCCAGACGGAGGCCAGGGCGACGGCCGGGATGGTCAGGCCGATGCTGGCCATGGCGGAGCCGAGGGCGAGGTTGAGGCTGGTCTGGACGCGATCACGGCGGGCCGCGCGCAGGGCTGCGATGGTCTCGGGCAGCAGCACCAGCAGCGCGATGACCACACCCACGACGGCGTGCGGCAGGCCCGCGGCGTCGACACCGGACTCGATGGTGGGCGAGACCCCCTTCGCCAGGCCGACCACACCGACGAGTGCGAGACCGAGCATGCCGAGGCTGATCTTGGCGGTGCGGGCCGACGGAGCCTCGGCGTGGTCGTCCTCGGCGATCACCTCGCCCAGCCGGGTGATGGGCAGGAAGTAGTCCCGGTGGCGCACGGTCTGCGTCGCGACGAACAGGCCGTACAGAGCCAGTGAGGACAGCGCGGCGAAGGTGAGTTGCGCCGTGGAGAACTCCGGGCCCGGCTTGCTGGTGGTGAAGGTCGGGAGCACGAGGCTGAGCGTGGCCAGCGTCGCGACCGTGGCGAGCGCGGCGCCGGTGCCCTCCGGGTTGAAGACCGCGAGTCCGTGGCGCAGTGAGGCGACGAGCAGACAGATGCCCACGATGCCGTTACAGGTGATCATCACGGCGGCGAAGACGGTGTCGCGGGCGAGGGTCGCGCTCTTGTCACCGCCGTCGAGCATCAGGGTGACGATCAGGGCGACCTCGATGATCGTGACGGCGACGGCGAGGACGAGGGAGCCGAACGGTTCCCCGACCCGGTGTGCGACGACCTCGGCATGGTGCACGGCGGCCAGTACGGCGCCCGCGAGCACCAGGGTCACCAGGGCGACGGCCGCAGGGGGCAGATCACGTCCCCAGCTGAGAGCGAGCAGGACGACCGCGGCCACCGGGACGACATCGGTCCATCGTGTCGTGAGCGACCGGAGCCGAGCGAGCATACGGTGATCCTTTCAGACGTGAAGGGGCCCCGCACTCCGGTGGACGCCGTGGTTACGCGTCACCGTCGTGCGGGGCCCCATCAGTGATTGCTGTGCGGTACGGGCCCTGCGTCAGGCCTCGATGCTGTCCTTCTCGGTGCCCTCGGCCTTCTCCTGCGCCGCCTCGGCCTCCACCTGCTTCTTGGAGGCGATGAGGCTGGTGATCGTGGTGACGACCAGGACCGCGCAGATCACGCCGAGCGACACGGGGATAGAGATCTCGGGGACGTGTACCCCGGACTCGTGCAGGGCATGCAGCACCAGCTTCACCCCGATGAAGCCGAGGATGACCGACAGACCGTAGGACAGGTGGACCAGCTTCTTCAGCAGCCCGCCGATGAGGAAGTACAGCTGTCGCAGGCCCATGAGCGCGAACGCGTTGGCCGTGAACACGATGTACGGGTCCTGGGTCAGGCCGAAGATCGCCGGGATCGAGTCCAGTGCGAAGAGGATGTCCGTGGTGCCGATGGCGAGCATCACGACCAGCATCGGCGTCATGACGCGCTTGCCGTTCTGCTCGATCCACAGCTTGGTGCCGTGGTACCGGTCGGCGACGCCGAAGCGCTTCTCGACGGCCTTGAGGAGCTTGTTCTCCTCGTACTCCTCCTCCGCCTCGTCGGCCCTGGCCTCCTGGATGAGCTTCCAGGCGGTGTAGATCAGGAACGCGCCGAAGATGTAGAAGACCCAGGCGAAGCTGGCGAGGATCGCCGCGCCCGCGGCGATGAATATCGCGCGGAGCACCAGGGCGATCAGCACGCCGACCAGCAGCACCCGCTGCTGGTACTGCGTGGGCACCGAGAACTTCGCCATGATCAGGACGAAGACGAAGAGGTTGTCGACGCTCAGGGACTTCTCGGTGATGTAGCCCGCGAAGAACTCTCCGGCCGGCTGGCCGCCGGAGAAGACGAGCAGCCCGAGTCCGAAGAGGGCGGCCAGGACGATCCAGACGACCGTCCAGATTCCGGCTTCCTTGATGGACACTTCATGGGGCTTGCGGCCGATGAAGAAGTCGACCGCGATGAGGGCGGCGAGGCCCACAACTGTCAGGACCCAAAGGGTCGTTGAAACATCCACTGCGCCTCCGGCAGTACGTAACGGCAAATTTCAGCGTCGTCGCTACCGGAGGTCTCTTCCACCCGGTCCTCCAGGACGTTCCACAACGTCCGGTGCCGCCGGGCCGACGCCCCGGGATCAGGATTGATCCGTATTGACGGGTACGCCGCAGCAAGTAGGGAGTACTCCCCTCCGCACGAAAAGAGTACCCCAATCACCAAGAATTGGTAAAGGGCCTGGCAAAGAAAGAATCAAAACCGCAGGTCAGGCGGCTTTGCGAGGGCTTGGTACAGGGCTGGGCTCACCGGTTCCAGGAGCGGCGGGCGTCCGCGACGCGGGCGAGGACGTCGCGCATGACCCGGCTGCCGGGCGGGATGCTCGACGGCTCGTACGTCCAGGCGTGCCCGACCCAGGGGTCGGCGAGATGGTCGTCGGGGGTGGGTGTGAGTCGCATCAGCGAACGCCACAGCGGGTCGAGCAACGGCCCGTAGGAGGCGGCTTCCTGCCGGTCGGCGACCATCATCAGGTGGACGCCGAAAGCCGGGCCCTCGTCCGCGAGATAGCGGAGCTGGGTGACGGCGCGGTCGTCGAAACCGTGCGGGAAGTCGTTGACGATCAGCAGCTGTTCGGCCGTGTCGAAGCCGGGGGGCAGGGCGTCGGCCGCACCACCGCGCACCGCCATCTGCACGAGGTCGACGCGCTGGGTGAGCCGCCCGAGGACGTCGGAGACGCCCGCGGCTCCGGCGGCCGGCGGTCCGGCGAGGACACCCGCCCCCACCAGCGGAGCCAGTGCGGACACGCCGGCCCCGGCCGCGTCGACGACATGCACCGTGAACTCTCCGGGCGGGTAGACCGCGAGCAGGCGCGCGGCGAGCGCCACCGCCGTGTCCAGCGCACGGCGGCGCAGCTCGTCGGAGTCGACGAGCGAGTCGCGGGAGCCGGAGCGCCCGCTGTCGATCCACAGACCGCGCTCCAGCGGCAGCCGGACCAGCATCGGTATGCGCACGTCCTCGCTCTCCGGCAGCCGGAGGTCGCCCAGGCGCAGGGCCATCGGGATCTCCATCGGCACCCGGTAGCCGTGCCAGACCGGGTTGTCCCAGCCGGCGAAGGCCGGGGGCAGCGCGGGCTCGACGACATCGGCCTCGGCCCGGAGCTGGGCGAGGTCGCGGTCGAGGGCCTCCCGGGCCTGGTCGACGAGCTGGGCGTGCTTGGCGCGGGCGGCCTCGCGCACCGCGTCGCCCTGTCCGCCGATCCGGCTGCGTGGGTCGGACAGGGCCCTGTCCAGCTCCTGCTCCATGCGCGACTCGGCGAAATCGACGGCGCTGCGATACGCGGCGGTGGTGCGGGCGAGGTCCTCGAACATGCCCCACACCTGGTTGTAGAGCCGCTCCTCCATGGACCAGCCGGTCGCGTCACCGGCGACGGGCCGCGCGGGCTGTCCCGGCTGGGCCGGGGGCGCGGTCGGCGGCGGAGGCGGCGGCGCGGTGGTCTGGCGGCCGGGGTGGCTGTAGTTGACGGGGCCGCCGGTGGTGGACGCGGCGGGCTGGGACCCGGCGGACGGGTCGGCCGGGGCGGGGCCGCCGTGCTGCGGCGAGAGGTGATCGGGCAGTGTGGCGTCGGGCGAGGAGCCGTACGGGGGTGTGCCGCCGTACGGGGAGGCGGGCGGATGTCCTTGCTGCGGTGGGGTGTTCCCGGGCAGGCCCTGAGGTGTCGCGTCCCCGTGGGTCTGGTCGGGGCCCTGCGCGGGGGCGGCCGTCCGGCGGGGACGGTCCGTCTCCGGAACGCGGGGCGGAGGCGCGGCCACGGAGCGGGCGAGGCCCTGGACCACGGCCTCGTGGATGCTGCCGGCGAGCTGCTGGGCCTGCGCCAGCCCCTGGTCGGTGAGCAGCTCGGCGAGGCCGCCCGCGTACCCCTGGCCGACCGCGCGGACTTTCCAGGCGCCCTGTCTGCGATACAGCTCCAGGGCGATGACCGCCGACTCCGCCTCGAGGTCGGTGATGGTGTAGCTGGCGACCTCGGTGCCGTCGAGGCCGGTGACCGCGACGAAGGGGGCGGCGACGGCACCGAACCGCGCCGGCCCGCCGCTGCCGGACGGCAGGGCGAGCAGCACGGTCACCCGGTGCACGGACGGCGTCAGGGCATCGAGGTCCACGGCGAGGCGGTGGTCGGCCGCCGCCTGTCTGGGGACCTCGACGCCCGGCAGGGTGGGCGCGCCCGGGTGGGCGACCCACTCCACTCCGTGCACCCGGCCGCGCTCGTCGCCGAGGGTGGCCCCGGCCACGATCGGCGTGCCGGCCGAGACGCGGATCTCCAGTCGGACCTCGGGGAGCGGATGGTTCTGCCCCCGGACCAGCTCGGCCGTCATCGACTTCTTCCCCCTGTGTCGCTCACCGCGTGCTGCGTCGTGCTCGCTAGAGAACCGGCAGGATCGCCGGCATCAGGTCCTGGAAGGTGCGCCCGTTGGCGGGCGTGCCGATGGCGGTCATCTGCCATCCCGCGCCCGCGCGGTGCACCTTGGCCATGATCTGGGCCGTGTACTGGCCGCCGCCCGCGAGGGTGTAGCGCGCGAGCTCCTGGCCGTTGGTCTCGTCGACCAGACGGCAGAACGCGTTCTGCACCTCCTGGAAGGTCTGGCCCGTGAAGGAGTTCACGGTGAAGACGATCTGGTCGATGTGGACCGGGATCCGGGCCAGGTCGACGAGGATCGCCTCGTCGTCGCCGCCCTGGCCCACGCCGCCGACCAGGTTGTCACCGGTGTGGCGGACGGAGCCGTCGTCGCTCACCAGGTGACGGAAGAAGACGACGTCGACCGGCTGCTTGTCCGCGAACAGCACGGCGGAGGCGTCGAGGTCGATCTCGCGGGTGCGGGATCCGAACAGGCCGCGCCTGGGGGCAGCCTGCCAGCCGAGACCCATGCGTACCGCGGTCAGGCTGCCTCCGTCGTTCTTCTGCAGACTGATGGCCTGACCCTTGGTCATGTTGACGGTCACGCGCTGTTTCCCCTCTCGAACTGTCCCCTGTTTCCGCGGAGTCCGCGGATGTGCAGCACCTTACGCAGCGGCACTGACATTGCCGCAGCCCGTGTGGCACTTTGTGTCGGTCTTGCAACACAGCGCGCCCGCGCCGGGGGTGTGCCTCCTCCCCCGGCGCCGCCCCGGCCGTCAGGCCTGCCCCGCCTCTCTCATCTGCCGCAGTTCCTTCTTCATCTCGGAGACCTCGTCACGCAGCCGGGCGGCGATCTCGAACTGCAGGTCGGCGGCGGCCGCGCGCATGCGCTGCGTCATCTCGTCGATCTGCTGGGCGAGCTCGGCGGCGGGGCGGTCGGTCGGAGCGGCTTCCTTCACTCCCGCCTTGGCGGCTCTGGCCGCCTTGCCACCGAGGGCGGGGACAGGGGCCTTGGCGGCCTTGCCGTCCTTCCCCTGGCGGTAACCCGTGCCGAGCAGCTGTTCGGTGTCGACGTCCTCGCGGGCGATCCGCGCGACGATGTCGTTGATCTTCTTGCGGAGCGGCTGGGGGTCGATGCCGTTCGCCTTGTTGTACGCGACCTGCTTCTCCCGGCGCCGGTTGGTCTCGTCGATGGCCTTCGCCATCGCCGGGGTGATCCTGTCGGCGTACATGTGGACCTGCCCCGACACGTTGCGTGCCGCGCGGCCGATGGTCTGGATCAGTGAGGTCCCGGAGCGCAGGAAGCCTTCCTTGTCGGCGTCGAGGATCGCCACCAGGGAGACCTCGGGGAGGTCCAGACCCTCGCGCAGGAGGTTGATGCCCACCAGGACGTCGTACTCACCGGCCCGTAGCTCGCGCAGCAGTTCGACGCGGCGCAGGGTGTCGACATCGCTGTGGAGATAGCGGACCTGGATGCCCAGTTCCAGGAAGTAGTCGGTGAGATCCTCGGCCATCTTCTTGGTGAGCGTGGTGACGAGGACCCGCTCGTCCTTCTCGGTGCGCCCCCGGATCTCGTGCACCAGGTCGTCGATCTGGCCCTCGGTGGGTTTGACGACGACCTCGGGGTCGACGAGGCCGGTGGGGCGGATGATCTGCTCGACATGGCCGTCGGAGCGGGACAGCTCGTACTGTCCGGGGGTCGCCGAGAGGTAGACCGTCTGCCCGACGCGTTCCTGGAACTCCTCCCACTTCAGGGGACGGTTGTCCAGGGCGGAGGGCAGCCTGAACCCGTGGTCGACCAGGGTGCGCTTGCGGGAGGCGTCGCCCTCGTACATCGCGCCGATCTGGGGCACGGTGACATGGGACTCGTCGATGACCAGGAGGAAGTCGTCCGGGAAGTAGTCCAGCAGGGTGTTCGGCGGGGAGCCGGGCTCACGGCCGTCGAAGTGCATCGAGTAGTTCTCCACGCCGGAGCAGGAGCCGATCTGGCGAAGCATCTCCAGGTCGTAGGTCGTGCGCATGCGCAGCCGCTGGGCCTCCAGGAGCTTGCCCTGTTTCTCCAGCTCGGCGAGTCGCTCCCCCAGCTCCTTCTCGATGTCGTTGGCGGCGCGCTCCAGGCGCTCGGGGCCGGCGACGTAGTGGGAGGCGGGGAAGACGTACAGCTGCTGGTCGTCGCTGATGATCTCGCCGGTGAGGGGGTGGAGCGTGGAGAGGGCCTCGATCTCGTCGCCGAACATCTCGATGCGGACGGCGAGTTCCTCGTAGACCGGGAAGATCTCGATGGTGTCACCGCGGACGCGGAAGGTGCCGCGGGAGAACGCCAGGTCGTTGCGCGTGTACTGGATGTCCACGAAACGGCGCAGCAGCTCGTCACGGTCGAACTCCTCACCGACCCGGAGGGGGACCATGCGGTCCACGTACTCCTGAGGCGTACCGAGGCCGTAGATGCAGGAGACCGAGGCGACCACCACGACGTCGCGGCGGGTGAGCAGCGAATTGGTCGCGGAGTGGCGCAGGCGCTCCACCTCCTCGTTGATCGAGGAGTCCTTCTCGATGTAGGTGTCCGACTGCGGGACGTACGCCTCGGGCTGGTAGTAGTCGTAGTACGAGACGAAGTACTCGACCGCGTTGTTCGGCAGCAGCTCGCGGAACTCGTTGGCCAGCTGGGCGGCCAGCGTCTTGTTCGGCGCCATCACCAGGGTGGGGCGCTGGAGCTTCTCGATCATCCACGCGGTGGTGGCGGACTTGCCGGTACCGGTCGCGCCGAGCAGGACGACGTCCTTCTCACCCGCCCCGATGCGCTGGGCGAGCTCGGCGATGGCCGTGGGCTGGTCACCGCTCGGCTGGTAGGAGCTGACGACCTCGAGGGGCGCCACCGTGCGTTCGATCTTGGAAACGGGCCGCATGGAATCCACCGTACGACCCCGCACTGACAACGGGCTCCGATCAGCGGTTCTGCGGGGTGCGGGAACTGCGCTCGCGGTGCTCCCGGGCGAGGTGGGACTCCGGGTGCCGGCAGGTGTGTGCGGAGGCCTGGGCCGGGATGCCGGGCCGCCGCTCGACCGGACCCGCGTAGAACCGGCCCATGATCATGAACGGGTCGAACATCACGACGACGCCCGCGAGGAGCAGGAAGACCAGCGGGCCGATGATGAGCGGGGCGAGCAGTCCGGCGGAGGAGGAGCCGTCGGCCGGGGCGGAGGCGGCGGCGCTGTGCAGATGGACGTCGAGGGCGGCCATGCCCGTGTAGTGCATGCCGCTGACGGCGATCCCCATGACGAGACTGGCGCCGACGCTCCACAGGAAACCGCGGACCTGTCCGGCGGCCCACAGCGCGGCGATGGCGGCCACCACGGCGATCACGACCGACGCGGCCACGGTGAGCGTGTTGTATTCGAGCGTGCCGTTGAGACGCAGTCCGGCCATGCCCAGGTAGTGCATGGAGGCGATGCCCAGTCCCGTGATGGTGCCGCCGGTGAAGAGCGCGGCCCCGGTCGCCCCCTTGGAGGCGACCATGAAGATGCCGATGCCGACCATGACGATCGCGACGGCGAGACTCGCGAAGGTCGTCAGGGGGTCGTAGCGGACCGGGGTCTGCAGGACCTTGAACCCCATCATCGCCACGAAGTGCATCGTCCAGATGCCGGAACCGATGGCCGCCGAGCCCAGCGCGAGCCAGCCGATCCGCCGGCGGCCGTCCACGAGCGTCGATCTGGTGGTGCAGCGCAGGCCCAGCGCACCACCGAGGCAGGCCATGAGATAGGCCACCACCGGTGTGACGAGTCCGTAGCTGAAGCCGTCGACCGTGCCCTGCATTCGCGGCTGCCTTTCCCGCCCTGTCGCGTCCCTGGATTGCCTGACGTGCCCCCAGCCCCGGGACCGCCACGACGGTCAGGGTTGTCGCAGAGAGTATGACCCCCACCGGAATGGTCGAACGATTTTCCGGCAAAGAAACACGCCCTTGCCTCACTTGTGCGGTGCCCGTGAGCGGACTTGGGCAACTCCATTCAATTCGTGGTCATCCTGCGCCCCTCTGCCGTTGACCCTCTGCTGTCACTCTTGAGCTGACCGTGATCGATCGACGCGAGGAGTACGCATGCACGTGCGCGCAGTTGCCGCCGCGACCACAGCGTTCTTGGGGGCCACCGTCCTCCTGCTCCCCACTTCCGCCGCCCATGCGGCCGCCGATACCGAGAATCCGCTGGTCGTCGCGCATCGCGGAGCATCCGCCTACGCGCCCGAGAACACACTGGCCGCCGTCGACAAGGCCGACGAGATGGGCGTCGAGTGGGTCGAGAACGACGTCCAGCGCACCAGGGACGGCAGGCTCGTCGTCGTCCATGACGCGACGCTGACGCGGACGACCAACGTCGAGGAGCTCTATCCGGAGCGCGCTCCCTGGAACGTGGCGGACTTCACCGCCGCGGAGATCGCGCGCCTGGACGCGGGCAGCTGGTTCGGCGACGCGTACGCGGGCGCGCGCGTTCCGACGCTGGAGCAGTACATGAGGCGTGTGTCACGCAACCACCAGAAGCTCGTCCTCGAGATCAAGAACCCGCAGCTCTATCCGGGCATCGAGCAGGAGACCCTCAAGGTGCTCGGCAACGAGGGTTGGCTCGGTCCGGCGCATCTGGACAGGCTGGTGATCCAGAGCTTCGGCGCCGACGCCGTCCGGCGGGTGCACGAGCTGCGCCCGGCGGTGAAGACCGGACTCCTCGGCACCCCGGACATCGCCGACCTGCCCGAGTACGCGACGTTCAGCGACCAGATCAACTCCTCGTACACGACCATCTCCGAGTCCTACGTCGCCACGCTCCACGCGCTGGTGGGTCCGCACGGGAAGCCCCTGGAGATCCTCACGTGGACCGTGAACGACGCGGTCAACGCGCGCCGGGTGGCGGGCTACGGTGTGAACGGCATCATCACCAACAAGCCGGACGTGGTCAGAGACGCCACGCAGGGCTGACACGGTCCGGGGCCGAGGGCGTGCGTCTCGCCGGGGTGGACCGCACGCCGCCGCCGTTGTCAGTGGCGGCCCGTACGGTGGTCGCATGAACAGCCATGCGCAGGACGAGCAGCGGGTCGTATGGGCCGTCGTCGGCACGGACATCGGGCCGCTGCTGCTGGCCGCGACGGACGAGGGCCTGGTGCACGTCGTGTTCCACGCCACGGACGCGGTGCGCGACCAGACACTCGGCCGGCTCGCCTCCCGCCTGGGCACCACCCCTGTGGAGGCACCCGGCGCTCCGCAGCTGGCCGAGGCGATACGTCAGGTGAAGGCGTACTTCGCGGGCGAGCGCCATGACTTCGAGCTGCCGCTGGACTGGTCGCTGATCTCGGGGTTCAACCGCCAGGTGCTGCGCGAGCTGGCGTCCGGCGTCCGCTACGGCTCGGTCGTGGGCTACGGCGATCTCGCGCGGCGCGTGGGGCAGCCGGGCGCTGCCCAGGCGGTCGGAGTCGCGATGGGGTCGAATCCGTTGCCCGTGGTCGTGCCGTGCCACCGGGTGGTCGAGAGCGACGGCGGCATCGGCGGATTCGGCGGCGGGCTGGAGACCAAGCGGAAGCTGCTGGCGTTGGAGGGCGTGCTTCCGGAGCCCCTGTTCTGAGACGGCCGTGGACGGACTGCGCGTGTCCGTCTCCGGCCTGTGCGGAAGGGGCACCGAAGGCGGGTGCAGTGGGCGCGCATCGGTCGTCGGGCCGCGCTCCGGCACGCGCGGAGCGGCCGGAAACCGATCACGCCTCGTCGTAGTGACGTGCCTCGAGCACGTTGCCGTCCGGGTCCCGGAAGTAGAAGCTGCGCCGGGCCGCTCCCCGCGCACCGAAGGAGTCGTACGAGAAGTCGGAGACGGGAACCGCCCTGTCCTCCAGGCGGGTGCGCAGGTCGTCGAAGGCGTCGCCGGGCATGGCCAGGCAGACGTGGTTGACCGGGTGCCCCGCGCTGTCGGCGGCGCCGGGCACCATGGTCAGGGTTTCGGCCATGGCGAGCGGCATGAGGTCGAGGAGGGTCTCGTCGTTGAGGCGTACGGAGGGGAAGGGCGCTCGTCCCGCCGCGTACTCGGTGACCCGCACTGGCTCCAGGCCGACGGCCTCCTCGTAGAAGGCGGCCGCGGCGATCGGCTCCCGCACCCACAGGACGACATGGTCAAGGCGTGTCGTGTTGTCCTTCATGCACTTCAGGCTGGTGTCCTGCACCACAGTGCGCAAGGGTTTGGCCGGGCGCGCCGTCCGCCAGGGATGAGAGAAGAACGACAGACAGGAGGCGAGCGCGTGCTGGTGGTGTCCGAAGAGGTGCGGGAAGCGGTCGACGCGCGTCGACCCGTGGTGGCGCTGGAGTCCACGATCATCGCGCACGGGCTTCCCCGCCCGCGCAATCTGCAGGTGGCACTGGAACTGGAAGAGGTCGTACGGCAGGAGGGAGCCGTACCCGCGACGATCGCCGTGCTCGACGGGCGGCCCCACATCGGCCTCGGCAAGGACCAGTTGGAGCGGGTCGCCAACGAGGACGGCATCCGCAAGCTGGGACACCGGGACCTGCCCCTCGCGGTGGCCTCCGGTGCGAGCGGCGCGACCACCGTGTCGGCGACCGCCCAACTGGCGGCCCTGGCAGGCGTACGGGTGTTCGCTACGGGCGGGCTCGGGGGTGTGCACCGGCAGTGGACGTCGACCCAGGACGAATCCGCCGACCTGGGCCTTCTCGCCCGCACCCGGATCACGGTGGTGTGCGCCGGCGTGAAGTCGATCCTGGACGTCCCGGCCACCCTGCAGCGCCTGGAGACGCTGGGTGTCGCGGTCGCCGGGTACGGCACGGAGCGCTTCCCCGGGTTCTATCTGTCCGACTCGGGTCATCCGGTGGAGTGGACGCTTCGGTCCCCGGACGAGGTCGCGGACGTCATGCGGGCACAGGACACGCTCGACGGACCGGAGTCGGCGCTGATCGTCGCCAACCCCGTACCGGAGGAGGAACAGCTCGATCCCGAACTGCACGCGCGCGTGCTCGCGGAGGCGCTGCGCGCGTGCGAGGCGGAGGGCGTCACGGGGCAGGGGGTCACACCCTTCCTGCTGAGCCATCTGGTCAGGCACACGGACGGCGCCTCCCTCAGCGCCAACCTGGCAGCGGTACGCGGCAACGTGCGGCTCGCGTCCCGGATCGCGGCGGCCTGGGCCGGGGCGTGACATGAGCCGCGGGCTGCTCGTCGTGGGGGACGTCGTCACGGATGTCGTCGCCCGGCACCGCGGACCGCTCGCGCCGGGCACCGACACGGCCTCCGCGATCCGGACGCTGCCGGGCGGGGCGGGTGCCAACGTGGCCTGCTGGGCGGCCCACTGGGGCTGCGCCGACGTGCGGCTGCTGGGGCGTGTGGGCACGGACGGGGCCGCGTGGCACGAGCGGGAGCTGCGGGCTTCGGGGGTACTGCCCCGTCTCGTCGTCGATCCGGACGCGGCCACGGGGACGGTGATCTGCCTGGTGGACGCGGGTGAGGCGGCCGAACGCACGTTCCTCACCGACAGCGGCGCCTCGTTGCGGCTCGACCCTGACGACTGGTCACCGTCACTGCTCGACGGGATCGCGCGGCTGCATCTGTCGGGCTATCTGTTCTTCTCGGAGCCGAGTCGCGCGCTGGTGTCCGTGGCCCTGGAGTCGGCACGCGCGCGTGGAGTGCCGGTGAGCGTCGATCCCGCGTCGGCGGGATTCCTCAGGCGGCTGGGCGTGGCCCGTTTCCTCTCGCTCGTCGAGGGAGTCGATCTGTTGCTGCCCAGCCGCGACGAGGCGTGCCTGCTGACCGGACTGCCCGATCCGGCCGACGCGGCGGCCAAGTTGAGCCGCCTCGTCCCCCTGGTCGTGGCCAAGCAGGGCGCCGACGGCGCGCTGGTCGCCCGCGGGGGCAGTGTCGCGGCACGGATTCCGGCGGCTCCAGCCACGCCGCGCGACACCACCGGCGCCGGTGACGCCTTCACCGGGGCGTTCCTGGCCGCGCTGCTCGCGGGCGCGGAGGCCGAGGAAGCGGCGATCGAGGGGTGCGGGGCGGGGGCGCGGGCGGTGCAGAAGGTGGGGGGACGGCCGCCGGGGGTGGGCTGAGGGTCTCGCACGGCGTAGGTCGGGCGGTCGCGCCCCCGCACGCCCGTGCGGGATCGAACACGAACACGCCGCACTATGCCTTTCGGCCCCATGCCGAGATGAGCGGCGGGGCGGCGATGTCCATGGCGCCGGCGGCGATGTCGGCCAGATGCCGGTCGATCTCCTCCTCCGTGGCGAGGTTCGCCTCGACGAGTGCACCGCGCAGTCCGCCGATGGTCGTCGACTCCAGCGCCGCGCAGGCAGGTGAGGCCACGGGGAAGTACGCGTCGGCCTCCACACCACGCAGTCCCGCCGCGCGCAGCAGTCGCGGGAGTCGCCGGCCGTGTGCCGGATCGACTCCACGTTCGGCGAGCAGGGCGCGGACGGCCTCGCGGAGCCTGTTGGCCAACTGGTGCTCGGGGCCGGTTTCCTCCAGGCAGGCCAGGGGTTGGAGAGCGGGGTCGGCGTCCTCGATCAGGAGCCGTCCACCAGGACGCAGAGCCTTGACCATCGACAGCAGTGCCCGCTCGCGGTCCGGCGCGTGGGCCAGGGCGAGGCGGGCATGGACGAGGTCGAAGCCGTCGCCGGGCGGCTGGTCGACGCCCAGGCGGTGGACGAGGGCCTCGACCGGCGGGCGGGTGACGGAGGGGACGGCCCAGGAGATGTCGGTGCCGGTCGCGATGACCTTGCCGGTCGGCCCGACCTTCTTTGCCAGCCAGGAGACCACGGTGGTGCCGCCCGCGCCGACCTCCCAGCAGCGCCAGCCCGAACCCAGTCCGAAGCCCTCCATGTGTCGGAACGTCGCGGGGTCGAAGAGCGTGGCGAAGGCGTCGGGGCCCTGGCCCTTCTCGGCCCGCCGGTGGTCGAGGAGATACCCATCGGTTCGCATCATGTCGCGATCATCCCATTTGACCGACTTATCACTCACGGCGACTCTCCAGCGGTCCGCGAGGTCCGTCCCCCTGACGGCGATCGCACGGGGCGGACCGGATCGGAGCGGCTGGATCAGGGCGGCTAAGCCAGGGCGGCTGGATCAGGAACGGCCGGCGTCGGCAAGAGCGTCCGCATGCACAAGCGAAGTGGAATATTCCGTTCCCACAGCCTTACCCGGCACTCGTTCGGCCCTGGCAAACTGGCGCGACAAGGCACGGAGTGCGGTGCGAGGGGATTCACGCAAGGAGATCCAGATGTCCATGGCAGGGAATCTGCGGAAGGTCACCGGTTTCGACAAAGTCGGTGGTCTGCGCAGGATGGCACGGCTGGCCCGACGGCGTCCCCGCGTCGACCTCAGCCATCCGGCCCGCTCCCCGCTGGGCACCTCGGTGGTGAACTGCGTGACGTACCACAAGGGCGTCCGCTCCCCCGGTGGCCGTGATGTCGTCGAGGCCGTCAAGCAGGTCCGCAAGCACGACCACGGCTTCGTCTGGCTGGGGCTGCACGAGCCGACGCAGCGGGAGTTCGCCGGCATCGCCGAACTCTTCGATCTGCACCCGCTGGCGGTCGAGGACGCGGTCGAGGCCCATCAGCGCCCCAAGCTGGAGCGTTACGGCGACACCCTGTTCGCGGTGTTCAAGACGGTCTGCTACGTCGAGCACGCCGAATTGACCGCGACGAGCGAGGTGGTGCACACCGGCGAGATCATGGTGTTCGTCGGCGCCGACTTCGTGATCACGGTCCGGCACGGGCGGCACGGCTCGCTCGGTCCACTGCGCGAGGAGCTGGAGGCGAACACGGAGCAGCTGTCCAAGGGACCGGCAGCGGTACTGCACGCGATCGCGGACCATGTGGTCGACGACTATCTGAACGTCACGGACTCGGTGCAGACGGACATCGACCAGGTCGAGACGGATGTGTTCGCCGCGAACGGCGCGCGCGTCGACCCCGGTCGCATCTACCAGCTCAAGCGCGAACTGCTCGAACTCAAGCGGGCGGTGGCCCCGCTCGCCCGCCCCCTCCTGGAACTGACCTCGCGGCCGATCCGGGTGGTCGATCCGGAGATACAGGCCTACTTCCGGGACGTCTCCGACCACCTGCTGCGGGCCACCGAGCAGATCGCCGCGTTCGACGAACTGCTCAACTCGATCCTCCAGGCGCACCTGGCGCAGGTCAGCGTCGCGCAGAACGAGGACATGCGACGGATCACGGCGTGGGCTGCACTGATCGCCGTGCCGACCATGGTGTGCGGGGTCTACGGCATGAACTTCGAGCACATGCCCGAGCTGCACTGGAGGTTCGGCTACCCGCTCGTCCTGGGAGTCATAGCCACCGCCTGCGTCACCCTCTACCGGGGCTTCAAGCGCAACGGGTGGCTGTGACGCCCGGAGGGGAACGGGAACGGGGACAGCGCGGGAAGCGGAGTGGTGGCCGGTCGGGTCGGTCGGTCGGTCGGTCGGTCGGGTCAGTGTGTCGTGCTCTTGGCGTAGACGCTCTCGACCCAGGCGGCGATCTGGTCGTCCGACAGGTGATGGGCCAGGTCGGCTTCGCTGATCATGCCGACGAGCCGCTTGTTCTCGATCACGGGGAGACGGCGGATCTGGTGCCCCTTCATCTCCTCCAACACCTCACCGATGTCCGCGCTCGCGTCGATCCAGCGCGGGGTGCCCTTGGCCATCTCGCCCGCCGTGATCGTCGACGGGTCGTGGCCCAGGGCGACACAGCCGACGACGATGTCGCGGTCGGTGAGGATGCCGCAGAGCCGTTCGTTCTGGTCGCTGATGGGGAGTGCCCCGACGTTCAGCTGGCGCATCAGCTGCGCGGCGCGGTCCAGGGTCTCGTGGGCGGGGATCCACTGGGCTCCGCGGTGCATGATGTCTCCGGCGGTGGTCATGTAGTACCTCCCGGTGCCGGACGGCCGGCGCGGCGCAGGACGCACCGCTAGTCCCGGCGCCCTACATTCTTGCCGCGACCGGAGCGAAGCGCACTCGGGGGCGTATTCGGGGCGGGCCCGCGCCGCCCACGCGGGATGCGGATGGACCCGGACGGCGAATTGGACGGTACGGCCCCTGGGCTCGCCGACGAGCCGGATGCTCACGCCGTGCCTCGCCGCCCCGAGGGCCGGCCGGCGCATGGGCCCACCGGACCGCCGGACGTGGCGGAGCTTCCGGAGTTCGCCGCGTGTCTGTCAGCCGTTCCAGGCCGGGTGTCGTGGGTCGTCGGCGCGCACCAGGACGTCGGCGGTGGCGGCCGGGTCCGTCTCGGCCTCGTAGCGCTCGAAGGCGGGGAGGGTCCAGTGCTCGCCCTCAGGGGTGCGGCGGCGCAGGGCGCCCGGGGAGAGGAGGACATGGACGGTCAGGTCGAAGGGGAACCAGTGCTTGAGGAGGAGGGGGCCGTGCGTCAACAGGATCGCACCGGGTGGGAGTGGGACGTAGGGGCTGCGGGTCGCGCGGTCGGTGGTGGGGTCCCACAGGTCGGGCAGGATCCGGCCCGTGCCGCCGGGGTCGAGGGGGCCGAAGACCTCGCGCCACAGGGCGGCGGTGTCGAACCAGCCGTCGTAGTACGCCTCCACGTCCTCATGGCCGTACTCGAACCGGAGCGACGCGGGCCGGAGGAACCCCTCGGTGCCCACGACGAGCGAGGGCCGGCCGCGTATGCGCAGTGCCTCCGACACCCGGTCGGCGAGGTCTCCCGGGCGGGCGGCCGGGGCACCGTCGAAGGCGATGCGCGGCCAGGGCGATCCGTCGTCCGGCTTCAGGTCGACGATGCGGTCGGCGAGGAGGTCGCCGAGCCGTTCCCAGGTGATCGCTTCGAATCGCACACGGCCCATGATGCCGCGCGCGGCCGACCGCGCCGGCGCCGGTCGGGACGCCGGTCCGACGACGACGTGACCACACGGTCACCAGCGGGAAAGTACCGCGTATGGCAGCGCTCGCTACTCCCCCGCCCCGTACCGGACTTGTCGTCGTGCAGGCACTCAGGAAGAAGCACTGCGCCGAGTGCCGGAGCGGTCCGGTGGCGCTGTTGGTGCTGGAGGAGGGAGCGCCGCGCTGCCTGGACTGTGCGGATCTCGGGCACCTGGTGTTCCTGCCCCGGGGCGACACCGCGCTCACGCGGCGCGCCCGGGAGGAGAGTGCGTTGTCGGCGGTGGTCGTACGGTTCAACCGGCGCCGAAGTCGTCACGAGCGCCAGGGTGTCCTGGTGGAGGAGGCGGCGCTGGTCCGCGCAGAGGAGCGATGTCTGGCGGACGCCGAGGTGCGACGCCGACGCCGGCTGCGGGACGCACGGCGACGGGCGGTGGAGGACGTCCGTTTCACGGACGCGTTCGCCGCGGAGGTACGACGGCTGTTCCCCGCGTGCCCGGCCGAGCGGGCTCGGGAGATCGCAGCCCACGCGTCGTTGCGCGGCAGCGGCCGCGTGGGCCGCAGCGCGGCCGGACGCGCGCTGACGCAGGTCGCGGTGACCTCCGCCGTCATCGCGTCCGTACGGCACGTGGACACGCCGTACGACCGACTACTGATGACCGGCGTGCTCCGGCACGAGGCGAGACGACGGATCGCGGGGGCGGTGGAGGCGAGGCTGCGGGAGTGGCGGGGGGTGGGGTGAGGGGGGTGGGGGGGAGGCCCCCCGAAGGGGTACGCCAGGTTCAGAGGCCCCGAACGCTCGCGCACGGCTCGGCGTCGCCGCAAGGGTGACCCTGGTGGTACGGATGTTCGCTTGTGGTGACGGTGGGTGCGGGGCAGGATCTTGGGGATTCGGGGGATCGAGGTGGGAGCGGACATGATCGATGGGCCGTATTTCGTGCTGACGGTGTTGGGGCTGCTCGGGACGGCGATCGTGGCGGGCGTGTTCTGCGGGTTCTCGACGTTCGTGATGAAGGGGCTGGCGTCGTTGCCGCCCGCGCAGGGTGTGGCGGCGATGCAGGCGATCAACGTGAGCGCGTTGACGCCGGCGTTCATGCTCGTGTTCATGGGCACGGCGGTGTTGTGTGCGGTCGTGGCCGTCGTGACGTTCGTGCTGTGGCCGGACGAGGGCAGGGTGGAGCTGCTGCTGGGGAGTGCGCTGTATCTGTTCGGGTCTTTCGGGGTCACGATGGTGGCGAACGTGCCGCGCAACGAGACGCTCGCCAAGCTGGACGCGGGTACGGCGGAGGCCGCCACGTACTGGCGTGAGTACGTGATCCGGTGGACGACCTGGAACACCGTCCGGGCTGTCGCGTCGGCCGCGGCCGCTCTGTCGTATCTGCTCGCGCTGGCCTGAGGCGGGGGCGGCGGGCGCGTCGTATCGTGGCGGGAAGAGAGCCGCCCGACGGCGTACAGCCTCGCGCTTCGCGCCCCAGTCCCCATGCCCCTCAGCCCCTCGTGCCTCTCATGCCTCTCATGCCGACCCAGTCCGCCGGAGCACGGCCCTGTGCGGCCGCGCCCGTCCGCGTACGCCATACGTGAGGGAGACGGCCATGGCCGATCCCAAGGGTTTTCTGACCACGCCGCGCGAGGAGTGGCGCCGTCGGCCCGTCGAGGAGCGGGTGCGGGACTGGGACGAGGTGTATGTCCCGGGGGCGCTTCTGCCGATCGTCAGCAGACAGGCAGACCGGTGCATGGACTGCGGGGTCCCCTTCTGCCACGACGCCTGTCCGCTGGGCAATCTGATCCCCGAGTGGAACGACCTCGTGTCGCGGGAGGACTGGCGGGCGGCGAGCGACCGGCTGCACGCCACGAACAACTTCCCCGAGTTCACCGGACGCCTGTGTCCCGCACCGTGCGAGGCGGGGTGCGTGCTGGCGATCAACCAGCCCGCGGTGACCATCAAGAACGTGGAGGTCGCCATCGCGGACCGGGCCTGGGAGGACGGTTTCACACCTCCGCGCCCACCGGACCGGCTGTCCGGGAGGACGGTCGCCGTCATCGGCTCCGGGCCCACCGGGCTGGCGGCGGCACAGCAGTTGACGCGGGCCGGGCACACGGTCGCCGTGTACGAACGGGCCGACCGGATCGGGGGGTTGCTGCGATACGGGATCCCGGCGTTCAAGATGGAGAAGCGGCATCTGGACCGGCGGCTGGAGCAGATGCGGGCGGAGGGAACGAAGTTCCGTACGTCGACCGCCGTCGGGAGGGACGTCGACGCGGCCGAGCTGCGGGCCCGGTACGACGCGGTGGTGATCGCCACGGGGGCCACGGCCTGGCGCGAACTGGACGTGCCCGGGCGGGAGCTGGGCGGGATTCATCAGGCGATGGAGTATCTGCCGCTGGCCGACCGGGTGTGCGAGGGGGACCTGGAGGTGTCGCCGCTGTCCGCGGCCGGGAAGCATGTGGTGATCGTCGGAGGTGGTGACACGGGGGCGGACTGCCTGGGGACGGCGGTGCGGGAAGGGGCCGCGTCCGTGACGCAGTTGGACATCTATCCGCTGCCGGAGGCGGAGCGTGACGAGGATCTCGATCCGTGGCCGACGTATCCGAAGGTCTACCGGCTCTCGCCGGCGCACGAGGAGGCGCGCGAGCTTCGGTCGGCGCCGGCGGCGGACGCGGACGCGCGGCTCTTCGCGGCGTCCACGCTCCGCTTCACCGGAGACGGGGCGGGGCATGTACGGGCCTTGCACCTGGTCGAGGTCGATGGACGGCGGCAGGTCCGGCCCGGAACCGGGCGGTCGCTGCCCGTCGATCTGGTCCTGCTGGCCCTCGGGTTCTCCGGGCCGGACCGTCACGACGGGCTCGTCGAGCAGCTCGGGCTGGCTCTCGATCCGCGCGGGACGATCACGCGGGGGCCGGACTTCGCGACGAACGTGCCCGGTGTGTACGCCGCCGGGGACGCCGCCCGTGGGCAGTCCCTGGTCGTCTGGGCGATCGCCGAGGGGCGCGCGGTGGCCGCCGCGGTCGACCGGCAATTGACCGGCACGGGACGTCTGCCGGCACCGATCGGACCGTACGACCGGCCCATGACGGCGTGACCGGCCGGGGGCGGCATCGCATCACCGGGCCGCGTCGCCAGGCCGCGTCGCCGGGCCGCGTCGCCGGGCCGCGTCGGCGGGCCGCGTCGGCGTCGTCGGGATGACCTGGCGCGGTGACCTGGCGGGATGACCTGGCGGGATGACCTGGCGGGGGCGGATCCGGGTGGGTCAGCGGGTGTCCGTGCCGGCTTGTTTGGCGGTGGAGAGGGCGATGCGGTTCCACGTGTTGATGGCGAAGATCAGGGCGAGGACGTGGGCCAGTTCGGTGTCGTCGAAGTGGGTGGCGGCTTCCGCGTAGACGTCGTCGGGGACGCCGGCGTCGGCGACGAGCGTGACCGCTTCGGTGAGGGCCAGCGCGGCCTGTTCGCGGGGGGTGAAGAAGTGCCGGGCCTCCCGCCAGACCGGGATCATGTGCAGCCGGTCCTCGCTCTCGCCGGCCTTGCGGGCGTCATTGGTGTGCATGTGGAGGCAGTAGGCGCAGTGGTTGAGGTGAGAGGCGCGGATCTGGATCAGTTCCACCAGGGTCGGGTCGAGGCCCTCGCGGGCCGCCGCGTCGAAGCCGATGAGGGCCCGGAAGGCGTTTCGGGCGGACTTCGCGAAATCGAGGCGGGGCGTGTTCGTCGCGTTCGCCGCGCCCGCCGCATGTGTCGCGCCCGCCGCGTGCGCCGGGTCCGTCGTGTCCGTCGCGTTCTTCACCGTGTTCGTCGTCATGACCATGAATCTATGACGGAGATAGACCTGCCGTAGGGTGCATTCTCATGGTGGATTCGTGGGTCAATTCCGCGGAGCGGATCGGAGCCGATCTGCATCTCGAACTGTCCGGGCGGGGCGGGCGGCGGGCGGCGCTGATCCGGGCGTTGCGGGACGCGGTGCGCGGTGGGCGGCTCCCTCCCGGGACCCGGCTGCCTCCGTACCGCTCGCTCGCCGCCGACCTGGGGATCGCCCGGAACACGGTCGCCGACGCGTACGCGGAGTTGGTCGCGGAGGGTTGGCTGACGGCGCGGCAGGGGTCGGGGACGCGGGTCGCCGAGCGTGCCGAGCCGTTGGACGTCCTCGCGCGCACATCCCGGGAGGCACATCCACGCGTGCGTGGGCCTCGGCACGATCTGCGGCAGGGTACGCCGGACGCGTCGGCGTTCCCGAGGACGGCCTGGTCGGCGTCGTATCGCAGGGCGTTGGCGCAGGCGCCCAACGAGGTGTTCGGGCCAGGTGATCCGGCCGGCCGGATCGAGCTGAGGGAGGCGCTCACCGAGTACCTGGCCCGCGCGCGGGGCGTGCGGGCCGAACCCTCGCGGATCGTGATCTGCTCCGGCTTCGCGCACGCGCTGCGGCTGCTGTTCCACGGCCGGGTGCTGCGGGGGCCGCTGGCCGTGGAGTCGTACGGGCTGGGTTTCCATCGTGAGCTGCTGTCGGCGGCCTCCGTACGGACGGTTCCGTTGCCGCTCGACGAGGACGGTGCCCGGGTGGACGGGCTGGGCCGGGAGCGGGCCGTGCTGCTCACGCCGGCGCATCAGTTCCCCACCGGCGGCCCGCTGCATCCCGTCCGGCGGGCCGCTGTCGTGGACTGGGCACGCGCGCGTGGGGGGCTGATTCTGGAGGACGACTACGACGGGGAGTTCCGCTACGACCGTAAGCCCGTCGGGGCCCTGCAGGGTCTGGATCCCGAACGGGTCGTGCACATCGGTTCGGTGAGCAAGAGTCTGTCGCCGGCGTTGCGGCTGGGGTGGATGGTGCTGCCGGAGCGGTATGTGGGCGCCGTGCTGGAGGCCAAGGGCGAGCGGGAGGCGTGGGCGAGTGTGCCGGAGCAGCTGGCGCTCGCGGACTTCGTGGTCTGCGGGGCGTACGACCGTCATGTGCGGCGTATGCGGCAGCGGTACCGGGCGCGGCGGGACCGCCTCGTCGCGGCCCTCGCCGCGCACGCGCCGCACGTCGAGGTCACCGGGATCGCCGCGGGACTGCACGCCGTGCTGCGGTTGCCGCCCGGTACCGAGCGTTCCGCGGTGAAGGCGGCGGTCTGGCGGGGCGTCGCGCTCGACGGTCTGGCGGAGTTCCGGCATCCGGAGGCCGTGGGCGACGCGCCGGACGGGCTCGTCGTGGGGTACGCGACGCCCCCGGAGCACGCGTACGGCGCGGCGGTCGAGGCGCTGTGCGGGGTGCTGCCGCCCGGGTGAGGTGTGCTGTCCTCCGGGTGAACCGCTCCGCCACACCCGAGCGCGCCCCACACCCGAGCGCGCCCCCGCGCGCGACCGCGTGCGTGCGCCGCGACCGCGTGCGTGCGCGGCGACCACGCGCGTGCGCGGCGCGTGCCAGGAGGCCCGCGCCGCGCTCGTGCGTAACCGTCCGCGAAGCCCTACGGCTTGCGCGCCACCGCCCCGTATCCCGGGATGATCCCGTCGTCCTGACCCGGGACGGGTTCGCCGAGTTCGGGGTGCCAGTGCTGGGGCACCTCGACGCCGGGGTCGACCAGTTCGAGGCCGTCGAAGAAGCGGGTGAACTCCTCGCGGGAGCGCAGGGCCAGGGTGACGCCCGCGGCCTTGAGCTTCTCGGTCGCGGCCCTGGACTCCTCGGGGGTGAAGTCGGCGGTGGCGTGCGAGAGGACGAGGTAACTGCCGGAGGGCAGTTCGGACATCAGCCGCTGGACCAGGGTGTGCGCGCCGTCCTCGTCGGAGACGAAGTGCAGCAGCGCGATCAGCGAGAGCGCCACGGGCCGGTCGAAGTCCAGGACCTTCCTGGCGCCTTCGACGACGGCGTGCGGGTCGCGCACGTCGGCCTGCAGATACTCGGTGCGCCCCTCGGGCGTGCCGCGCAGCAGGGCGGCCGCGTGGGCCAGCACGATGGGATCGTTGTCGCAGTAGACGACGTGCGCGTCGGGGGCGACGCGCTGCGCGATCTGGTGCAGGTTGGGCTCGGTCGGGATGCCGGTGCCGATGTCGAGGAACTGCCGTACGCCGTTCTCCGTGAGCCAGCGCGTGGAGCGGTGCATGAAGGCACGGTTGACCTGTGCCATCACCGGCACCCGGGGATCGAGGGCCAGCATCTGCCTGCCCATGGCCTCGTCGACGGGGTAGTTGTCCTTGCCGCCGAGGTACCAGTCGTACATACGCGCGGGGTGGGGTCTGCTCGTGTCGATCTCGACGGGGGGACTCCCGTTCATGACGAACTCCGTGGGAACGTGCGGCGGCAGGTGATCAACTCAAGGCCAACATAGGGAAAGCGGCTGAACAACAGGGAGGGCGCAACAAGCCTCAGGACAGGAGGAAGTCGGCCACCCCCGCCTTGGCGCCCTGGATGAAGGCGTTCATCTCGTCGGGTGTGTAGATCAGTGCCGGTCCGTCGGGGTCGGTGGACTGGCGTACGGCGATGCGGCCGTCGGCCAGCTTCATGGCCTCCAGGCAGTTGCCGCCGTTGCCTCCGCTCCAGGGCTTGTGCCAGCCCTCGCTGCCGAGTTCCCGGGCGGGCATGCCGTTGTAGACGCGTGTGTGCGGCTGCTTGCGCGTGCGCGACTGCGACTTGACGAGTTCCATTCGGTGTCTTCAGAGCTCCTTGCGGAGATCCCTGAGGATCTCCTTCGTGCGTTGTGCCGTGGCGGCCTGCGCCGCCATGCGGTCCATGACCTCGAGGTGGGTCGCCACCTCGGAGCGGTCGTCCAGATAGACGGCGCCGGTCAGGTACTCGCTGTAGACCATGTCCGGAAGTTCGGGCATGGCGAAACGGAACAGGACGAACGGCCCGTAGGTGCCGGGGTGCGGTCCTGTGTCGAAGGGGGCGACCTGGAGCGTGACATGGGTCAGCTCCATGGCCTCCAGCAGTCGGTCGATCTGGGCGCGCATGACCGCCGGTCCTCCGACGGAGCGGCGCAGGACGGTCTCGTCCATCACGCACCACAGCCGGGGCGCGTCCTCACGCATGAGCAGTTCCTGCCGTTGCATGCGCAAGGCGACATGGCGCTCGATGTCCTCGGGCTTGGTCTGGCCGATGGCGCCCGAGGTCATGACGGCGCGCGCGTAGTCCTCGGTCTGCAGCAGGCCGGGGACGAAGTGGGGGTCGTAGCCGCGGATCAGGCCGGCCGCGCCCTCCAGGCTGACGTACATGGAGAACCAGCCCGGCAGGATGTCGTGGTAGCGCTGCCACCAGCCGGGCTTGTTGGCGTCCTCGGCGAGCCGGACGAAGGTTTCGGCCTCTTCGTCGCCGACCCCGTACGCCTTCAACAGGAGTTGGAGGTAGGGGATTTTGAGGGCGACCTCTGCGGTCTCCATGCGGCGGACGGTGGCGGCGGCGACGTGCAGGATGCGTCCGGCCTCCTCGCGCCGGATGCCGGCGCGCTCGCGCAGGTCCAGCAGGCGTCGGCCCAGCACGACCTGGCCGACCGTCGGCGCGGACCGCGGCTCGCTCATCTCGCCCCTCTCTTCTGGCTCTGCGCTGACCTGCGTCGATTCCCGGCCCGTCGGGTTCCGGCAGCCCGGCGGCGCTGTTTCGGGCCTCGCGCGCCACGCGTGGCCGTGTACGCAAACGAACACTGTGCGTGCTTAAGAACGTTGTGCGAGGGATTTCCAACTGGCGCCGCTACACGTGCTGTTGCGTGCAGTGTGCCATGACCGTTCAGAGAGTCATACGGCACTCTGCAATTTTCAGAGTGACACTTGCCAAGTGTTCACGGCGGGGCGATAGTGGCAAGCGTGATTCCGCCCCCTGCGCCGTTAGGAACAGACGCCGCCGGAGACCGTGTCGGTCCCGGTCCGGCCGCCGGGGCGCGCCCCGAGACAATCGCCGAGCGCCGGTTTCGATTCGAGCTGGCCGCGCACCCGGCTGCCGTGGCCCAAGCCCGGCGTGTGACCCGTACCCAGCTCACCGGCTGGGCCGTCTGCGAGGACACCTGTGACACGGCCGCCCTGGTCGTGTCCGAGCTGGTGACCAACGCGATCGTGCACACCGCCAGCACGCAGATCGTCTGCGAGCTGGTGGACGGCGACGAGCTGCTGCGCATAGTCGTACGGGACGAGGGCTGTGCGCCCGGTGAACCGCACCCCTCGCCGCAGCGACCGGAGGAGGAACACGGCAGAGGGCTGCTCCTCATAGAGTCGCTCTGTCGTTCCTGGGGGGCGCAGCCGGCCGGTCTGGGGCTCCTGGTGTGGGCGGACGTGCCGCGCGGGCTCCTCGCCGACGCGGTCTCCCCCGACCTGGGCGCGAGCACCGTCACCGTCACGAGCCTGGCCCCGGCCGCGGACACGGCCGCCCGGTCCGATCTGGGCTGGGGCGCGAAGAAGCCGCCGACGGAGGACCGGGAGGGCGAGCCGGAGGCCTTCCGCCTCACGGGCTCCGACGGTCTCGGCGGTGGTGCCGGAGCCCGCAGGGACACCGCGACCCACCGGGGTGGCGAGACCCGTGGAGGAACCGAGGTCCGCAGGGGCATCGCCGGCCTCGCGGTGGCCGGGGGTCGCCCGGGTATGGAGAGTCGTCGGGAAGTCGAGGTCCGGCCCGAAGCCGGACGCTGGTCGGGGGCCGAATGGGTGTGAGCGCGTCGATCGGTCCCGCTCGGCCCCCCGGTGGGGGCAGAGTGGCTCGTGTGGTGAGCCTCGACACCCTGACCCGTCTGCGCCGCGCCCAGCGCCCCGCTGCGACGCCCCGCCCCGTCCCCCTGCCCGAGGGCATGACCGCACCCATGGGCTGCGACGCGGTGACCGTACCGGCCCGCTTCGGGCCGCTGGTCCTGCCCCGTCTGCCCCGTGTGGGGTGCGTCTACGCCGACAGGGCGCACTGGTGGTGGATCGTGCCGGCCGACTCCGACTACGCGCTGGAGTGGCCCGCGCCGGTGCGCTACACCACCGGCGCGCTGGTCGCCGACGGTGCGGACGTGCCCGCGCTGATCCTCCGGCCGGAGGGTCCCATCGCCTACACCCCGCCGATACCGCTGTATCTGGCGCTGTGCCGGGTCACCGGGACCACGCCGTCCTGGTCCCGGACGATGACCGCGTAGGGACTCCGCGGTCTCCGCCGCCTCCGCGGTCTCAGCCGCCTCCATGGCCTCCCCCCGCCTCTCCTGCCTCTCCGGTCTCCGCGGCATCCGCCGACAGAGCCGTGTTCAGCCCCCTTCACCCGCCTCGCGACGTACTCCTCCCTGCCTCTTCGCGCCCCGGCGTGCTCCGGGCGGACGAGGGTCTGGCCGTCGTGCGCCCTGGTCGGGGACGGGGTGCGCCGGGATAGTGGCCTGTCGGCGACGACTCGGGGGAGGCCGTGGGTGGGCAAGGCGCGTGACGGGGGCAAGCCGGAGACCTCGGAGTCGGAGCTGCTGCTGTTCGGGGGACCGCTGCGGTACGACATGGGCTGGTCGCAGCATGCGAACGCGTTTCTGGAGCTGAACTTCCGCGCGATGGTGCGGCGGCTGCCGTCACTGCTCGCGTCGAGTTTCCGGCTGGCCTGGCAGGCGGACCGCTGGGCGGCCCGGACCGTGTTGGCGTCCGAGACGGGCCGCGGTCTCGCCCAGGCGGTGAGCCTGCTCGCGATGAACTCGATCCTGGCCCGGCTGATCGCGGACGGCACGGTCGAGCAGCGGCTCCGGGGAGCCGCCCCCGCGCTCGTCGCCATCGCCGCCGTGATGCTGGTGTCGACCCTGCTGCGGGCCGCGTCGACGTACGCCACGGGCCGGCTGGAACCGAAGGTGGAGCGCGTCGCGACCGAGCTGTATCTGGAGCGGGCGGCGGCCGTGGAGCTGTCCGCGATCGAGGACGACGGTTTCCACAAGCTGCTGGACACCGCGAAGTACGGCGCCCAGTCCGCCCGCCGGATGATCAGCTACTCGGCGCGCGTGGTGAACGCGTTGATCTCGCTGATCGCGGCGGCCGGTGTGCTGACCGTGCTGCACCCGGCCCTCCTGCCGCTGCTCGTCACGATGACGCTGCCGAGCGCCTGGAGCGCGCTGACGATCGCCCGTCGCCGGTACACGTCCTTCCACGCCTGGGTGCAGCACGCGCGCGCGGGGTATCTGATCGGCTCCCTGCTGATCGAGCCGGAGGCCGCGCCGGAGATCCGGGTGCACGGCGTCGGCCCGTTCCTGCTGCGTCACTTCCGCTCCATGTCGGAGACGGCGGAGGCGGAACAGGCCCGCCTGGCCCGCCTGGCGGCCCGTACGGGCCTGTACGCGGCGCTGTGGACCGGGCTGGCCACCGTGGCGACGTACGCGACGCTGGGCGGTCTGCTGCTCGCCGGCGCGATGGCGCTGTCCGTGGCCGGAACGGCGGTCATCGCGATCCGCACCGGCTCCGCCAGCCTCGACACCCTGGTGCTGGAGGTGAACTCCCTGCACGAGGAGGCCCTCTTCGTGGGCGACATGCAGCGCCTGTACGTGGAGGCCGCCAAGCGCGCGATCCCGGAGGGCGGTGACGCACTGCCCGAGGACCCGCAGGAGATCCGGCTGGAGAACGTGACCTTCACCTACCCGGGCAAGGCCGCCCGGCCCGCGCTGAGCGATGTCACCCTGACCGTGCCGCTGGGCAAGATCGTGGCGCTCGTCGGGGAGAACGGCTCGGGCAAGACCACCCTGGTCAAGCTGCTCGCCGGGCTGTACGCCCCCGACCAGGGCAAGATCATGTGGGACGGTGTGGACGCGGCGGGCGCCGATCGGCGGCAGCTCGCCGAGCGCATCGCGATGGTCGCGCAGGACTTCAAGCGGTGGCCGTTCACGGCCCGCGTCAACCTGGCGATCGGGCGTCCCTCGGCGCCGCTGACCGAGGAGCGGCTCGCCGCGTCCGTCGCCGAGGCCGGGGCGCAGGACGTGCTGGAGGATTTGCCGCGTGGCCTCGACACGCTGCTGGGCAGGGGGTTCAGCGGCGGGCACGAGCTGTCGGGCGGGCAGTGGCAGCGCCTCGGGATCGCGCGGGCCGCGTACCGGCGCGGGCGCATCCTGATCGTCGACGAGCCGACGGCGGCCCTCGACGCCCGTGCCGAGCTGGAGGTCTTCGAGAAGATCCGCGCTCTGGCGGGCACCGGTCAGACGGTCGTCCTGATCACGCACCGGCTGGCGTCGGTGCGCCACGCCGACCTCGTGCACGTCCTCGACCAGGGCCGTCTCGTGGAGTCCGGCACCCCGGAGGAGCTGCTGGCCACGGGCGGGGTGTACGCGGAGCTGTACTCGCTGCAGGCGGAGCAGTTCGCGGCGAAGGTGCCGGCGCCCGCGCGGGTTCCCACGTCGGCGCCGGCCGCGGCTCCCGAGCCGGCGCCGACCGGGACCTCCTCGACGAAGGCTGCCGCGCCGGAGCCGGGGTGAGGTCAGGCCGACGCGGTCACGGCGGTGTCGGCGCCGCGCACGATGACCAGGAACATGTCGGTCGCGATGTCCATCACGACCTCGGCCTGCAGCCCGTCGAGGCGGGCCGCGTGCGCCAGTTCCTCCGCCGGCCATGAGCCGCGCGGCCCACCGGCGGGAAAGCGCCCCAGCACCGTTCTCCCGTTCATGCTGCACCTCCATGTCGCGCCGTGCCCGTGGCCGGTGATCCGCGGCCGGGCAGCTTGTAGATTTAAACGCCAACCACGGGGTGAACGGCTCGGGAAGTGACGGTACTGAGACGTAGTTGACACGAGGTCAACGGTGGATCGTGAGGTACCTCTCAGAAACCACACATTCCGGTGACGCTACGTGCCGAATCTTGCGCTAATAGTCACTCCTCGTACTCGTCGTGGTAGCGGATCCGCTCGTCGCCCACCGCTCCCAGTGCCGTGAGGGCCAGCAGTCCGGCCGTGGAGCCGAGCCCCTCCAGGCCGCGCCCGTACGCCGAGTACGTGTGGAAGACCCGCTCGCGCTCCCGCAGGAAACAGCTCACGCCCGGCCGGTCGACGGCGTCGTGATCATGATCGAACGTATTGCCGAACGACGAGTACCAGGGCACCGCCCATCCCATGCGCGCCTTGAACGGGAGGATGCGGGTGTACGGCGCCCGCGACACGACGGCGAACTCGGTGCCCCGCGCGCGCAGATGCGCGAGGTGCCCGATCTGGTCGAGGAAGGCGGAGCAGTCGCGGGAGCCCGCGTCCCACTGCGGGGCGAACACGAAGTGCTGCACGATCAGTTGCCGCCGCTCCCGGAACAGGTCCAGCAGCGTCGCCTTGCCGTCACCGCCCTCGAAGACGTACTCCTCGGCGACCTCGACCATCGGCATCCGCCGCCGCTCCGCTTCCAGCGCGTCCCGCGCGCGGGCGAGGGCCTCCTCCTTGAGCAGCAGTTCCTCCCGCGCGGCACGCCATTCCTCGCGCGGGACGATCCGCGGAAGCGCCATGTGTTCCTCCTCCGGTGCGGTGCGTCGTGTCGGGGTGGACCGCAGGAGGAGGCGGAACTCATCGGTCGGGTGGGACTTTTCCGCCGCGTCTACCCGGGTGGCCTGTCGTAGTCCTGGATGCGCCTGCCGTGACCGCGGTCGGTGAGCGCGGCCAGACGGCCCGTCAGTTCCGCCGCGATCGCGGGCACGTCGACGGTGAGCAGCTCGCGGTCCCGCATCAGGACACGTCCGTCGACGACCGTGGTGCGTACGTCGGCGGAGCGGGCGCTGTGCACGAGGGTGGCGGCGAGGTCGTGCACCGGCTGGGTGTGCGGGCCGCCGAGGTCGACGAGGACGAGGTCGGCGCGCCGGCCGGGGGCGAGGCTGCCGATCCGCTCCCCCAGCCCGACGGCCCGGGCGCTCTGCAGGGTGGCGTGGTGCAGGGCCTGGCGGGAGGTGAGCCAGCGGGGGTCGCCCTCGGTGGACTTCTGCACGAGCGCGGTGAGGGCCATGGCCTCCCACACGTCCAGGGAGTTGTTGGAGGCGGCCCCGTCCGTGGCGAGCCCGACGGGGACGCCGATCCGGCGCAGCGCGCGCACCGGGGTGGTCGGCCAGGCGAACCTCAGATACCCCCGGGGCGCGGTGGCGACGGCCACCGGTCCGGTCGCCCGCTCCAGCACCGGCAGGTCGCGGTCGAGGATCCCGGTGCCGTGCGCGACGAGGACGCCCGCGTCGAGGCCGAGCAGTCCGGTGCGCTCCAGGACCTCGATGGGGGTGACACCGTGCCGGGCGAGGCTGTTGTCGGTCTGGTCGCGGCTCTCCGCGGCGTGCAGATGCACGGGGAGGCCGTGTGCGTGGGCGAGTTCGGCGGTCGCGGCGAGGTCGGAGTCATCGACGGTGTAGGGGGCGTGCGGGGCGAGCGCGGTGGTGATACGACCGCCGGCCGCGCCCCGGTGGCGCAGCGCGAACTCCAGGGAGCGTGCGCGTCCTTCGGGCCCCTGGGAGGAGAAGAACGCCTCCCCCAGATGGGCCCGCATCCCGGTCTCCTCGACCACGGCGGCGACGGCGGCCATCGAGAAGTAGTGGTCGGCGAAGCAGGTCACCCCGCCCCGGATCATCTCCGCACAGGCCAGTCTGGCCCCCAACTCCACATCCGTGGCGGTCAGGTTGGACTCGACCGGCCAGATGACGTCGTCGAACCACTCCTCCGCCGGCATGTCCTCCGCGATGCCGCGCAGCGCCACCATCGGGGCGTGGGTGTGGCAGTTGATCAGCCCCGGCATCGCGACCTGCCCGCGCGCGTCGATCCGCTCCGCCGTCGCGACCGGGGCCGTCTCCTCCGCCGGCCCGATGCTCTCGATCACTCCGTCCCGTACGACGATCGCGGCGTTCTCGACGAAGGTGATCCCCTCGTGCTCGTCATGGACGAGGGCGGTGCAGCCGGTGATGACGAGGTCGGCGGGGGTCGGGGGCGGGGTCGGTGCGGACGGAGGCGACGTCATGCCGTCACGGTACGTCCGGGGCGCGCCCGGGAGGGAGGTGCGGGGGCATCCGTGACCGGATGGGCGAGCGGCCCCATGGGCGCGGGCTCCCGCGCCCGGGCTCACGCGCTCAGGTTCTGCCTCCTCGACGCTGCTTCGGTCACGTCCGGTGTGTCGGTCACGTCCGGTGCCTCGGGGAGTGTGGTGCCGGTGTGCCTCTGGTGGCGGGTGAGTTCGTCGAGGAGTGCGGTGAGGCGGTCGGTGTGGTGGCGGCTGAGCCGTCCGGTGTCGTCGAGGTGCACGGCGCAGGCGGTGGTGGTGTCGACCAGCCGTTCGAGGAGAGCGGCGATCTCGTCGGTGCCCTCGGTGTGCCGGGCCAGGGCGGGCAGTTCGGCTTCGGAGAGGGCGATCGCGGAGCGGGCCTTGGCGAGCGCGCGGTAGGCCTCGCGGCGCAGGGCCCAGCGTGCCGCCCGCGCGTCGGCCGTACCCGGCAGGGCGGACCCGACGGACACGGTGACGCCGTTGGGCGTGGCCGAACCGCCCGACGACGTCCCGCCCGTCCTGCCCGACGACGACGTCCCGCCCGTCCCGCCCGTCCCGGAGCGTGCGCCCGGCGTGCGCGGCTCGTCCAGGACGTGCGTGAGGTAGGCGTACGCCGCGGTGCCCGCTTCCGTGAGCCGGGCGCGTACGCCGCCGCCCCGCTGCCCCCTCGGCATCGGCAGGTGGCCGACGATCAGGACGATGGCGCAGGCCAGCAGTGTTTCGCCGATACGGCTCCAGGAGGCCTGGGGGTCGCCGCCGACCATGACGAGCGCGAGGACGAGGACGGTGACGACGGCTGTCTGGGCGGCGAAGTGCCGGGTGGCCACGGGTATCAGCGCCCCGCTGACCGCGACGAGCGCGATGAGCCCTTCCGGCCTCGGCAGTACCGCGGCGAAGGCGGCGAAGAGCACCGCGCCGAGCACGGTCCCCGCGGCCCGGCACAGCACACGGGACACCAGCGGCCCCAGGTCGGGCTTGACCAGGAAGACGGCGGTCGCGGGCAGCCAGTACCAGTGCTCGTGGTGCAGCGCCTGGGCGACGGCCGCGGCGGCCCCGAAGGACAGCGCGACCCGCAGCCCGTACTCGCGTCCGCCGGACCCGAGGCCGAGCCGGAGGAGGGAGCCGAGGGTACGGCGGCGGGTGTGCAGGGCGCGGGCGTCGCCGCCCCGGTCGAAGGTCTCGGCGGCGCGCAGGAGCGCGTCGTCGAGGGCACGCAGCGCGGGCGCGAAGGCGGCGCCCGCCGACGGGCGATGCCGGGCACCGGGGAGGACGGGCGCGGGCAGCGGCCCGGTCGCGGTGTTGCCGCGCACGGCCGCGGCGAGCCGCCGGGGCCCTTCGGAAGCCCGCCCGACGACGGCGTCCCCGTCCCAGGCCAGCGCGGTCGCCGCCTCCGCCAGGGGCAGCGCGGCGGCGTACTGGGCGTGCAGCCGCCGCTCGGCCGACGAGCTGGCGTACCGCCGCAGCCGGGGTCCGGCGAGCGCGTCCTGGGCGTGGTCGAGGGCGGCGGTCAGCGCGGAGCGCCGGGCGAGCGCGTCGGGGGTGCCGACGGCGTCCAGCAGCCCGGCGATCGCGTCGTAGACGGCGGCGACGGCGTCCCGTTCCCCGTCGAAGCGGTAGTCACCGGCGGTGAGGACCGCGGGCGTGGGCAGGGCGAGGCGCAGGACGAGCAGCCACCCGGCACCGGCCAGGTAGGCGAGCGCCCGCTCCCAGCCCGGTTCGGGCAGGGGCATGCCGGCTCCGATGGCGGCCGCGACCAGCAGCTGCGTGCCCGCTCCGGACGCCACGAGTCCGACCGCGCTCATCCCGCCGGCGAGGAGTCCGAGCGCGGTGAGCAGCAGGGTGAGGACGACCGCGCCGGCGTACTGCCCGGCATAGGTGCCGACGAGCAGCCCCACGGCTCCCGCGAGCGCGGGCACGCCGAGCCGCTGCACGGCCACGCGCCGGCTTCCGGGGCGGTCGTTGATCCCGGCGAGCATGGCGCCGAGCGCGGCGAGGACCCCGACGGAGGGCCGCCCCAGCCAGACGGCCAGCAGGAGCAACGGCCCACCGGCCAGCGCCCCGCGCACCACGGCGTTCCAGGGCACCGGTCCCCTCTGGGCGCGCAGGGCATGGGCGAGCCAGGGCGGCAGGGTCAGGGCGGCGGGGCGGGACACGGGGCTCCTGTCGTCGGGTGAGGGCGGGGTGTGCCTTCGGGCGACGGTGGCCGGGGCGTGGGTGGTCCGGCGGCGACAGGTGATGCGTCGCCGAGGGCTTCGGTGCTCGTGCTCTCCACCGTAAGTGCCCGGCCTGGAGGATATGGAACGCTCGTATTACCGCGATGTGACGATCCCTATAGATGCCATGTTCTTTATGAACGCAATCAGGGCGTGCACGCGTACGCCGAGGCGAAAGAGGCGTGAGCCGAGGCGGAAAGGGGTGTGAGTCGAGCGGAACGGTGACGCGGGTCATGACGGCGAAAAGATGGGCCCGAGGGCGTAGCCGGCCCCCGGGCCCTGTGATGCCGCCCATAGGGCACGCCGCCACGGTAGAGAACCCAGGTCAGTCGTCATGTCGCCGCGTCCTGCCTTTGGACCACCACGCATCGAGCTGCGCGGGCTGGACTTGAACCAGCATTTCGACGTCCCGGGGCCTGGGCCCGGTCGTTGCGACGATCGGCGGCGAATACTGAGTCTGGAGCAATAGTCTGAGATTGATGACGGCCCGTCCCTGAACTCTTCGGCGGGTACGGACCGCTCCTTCACGACAAGCCTCAGCTTCAGCTTGCGCTCCTCGCGCACCCCGTCCGGCCTCGGGGCCGGTCGGGGAATCCATGAGGCTACCCGAACTATCCGAACAGGTAGCCGAACACGGCATCACCGACGCGCTGGTCGACGACGTCCACGCCGTTCGCTTCCTCCCGTGCGAACTTCACGGCCTGCTGCAGCTTCTCGACGCGGTCGAGGATCTCGTTCACGCGCCGGGCGGGCAGGGCTCCGGAGAACTTCACGGTGGTCCAGTAACCGACCGGGATGTCCTCGTAGTACACCTCCACCTGAGCGGGGTGCTTGTCGGTCGCCTCGGCCTTCACATGGTTGCGCGGGACCTTCTTCGTCCGCACCGTGCGTACGGCCTCGGTCTTCCAGTCGTCGGTCGACGGATCCTGTGCCCACGCCTCGGAGGCGTCGAGCACGGGCAGCTTCCGCACCAGCGTGTTGATCTCCCCGAGCTGCTTTTCGAGAAAGAGCAGATAGGCCACGGGTACGTCGGCGACGAGCACACGCCCCTCGACCTTCACGTCCGCCCGTGCCGTGCAGTTGGCCCAGTCCTTGGTGGCGGTCACATCGAACAGCCGCGTGAGGATTCCCGCGGTCTCCCGCAGCACGGCCTCGGCCCGCACCTGCACCCGGGTCGACTCGGGCGGCAACTGCTCGCCCTCCTCGTCCTTCGGCTGATAGGTGCGCGCGATACCGGCGAGCAGGGCCGGCTTCTGCAGCCCATGGTGAGCGGCCGTCAGGTCCTGATGGGACTTCGACTTGACGCCCTTCTCCACTGCGATGATCTGATTGAGTTTCGCCACGCGAGAGACGGTAACAGCGGGAACGCGTTCCCTTCGAAGGATTATTCGCGGGCAGGAGTCCGCACGGCACGGGGAGGCGGGGGAGCGAATGCGGACCGCGGGGGAATGCGGCCCGCGGGGCATTTCCAGGGGACCGGCCCGCCGGCGGACGCCCGACGCGGAAGAAGGCCCGGCGGGCGAACGGGGCCACGGTTCGACGGCACCACAGCACCACAGCACCACAGCAGGGGGTACCGGCGCCGGGCGGACGGCGGGGTGGCTGCGCCCCGTTCACCGCGCTGGGGACGCACGGCGCGCGTCCGCCGAAATGGGGATGCGTCAGCGGCGAGGCGTCCGCATCATCGTCGGGTTGTCCACCACACCGACCCGGTTGACCACCACGAGGAGCCTTCATGATCCGGCGCACCACCGTCCCCGGCCTCTTCGCACCGCCCAGGTACGCGCACGCGTCCGTCGTCGAGGCCGGGACGAAGCTCGCCTTCCTCGCCGGTTCCGTTCCGTTGGACGCCGACGGGCAGCTGGTCGGGGAGGGTGACCCGGTACGGCAGGCCGAGCGGGTGCTGGCCAACCTGGGGGAGCAACTGCGGGCGGTGGGCAGCGACTTCGAGCACGTCGCCTACACCGACGTGTACGTGGTGAGCAACGAGCCCGCCGTCCTGTCCGCCGTCTGGGACGTCGTGGAGGCCTCCGGCCTCAGCACCGGCCCCCACTCGTCGACCCTCCTCGGCGTGGCCTGCCTCGGCTACACGGGCCAGCTGGTGGAGATCACGGCGACGGCGGTGGTCCCGGAGCCCCCGGCCGAGTGAGGGCTCCGGACGCATGAGGAGGCACGCCGCCGCGCCCTCACCCCCCGCTCTCCGACGCGGCCGGTCCGGCGGCCCCCCAGCTCCTCCTCTTCGGCAGCGGCTTCGCGTACCCGCCCACTCGGCTGGTGGTCAGCCCCAGCGCCACCAGCGACTCGGCGAGCTTGACGGCCGCGCCCACCCCGTCGACGACCGGCACCCCCAGCTTCTCCCCCACCGTCCGCTGCAGTCCGGTCATCCCGGCGCACCCGAGGACCAGCACCTCGGCCCCGGCGTCCCGGGCCCGCTGCCCGGCCGCGAGGAAGGCCCGGGTGGTGCGGTCGGCGTCGGCGAGGTCGAGGACGCCCAGCCCGGTGCCGACGATCGCCGCGCAGTTGCGGCCCACGCCGGCGGCGTCGAGGCTGTCCTCGATCTGCCCGCGGGAGCGTTCGAGCGTGGTGACGACGCCGTAGCGACGGCCGAGCAGACAGGCGAGGTGGGCGGCGGCCTCGGTGATGTCGACGACGGGGACGTCCACCAGTTCACGGGCGCCCTCGCGCCCGTGCTCCCCGAACCCGGCCATCACGACGGCGTCGTACGGCTCCTCGTAGGTGCGCAGGGTGTCGAGGACGGCGGCGGCGGAGAGGTAGCTGTCGAGCCAGCCCTCCGCGGACTCGGTACCCCAGGCGGGGGTCAGTCCGGTCACGGTGGTGCCCGGGCCTGCGGCGGCCCGGGCACCTCGCACGATCTCCTCGGTCATCCCCTGCGTGGTGTTGCAGTTCGTGACGACGATGCGCACGCTCAGCCCTCCACGGCTGCCGGTTCGGCGATGGCCGGCTCCGAGGCCCGCTCGTCCCGGCACAGCACCGCGTACAGGCCCGCGGCCAGCGCCGTGCCGATGAACCAGGAGTACGGGGCGACCTCGCCGAAGGTCGGCACCAGGGCGAGGACCGCGGAGACGGCCGCGGCCGGCAGGAACGCCCACAGGGCCTTGGGGTTGACGCCCTTGCGGTAGTAGTAGCGGGAACCGGGCTCGGCGTCGAAGAGTGCGTCGACGTCGATGCGGCCGCGCTTGACCCAGAAGTAGTCGAGCATGATCACGCCGAACAGCGGGCCGAGGAAGGCGCCCAGGCCGCCGAGGAAGTACTGGACGACGGTGGGGTTGGAGAAGAGGTTCCACGGGGTCACGACCAGTGCCGCGACCGTGCTGATCATGCCGCCGACCTTGAAGGTGATCTTCTGCGGCCAGACGTTGGCGAGGTCGTACGCCGGTGAGACGAAGTTGGCGACGATGTTGACGCCCATGGTGGCGACGGCGAAGGTCAGGGCGCCCAGCACGAGGACCCAGGTGTTGCCGACCTTGGCGACGAGTTCCGCCGGGTCGGTGATGGCCTCGCCGAACACCTCCAGCGAGCCGGCGGTGACGATGACCGACACGACCACGAAGGCGGTCGAGTTGATGGGCAGGCCCCAGAAGTTGCCCCGCTTGACCGTCCGGTAGTCGGGCGCGAAGCGGGAGAAGTCGCAGAAGTTGAGCATCAGCGTGCCGTAGGTGGCGAGGACCAGCCCGATCGCGCCGAACCACTGCCGCCACTGCTCGCCCACGGAGACCGGGTGGGGGGTAGAGGTCAGCGAGATGGTCCAGCCGGCCTTGGCGAGGACCCACACCGCCAGCGCGATCATGACGAGCCAGATGGCGGGCCCGCAGAAGTCCTGGAACTTGCGGACCGACTCCATGCCCTGGCTGATGATCAGCGCCTGGATGAGCCAGAGGGCGACGAAGGTGCACCAGCCGAGCTGGTGCAGGCCGAGGAAGGAGTTGTGGGTCCAGGACTCCAGGCCCGGCCAGGCGGCCATCAGCATGATGTTGACCGCGACGGAGGCGAGGTAGGTCTGGATGCCGTACCACATGATGGCGATCACGGCCCGGATGAGGGCCGGGATGTTGGCGCCCCAGACGCCGAAGCTGATGCGGCTCACCACGGGGAAGGGCACGCCGTGGCGCTGCCCGATCCTCCCCATCCAGTTCATCCCGATGTAGATGATCACGAAGCCGACGAGCAGCGAGGTGAACACCTGCCAGACGTTCATGCCGAGGACCAGCAGGCCCGCGGCGAACGTGTAGTTGCCGAGGTTGTGGACGTCGGACATCCACAGGGCGAAGAGGTCGAAGACCTTCCAGTTCCGCTTCCCGGCGGGTGCGAGGTCTTCGTTGGTGAGGCGGGGGTCGGGGACGAACGCGGTGGTGCCGGTGACTTCGGCACGGTCGGCGAGGGACACGGGGCCTCCAGGAGCGAGAGGAGACGGGGTCGGGTGGTGGGGACGGGCGCGGCACCGGCGTGGGGGACCAGGGAGCACCTCGCGCTGTTTGGTATACCAAACTGCGCTCATCGTCCTCCCGTCAACAGTTCTGACCGATGTCGTTGTCGTTAACGGTCGGTAAAAGACCCCCGGAGTCGGCGAAGATTGCCCCATGAGCTCCCTGGCTCCGGAAGGAGCGAAGATCGAACCCCTGGGCGCGGTACGGGAACGTGTCCTCGGCACCCTGCGGCAGGACATCATCGCCGGACGCCTCCGTCCGGGCGACCGGCTCGTCGAGCGCGAGCTGGCCGACCGCTTCGGGGTCTCGCGGGTCCCCGTCCGGGAGGCGATCCGCGCGCTGGTCGCCGAGGGCTTCGTCCACTTCGAGACCCCGCGCCGCACGGTCGTCCGCCGCCTCACCCCGGCGGACGTGACGGAACTCTTCGAACTGCGCGAAGCGCTGGAGGTCTACGCCGCAGGGCTCGCCGCCTCCCGCGCCACCCCGGAGTCCCTCGCGGAGCTGTCGGCGCTGCTCGACCGGGCCGCGGAGGCGACCCGCGCCGACGACGCCGAGACGATCACCGACATCAACACCCGCTTCCACGACCGCGTCCTCGCCATGGCCGGCAACAGCCTGCTCATCTCCGTGATGGAGCCGGTCGACGGCCGCCTGCGCTGGCTGACCAGCCAGAACACCGAGTGGCCCCAACTCCTCACCGAGCACCGGGAGCTGTACGACGCCATCGCCTCCGGCGACCCCGCCCGCGCCCGCGCCCACGCCCTCACCCACGTGCGGACCAACTACCGGTCGACGGTGCGGCATCTGTTCGGCGACGACGGCGACGGCGACGGCGACGAGGTGTGCGGCGGCCCGCACGGCAGACCCTGAACGCGAGGCTCAGCCCTTGGCGTACCTGTCCGTCGCCGCCACCAGCGCCTCGGCCACGTCCGGGGCGCCCGCGTCGTGCCCCACGTCGTCGACGAGCACCAGCTCGCTGCCGGGCCAGGCGTGGTGGAGGCGCCAGACGATACCGAGCAGGTTGCCGGGGTCCAGGCTGCCCTGGACGAGGGTGCCGGGGATGCCCTTGAGCTGCGGCGCGTCCCGCAGGACCACACCGTCGCCGCTGCCGTCGAGGAAGTGGCCGTTGCCCCAGTAGTGGGTGACGGTACGGGCGAAGGCGTAGCGGAAGACCGGGTCCTCGTAGCGCGGCACGGAGCGGGGCGGCAGCGCGGCGATGGCCGTCTCCCAGTCGGTCCAGGCCCGCGCCGCCCGCGCCCGCACCGCCTCGTCGGACGACTCGAGCAGCCGGTTGTACGCGGCCGCCAGGTTCCCGTCCCGCTCGTCCTCGGGCAGCTCGGCCAGGAACCGTTCGAAGGCCTCCGGGAAGAACTGTCCGAGTCCCCGGGTCAGCAGGGCGACTTCGGCGTCCGACCCCGTGGCGACCCCCGTGAGGACCAGCTCGGTCACGGCCCCCGGATGCGTCTGCGCGTACCGCAGGCCGAGCGCCGACCCCCACGACACGCCCCACACCAGCCACCGCCCGATCCCCAGATGCCGCCGCAGCAGCTCCAGGTCGGCGATCAGATGATCCGTCGTGTTGACGCTCATGTCGGTCTCGTACGCGCTCGCCGGCGGCGTAGAACGCCCGCAGCCGCGCTGGTCCAGCAGCACGATCCGGTACGCCTCGGGGTCGAAGAGCCGCGGGAACCAGGCGTTGGCCCGGGATCCCGGGCCGCCGTGCAACACGACCGCGGGCCTGCCGCGCGGATTCCCGCAGACCTCCCAGTACACGCGGTTGCCGTCGCCGACATCGAGCAGGCCGTGGTCGTACGGTGCGATCTCAGGGTAGAGGGGCATCGCGCGACCGTACCCGGCCCGGGGCGCGGTCGGCAGCCGGTTGTGTCCCGGCCCCCGGCACCGCCGCTACGCGGTGACGGCCAGCCCCGCGGACCTCGCCCCCGTACGCAGGACCTCGCGCAGCATCGCCGGGGTCAGCCGGCCGGTGAAGGTGTTGCGCCGGCTCACGTGGAAGCAGCCGTGGAGGTCGAGCCCGTCGAGCGGTACGTGGGTGCCGTGCCCGAAGACGGGTCGCGGCCGGGGTATGTCCCAGCCGGCCTCGGCGAGCGCGGGCAGCGCGGCCTGCCAGCCGAACGCCCCGAGGACGACCACGGCCCGCAGCGTCGGCCGCAGCAGCTCCAACTCCCGCACCAGCCACGGCCGGCACGTGTTCCGCTCCTCGGGCGTCGGCTTGTTCGCGGGCGGCGCGCAGTGCACGGGCGAGGTGATCCGTACGCCGTACAGCTCCAGACCGTCGTCCGCGCCGACCGCCGTACCGCGCGAGGCGAGGCCGAGGTCGTGCAGGGCCGCGTACAGCACGTCGCCCGAGCGGTCGCCGGTGAACATCCGCCCCGTCCGGTTGGCCCCGTGCGCGGCGGGGGCGAGTCCGACGATCAGCAGCGCGGCGTCGGGCGGACCGAAGCCCGGCACCGGCCGCCCCCAGTACTCCTGGTCGGCGAACGCGGCCCGCTTGGTACGCGCCACCTCCTCCCGCCACTCGACCAGCCGGGGACAGGCCCGGCACCCGCTGATCCGTGAGTCCAGCGCGGCCAGCCCCGCCGCCCCGCCACCGCCGCTACTGCCACCGCCACTGCCACTGCCGCCGCCCATGTCTCCACGGTACGTCCGGTGATCGCCTCCGCTGTGCGGCCTGATCCGGGGAGCCACGGGGAGCTAAGGTCGAGGCATGGCTGGTGAAGGTACGCAGGAGCGGACGAGCGGTCCGGACACCGCGGACAGGGGTTCCCACACGTCGGCGGCAGCGTCACCGGCGGTCGAGGCCGCCGAGGCCGCTCGTCCGGCGAGCGGTGAGACCGTACGCGTGGACAGCTGGATCTGGTCCGTCCGCCTGGTCAAGACCCGCTCGATGGGCGCCACCGCCTGCCGGGGCGGGCACGTCCGTGTCAACGGCGAACGCGTCAAGCCCGCCCATGCGCTGCGCGTCGGCGACGAGGTGCGGCTGCGCCAGGCCGGGGGCCACGAGCGGATCGTCGTCGTCAAGCGGCTGATCCGCAAGCGGGTCGGGGCGCCCGTCGCCGCCGAGTGCTACGTCGACAACTCCCCGCCGCCCCCGCCCCGCGAGGCCACCGCTCCGGCGGGCATCCGCGACCGAGGCACCGGCCGCCCCACCAAACGCGACCGCCGTGACCTGGAACGCCTCCGGGGCCTGGCCGAGGCCGCGAACGCCGAGCGCCACCGCCGCCCCACGTGAGCGCGGCCCGGGCTCCCCGCGAGCAGCCGTGCGCGCGAGCGCACCGACAGCCACAGCGACACCGGCACCGGCACCGGCACCAGCACCAGCACCAGCACCAGCAGCCCACGTCATGATGCCCCGGCGCCCCACCCCGGCCGTGGGCATCGCCGAGGGGCTTCCCGGTGGTCGTCGGGAAGCCCCTCGGCGATGCCCGCCGCGCAAGCGGGCCGCGACGCTCAAGCCTCCCGTCGCACCCGGCGCACCCACTGCGCCGGCCCGGCCACGTCCTGGCGGCGCGTCCAGGCGATCAGGGCGAGCGGGACCATCAGGATGAGCGGGGTCGCCGCGTACTCCCCGTCGAAGGCGGTGATCTGCGTGATGAACGCTCCCACCATCAGCGCGCCCAGCGACACCGCCGCGACCGAGGCCAACCCGGGGATCAACAGCCCGATGGCGCCCGCCAGTTCGAGCGCGCCAATGGTGTACATCCCCACGCTGCCCCAGCCGAGCGTGTCGAAGGACTCGACGGCCGACGGGTGCGCGATCAGCTTGGGCAGGGCGCTGGCGAACGCGTAGAACAGCGCGAGCACGATCTGCAGGGCGCGCAGCGAGATCCGTGCGCCCTTGCTGCGTGCGGTGCTGGTCGTGCGGATGACGGAAGCGGTGCTCTCGGACATGGGATCTCCTGTGTGAAGCGGTGCCGATCGCTGTCACAGAGGTAGACCGGGCCGCTCCCCCGAACTCATCGCCGTCCGCCGGACTCGCCCGCCTCAATTCCCGCCCGCCTCATCCCGCGGGCACGGCCGGCACCGCCTTCACCCACATCCGGTCCTCCGTCAGGTACCGGTCGACCGCGAGCCCCGCCTCCCCCAGCGCCTCCTCGAACTGCTCCCTGGTCAGTGGTCGCGCCCGGAACGTCTGGGTCCACTCACCGTCCGGGAAGAGATACTCCACGAACACCGAGTCGACGCCGTCCCCGACCGGTTCGGCCGAGACCACGCGGACGGTGAAGCCCCGGGGGTCGACCCGCTCCCGGGGCACGTTCGTGTGGTAGTCCTCCCCTTCGCGCTGGATCAGCACGAAGCCGTCGTCCGCGACATGCCGCAGACAGGTCCTGAGGATCCCGCGCCGCACCTCGGGGTCGCCGGTGTGGACGAGGAACGACGCGAGCAGCACGACGTCGAACCTCTCCCCCAGGTCGAGTTCCTCGATCGGGCCGCATATGGTGCGGGCCCCGCGCACCCGCTCCAGCATCGCCGCCGACTCGTCGACGGCCGTGACGGTGAACCCCCGCTCGATCAGGGGGTGGGTCATGCGGCCCACACCGCTGCCCAGTTCGAGAATGCGCCCGCCCGCGGGCGCGACCCCCGCGATCACCTCCGGCTCGTCGCCCACCGGCAGGCGCGTGTACAGCTCGACCGCGCAGCCGTCCGGGGTGATCGCGCCGGGACCGGTCCCCTCGTGTCCTTCACGCATCCGAATGCTCATGACCGTCCAACGGCCGGGCGGACACGGGCCGTTCCGGTCACTTGTCACCCGATGGGGTGAACGTGGGTGCCCCGCGCGGGTCGTCGTGCCCGTCCCGCCGGTCGGGCCTCACCACGCGAACCAGCCGTGCCCGCTGTACCAGTGCCCGCCCGCGCGCAGGTGATCGGCCACGGCCCGTTCGAGGCGCGTTCGGCGGGGCAGTGTCTCCACCGGCAGGTCCGGGTCCCCGAAGACGAAGCGGACCGGCAGGTCGTCCTCGGGTTCGCCGGTGCCGCAGGAGACCCGGAACCGCTCCTGGAAGCGGACGATGTTGGCGTCCGCCGGCAGGTACCGCTTCAGCTGGGGGTCCAGCAGCCAGGAGTGGCAGCAGCCCGCCGTATAGCGCTCCTGGGGGAAGTGCCGGGCGAAGAAGTCGCGGGCGGACGCCAGCGAGCGGTCGCACGCCTGGGGTGTCAGGGGTCCCGCGTAGTCGGGTATGTGCAGGTCGAGGCAGGGCTCCCCGGGCCCCAGCGGCAGGCCCGCCGCCGCCAGGGCGACACCCTCCCGTCCGCTCACGCGGGAGCGCTGGAACTGCAGCCGGCCGAGCTGGAACAGCTCCCCGTGGAAGTGCAGCGAGTACCAGCCCGGCGCGCCGAGCCCGCCCACGCCGTACCGCCGGCGGTGCAGCACCAGCCCGCGGCCGAGGTCCGCGAGGGTGCGCCGGGAGATGTCGTCGGGGATGCCGCGCTCGCGGTGGTGGGCGCGCACGTACGGCAGGGCCGCGACGAAGACGTAGACGTGGAAGTAGCGGCCGAGCGGGCCCGACTCCAGGGGCAGCGGCAGGAGTCTCGGGCCCTTGCCGATCTTCCCCATGTCGCGCACGAGACCGTCGGCACACCGTTCGAACAGCCAGGTCGCCCCCTCGTCGGCGGCCAGTGCGCCGCGGAGCGCGACGAGGTCGTTGATGTCCTCGTAGGGCACGGCGAGGTCCACCAGCACGTCCGGCAGCTCGTCGGCCTCCGGCAGCCGGGGCCGTGTCGCCGGGGGGCTCCCGTCCGCCTCCAGGTCCTTCAGCCAGTCGGCGAGCCTTGCGTCCGCCCGCACCGCGTCCAGCAACACCGTCGTCTCCCCCGTCGCACCGCATCGGTCTCCTGGAGAACGTACGGGGCGGGGAGTACGTTTCCGAGTAGGACGAGGCAGGAGACGACAGGGAACGGAGCGGCGATCCGATGCGTACCGGCAGTGAACCGACGACCGCGCGCAGTCCCCTGCGGATCCGGCTCTGGCTGAGCGTGTGGGGGCTGATCTGGGCGATCGCCGGGACGACGGCCTTCGCTCTGGCCGGCCGTCCCGGCTGGGCAGCCGCCTGCGGGGTGTTGTGGCTGATCGTCACCGTCGACCTGACCATGGTCCTGCGCCACATCCGCCAGGGCCCGCACTACCAGCCGGGCCGGGACGTCCCGCCGTACGAACCACCGCGCACGCCTCGCCCGTAGGCATGCGCCCCGGAGGGCACGGGGACGCGCGCGGGGCTTGCGGCCGTCAGGAGTCGAAGCGTGCCGCTTCCAGGTACTGCGGGTTGGGGTCGAGGGCCGCGGCGAGCCGGAAGTGACGCTTGGCCTCGTCGTCGCGCGACTGGCGCTGATAGGTGCGGGCGAGGGCGAAGTGCGCGAACGCGTTGTCCGGCTCGCGCTCCAGGACGATGGTGAACTCCAGCTCGGCGGGCCGCAGTTGGGCCGCCGCGAAGAAGGCGCGGGCGCGCAGCAGCCGGGCCGCCGTGTTCTCGGGATGCTCGGCTATGACTTTGTCGAGCAGCTTGACCGCACCCCGCGGATCGCGCGCGGCGAGCAGGTGTTCGGCGGCGCGGAAGTCGATGACGTGCGTCTCCGGGGTACGTCCGGTGGAACCGCTGGTCTCGGGCACGGCTGAGTCCTTCCCTTGCTGCACCGGTCCAACGCGCCCGCGGACCCGGCTATTCCAGTGTGCGTTCGGATCGTTGCCGGGCCGCGTGGGCCCGCCGGGTGAGATCCGCCCAGACCTCCCGCACCCGCTGCCGGAGGTCCTCCAGCGGTACGTCGTTGTCGATGACGATGTCCGCGATCTCCAGACGCTTCTCGCGGGCCGCCTGGGCGGCCATGCGCGCGCGTGCGTCCTCCTCCGTCATGCCGCGCAGGCGCAGCAGACGGTCGAGCTGGGTCTCGGGGGCCACGTCCACGACGACGACCAGGTCGTACAGCGGGGCGAGGCCGTTCTCGGTGAGCAGGGGGACGTCGTGGACGACGACGGAGTCCTCGGCGGCGGACTCCTCCAGCTCTCTGGAGCGGGCGCCGACCAGGGGGTGCACGATCGCGTTCAGCGCGGCGAGCTTCTCGGGGTCGGCGAAGACGAGGGAGCCCAGCCTGGGCCGGTCCAGGCCGCCGTCCGGCGCGAGCACGCCCTCGCCGAAGGTCTCGACGACCGCCGCGAGCCCGGCAGTGCCCGGGGCGACGACCTCGCGCGCGATGCGGTCCGCGTCGATCAGCACGGCGCCGTGCTCCACGAGCAGCCGCGACACCTCGCTCTTGCCGGCGCCGATACCGCCGGTGAGACCCACTTTCAGCATGCCCGGCAGCTTAGGCCCTGCCGCGGCGGGCGGGCGGGGCGGGGCTCAGCCCTCGCCCTCCCGCTCGGCCAGGAACTTCTCGAACTCGCGCCCGATCTCGTCGGCGGAGGGGATGTCGACGGGCTCGGCGAGCATGTTGCCCCGTGTCTCGGCGCCCGCGGCCGCGTCGTACTGGTGCTCCAGGCCCTGGACGAGGGCGACCAGTTCCTCGTCACCCTCCCGGATCTGCCGGTCGATCTCCGTCTGCGTGCGGTGGGCCTCCGTGCGCAGGGCGTGCGCGACCGAGGGCAGCACCAGGCCGGTGGCGGCCGTGACGGCCTCCAGGACGGTCAGGGCCGCGTCCGGGTAGGGCGAGCGGGCGATGTAGTGCGGTACGTGCGCGGCGACACCCAGCACGTCGTGTCCGGCCTCCATGAGGCGGTACTCGACGAGGGCCTCGGCGCTGCCGGGCACCTGGGCCTCCTCGAAGGGGCTGCGGTGGCCGGGGACCAGCTCCGCCCGGTTGCCGTGCGGCGTGAGGCCGACCGGGCGGGTGTGCGGCACGCCCATGGGGATGCCGTGGAAGTTCACCGAGAGGCGTACGCCGAGGCGCTCCACGATCTGCTGGACGGCGGCCGCGAAACGTTCCCACTCCACGTCCGGCTCGGGGCCGGACAGCAGCAGGAAGGGGGCACCGGTGGCATCCTGGACGAGCCGTACCTCCAGGGCCGGCTCCTCGTACTCGGTCCAGCGGTCGCGCTTGAACGTCAGCAGCGGGCGGCGGGCCCGGTAGTCCACGAGCCGGTCGTGGTCGAAGCGCGCCACGACCTGGTGGGGAGCCGAGCCGAGGAGCCGTTCGACGATCTGGTCGCCCGTCTCACCCGCGTCGATATATCCGTCGAAGTGGTAGAGCATGACAAGTCCCGCCGATTCCTGGGCGAGTGCCATGTCGACGACGGCCAGGCCCTTCGGCTCCCATGCGTACAAACCCTGCGGATCAAGCACTGTGACCGCTCCTCCTCGTGTTCCTACTGCACAACGCGGACCGGGGGCGGGGCATTCCCGTCGACCGTTCCACGTGTGCGGGCGCGCCGCTACGGCCGTGGCACGCGCGCGTGGAGCACGGTCGCGCCTGCGCCGCGGAGTTGAGCACCCGCGCAGGCCGCGGCCCCCGGTGCGCGCGCCCCGGCGTCGACTCCGCGTCCCGGCCGCCCGTCGCGGTGCCCCGGCGGGCAACTCCCGGACGGGGCGGTGCACATACACCCCCGGACGCACTTCGGGCCCGCATCCTGGTGGATGCGGGCCCGAGGTGTTATCGGCTAGTGCTCAGCCGTCTGCGTTCAGCTCTGGCCTCCGGCCAGCTTCTCGCGCAGGGCGGCCAGGGCCTCGTCCGAAGCGAGGGCACCGGAGGTGTCCGCACCCTCGGAGGAGTACGACGAGCCACCACCCGCGGCCGGAGCCGCACCCGCGGCGTCGCCGCCCTCGGCGGCAGCGGCCTCGTCGGCCTCGCGGGACTTGATGACCTGGGCCTGGTGCTGCTCGAAGCGCTGCTGCGCCTCGGCGTACTGGCCCTCCCACACCTCACGCTGGGACTCGAAGCCCTCGAGCCAGTCGTTGGTCTCGGGGTCGAAGCCCTCGGGGTAGATGTAGTTGCCCTGGTCGTCGTAGGACGCGGCCATGCCGTACAGGGTCGGGTCGAACTCGACCGAGGCCGGGTCGGCACCGAAGGACTCGTTGGCCTGCTTCAGCGAGAGGCTGATGCGACGGCGCTCGAGGTCGATGTCGATGACCTTGACGAAGATCTCGTCGTTGACCTGGACGACCTGCTCCGGGATCTCCACGTGGCGCTCGGCCAGCTCGGAGATGTGGACCAGACCCTCGATGCCCTCGTCCACGCGGACGAACGCACCGAACGGAACCAGCTTCGTGACCTTGCCGGGCACGACCTGGCCGATCTGGTGGGTCCGGGCGAACTGCTGCCACGGGTCTTCCTGGGTCGCCTTCAGCGACAGGGAGACGCGCTCGCGGTCCATGTCGACGTCGAGGACCTCGACCGTGACCTCCTGGCCGACCTCGACGACCTCGGAGGGGTGGTCGATGTGCTTCCAGGACAGCTCGGAGACGTGGACCAGACCGTCGACGCCACCCAGGTCCACGAAGGCACCGAAGTTGACGATCGAGGAGACCACGCCGGAGCGGACCTGACCCTTCTGGAGGGTCGTGAGGAACGTCTGACGGACCTCGGACTGGGTCTGCTCCAGCCAGGCACGGCGGGACAGGACCACGTTGTTGCGGTTCTTGTCCAGCTCGATGATCTTCGCCTCGAGCTCCTTGCCCACGTAGGGCTGGAGGTCGCGGACACGGCGCATCTCGACGAGGGAGGCCGGCAGGAAGCCACGGAGGCCGATGTCGAGGATGAGACCACCCTTGACGACCTCGATGACGGTACCGGTGACGATGCCGTCCTCTTCCTTGATCTTCTCGATGGTGCCCCAGGCGCGCTCGTACTGGGCGCGCTTCTTCGAGAGGATCAGGCGGCCTTCCTTGTCCTCCTTCTGGAGAACAAGGGCTTCGATCTCGTCGCCGACCTTGACGACCTCGTTGGGGTCGACGTCGTGCTTGATCGAGAGCTCGCGGCTCGGGATGACACCTTCGGTCTTGTAACCGATGTCGAGCAGGACCTCGTCCCGGTCGACCTTCACGATGACGCCGTCGACGATGTCGCCGTCGTTGAAGTACTTGATCGTCTCGTCGATCGCGGCGAGGAAGGCTTCCTCGTTACCGATGTCGTTGACCGCTACCTGCGGGGTGGTAGAGGTGGTCTCGGTGCTGCTCGTCATGTGGGAAAGGGCTCCGGTACGGACAGTGAGTCGTAGGTACTGCTACGCCGGGAGCCCGTATCGCTCTGAAGAAGCCGGACAGCCTAGGAAGCGCCACTTGCGAAATCCGGTGGCGCCTCGACAACCGAGGGGACATACGACAGATGCGAGCGCAGCCTGCTACGTCTGAGGTGCGCAGGCCCGCAGCGCAACTTGTAGCATACGGGGGCAGCCAGGCAGGGTCAATGCGCGAAGGCGCACACCCGGGGCGGAACGCCGCATACCCGGCACAAAACCTGTCCCGTGAGGCCACGCAGGCCTGGGAGACCCCATTCGTGACACCACCGGAGCGGGTCGCGCCACGCAGGTTACGGAAGAGTACGACGAGGGAGCCGATCATCCAAGAGCCTGAAGTCCACGAGCCCGCCGAGGTACGCGGGGCACCCGGGGCCCCCGGCGCACCGGAGGCCGACGAAGCGGAGGCCACCCGGCGCGAGGCCGGTGTGACGGAGAGTTCCCGGGCCAACCGGGGCTGGTGGGACCGCAACGCCGACGAGTACCAGATCGAGCACGGCACCTTCCTCGGCGACGACCGCTTCGTGTGGGGCCCGGAGGGGCTCGACGAGGTGGAGGCGGAGCTGCTGGGGCCGTCCGAGGAGCTGAAGGGCAAGGACGTCCTGGAGATCGGGGCCGGCGCCGCGCAGTGCGCGCGCTGGCTGGCCGCCCAGGGCGCCCGTCCGGTGGCCCTGGACCTCTCCCACCGCCAGCTCCAGCACGCCCTGCGCATCGGCGGATCGTTCCCGCTGGTGTGCGCCGACGCCGGCGACCTGCCCTTCGCGGACGGCTCCTTCGACCTGGCGTGCTCGGCGTACGGGGCGCTGCCCTTCGTCGCCGACCCGGTGCGGGTGCTGCGGGAGGTCCGTCGTGTCCTGCGTCCCGGGGGCCGTTTCGTCTTCTCGGTGACCCATCCGATCCGCTGGGCGTTCCCCGACGAGCCCGGCCCGGAGGGCCTGTCCGTCTCCGGCTCCTACTTCGACCGCACTCCGTACGTGGAGCAGGACGAGGAGGGCCGGGCGGTGTACGTCGAGCACCACCGCACGATCGGCGACCGCGTCCGGGACGTCGTGGCGGCGGACTTCCGGCTGGTGGACCTGGTCGAGCCGGAGTGGCCCGCCTGGAACACCTCCGAGTGGGGCGGCTGGTCGCCGCTGCGCGGCAACCTGATCCCGGGGTCGGCGATCTTCGTGTGCGAGCGGGACTGAGCGGGAGCGGGTCCGGCGGGTTCCGCGTACCTCTTCCCGCGCGTGCGAGCGGGAAAGAGGCACGCGCGCGTGGAGGACGTTTCCGGGGGCGTACGACACTGGGGGCGTGATCCGTTACGACGCCCTGGACGCACTGCCCGTGCGCACCGCCCTGCCCGCGCTGGACGACGCCCTGGAGGGGCACGGCGCGGCCGTCCTCGTCGCGCCGCCCGGGACCGGCAAGACGACGCTGGTGCCCCTGGCGCTGGCGGGGCTGCTGGACGGCGGCCCGGTGCGGCGGGTGGTCGTCGCCGAGCCGCGGCGGATCGCGGCGCGGGCAGCGGCGCGGCGGATGGCGTGGCTGCTGGGCGAGAAGGTCGGCGCGAGCGTCGGCTACACCGTGCGCGGCGAGCGGGTCGTCGGGCCACGCGCGCGCGTGGAGGTCGTCACGACGGGTGTCCTGCTGCAACGGCTGCAGCGGGACCAGGAGCTGCCGGGCGTCGACGTCGTGGTGCTCGACGAGTGCCATGAGCGGCATCTGGACGCGGACACGGCGGCGGCGTTCCTGCTCGACGTCCGCGAGGCGCTGCGGCCCGGGCTGCGGCTGGTGGCGGCGTCGGCGACGACCGACGCGCAGGGCTGGGCACGGCTGCTGGGCGGGGCGCCGGTGGTCGCGGCGCAGGGCGTCTCGTACCCGGTCGAGGTGGTGTGGGCGCCGCCGCCGCGTCCGGTACGGCCCCCGCACGGGATGCGGGTGGACCCGGCGGCGCTGACGCATGTGGCGTCGGTGGTGCGGCGGGCGCTGGCCGAGCGGGCGGGGGACGTGCTCTGTTTCCTGCCCGGGGTGGGTGAGATCGCGCGGGTGGCCGGACAGTTGGCGGGTCTCGCAGACGTGGAGGTGCTCCAGGTGCACGGGCGGGCACCGGCGGCCGTGCAGGACGCGGTGCTGACGGGCGGGGAGGGGCGCCGGGTGGTCCTGGCGACCTCGGTGGCCGAGTCCTCGCTGACGGTGCCCGGGGTGCGGGTGGTCGTCGACTCCGGGCTCGCGCGGGAGCCGCGTGTCGACCACGCGCGCGGGATCGGCACGCTGACGACGGTGCGGGCCTCGCGGGCGGCCGGACGGCAGCGGGCCGGACGGGCCGGACGTGAGGCGCCCGGCGCGGTCTACCGGTGCTGGGCCGAGGCCGAGGACGGCCGCCTGCCGGGTTTCCCTTCGCCGGAGATCAAGGTGGCCGACCTGACCGCGTTCGCCCTCCAGGCGGCCTGCTGGGGCGATCCGGACGCCTCCGGGCTCGCGCTTCTGGACCCGCCTCCGAGCGGGGCGATGGCGGCGGCCCGCGACGTCCTCTCCGCGATCGGCGCGGTCTCCCCCACCGGGCACGCCACGGACCGGGGCGCACGCATGGCCCGGCTCGGCCTGCACCCCCGGCTGGCGCGTGCGCTCCTGGACGCGACGCCGTTGGTGGGGGCGGAGCGGGCCGCCGAGGTCGTCGCGCTGCTGAGCGAGGAGCCCCCGCGGGAGTACGGCGACGATCTCACCGCCGCGCTGCGGACCGCCCGGCGCGGGGGTGACGCCTATGCGGCTCGCTGGCGCACGGAGGTACGGCGGCTTCGGGCCGCGTCGCAGCCCGCGTCGGAGCCCTCGTCGAAGCGGGCGTCCGCGACGCGGGACGCCGGCGCCGGAGATGAGCGGGGGGTGGGGGTCGTGGCGGCGCTGGCGTTTCCGGAGCGGGTGGCGCGGGAGGACAGGGGCGGCTATCTGATGGTCTCCGGGACCCGGGCCGAGGTGGGCGAGGGGTCCGGGTTGCGCGGGGCGCCCTGGATCGCCGTGGCCGTCGCCGACCGGGCGGTGGGTGCGGGGCACGCGCGCGTGCGGCTCGGGGCGGCCGTCGACGAGGGGATCGCCCGGGAGGCGGCCGGGAGTCTGTACGGCCGGGGCGAGGAGGTGGCGTGGCGGGACGGGGACGTCGTGGCCCGGCGGGTGGAGCGGCTGGGGGCCGTGGAGCTGGCGGTGCGGCCGTTGCGGGAGGCGGCCTTGGGGCTCGTACGGGAGGCGTTGCTGGAGGGGCTGCGGGCCGAGGGGTTCGGGCTGCTGCGGTGGTCGCAGGACGGCACCCGGCTGCGGGAGCGGCTGGCCTTTCTGCACGGGCGGCTCGGCGCGCCCTGGCCGGATGTCTCCGACGACGCTCTGCACGCGCGCGTGGAGGAGTGGCTGGAGCCCGAGCTGGGGCGGGCCCGGCGGCGGGCGGACCTCGGGCGGATCGACGCCGGGGAGGCGCTGAAGCGGTTGCTGCCGTGGGCCACGGGGGACGCGGTACGGCTGGAGGAACTGGCGCCCGAACGGATCGAGGTGCCGAGCGGGTCCCGGATCCGGGTCGACTACGCGCGGCCCGAGCAGCCGGTGCTGGCGGTGAAGCTGCAGGAGATGTTCGGGCTGCGGGAGTCGCCCGTCCTGGCCGGGGTGCCGGTGCTGGTGCATCTGCTGTCCCCCGCCGGGCGGCCCGCCGCCGTCACCGCCGATCTCGCCTCCTTCTGGAAGGACGGGTACCGGGCCGTACGGGCGGAGTTGCGGGGCCGCTACCCCAGGCATCCGTGGCCGGAGGACCCGGCGACGGCCGAGCCCACCCGGTACACCAACGCGCGGCTCAGGCGTTGACCGGCTCGGGCGCCGGAGGCCTGCTGGACGCGGCCGCGCCGGGCCGTCGGCCGCGGGCCTCGACCCAGAGGGAGAGGGCGAGGAGCCCGATACCGAGGGCGAGGAAGCCCCAGGGCAGGTAGGACGTCATGAGCAGGACGAGCAGGCGCTGGGATTTCACCAGGCCGACCGTGTGCTCGATGTAGTCCTCGCGCATCTTCACGTGCCCGGCGAAGGCGGTCACCTTCTCGCGGTCGCCCAGGAGGGTGCCGCCGCGGAGTTCCTCCTTGTGGATCTCCTCGCCGTAGACGGGGGCGCCGGTCACGGGTTCCACCCAGAACTTGCGGACCGTGGTGTACCAGCGGGTCGTGCCCGTCCCGGCGACCGTCTCGCGGGTGATGCCCTTCACGGGCATGACCCGCGGGAAGGACACCTCGGTCCAGGGGATGGTCTGCTCGAAGTAGTAGACCTCGACGCCCCGGAAGTCCTGGGTGCCCTTGTAGTGGATGGGGGCGGTGATCCGGGCCTGGGCATCGAAGTACTCGTAGTCCCTCTTCTCCGTGAGGAAGGGCCATTTGAATTCCAGACCCTCCCGTTTCACGGGGTCGCCGTCGACCATCTCGCCCTTGGCGTGCACGGGTTCCTGGGTGTGGGCGTCGAAGATGTAGCGCTCGGGGATCCGGGAGACCATTTCCCCGTCCGGGCCCTGGACGTAGGACAGGCCGTCCCAGACGACGACGTCCCGGTCGGTGTCCTTCTCGATGGCCTCGGACGCCTCCACGTCGCCCTTGAGGGTCTGCACGATGGTGACCTTCGGGACCGTGCGGGCGGTCATCGTGGCGTAGTCGAGGAGGGTGGCGTCCTTCGCCTCCAGGACCATGTCCTGGTACTGGTTCGCCGGGATCTTGGCCAGGTGCGGGAAGGCGTACCAGCGCACCAGTGGGGACAGGGCGGTGAAGAACACGGCGAGCGCGAGCAGGATCAGGCCGGCCCTACGGCGCATCTCGGCCTCCCTCCCGGACGGTTGTGGGCGTGCGGCCGCCCTCGGCTGGTGCGGCTACGGATGTGCGGGGACCGTCGTCAGCAACGGCTTCGGTGAGGTCTCGCCCGTCGGTGAGCCGAGCACCGTGATCGTGAACACCAGGGCGAAGGCGAGGGCCAGACCGGTCGCGGCGGCGATCAGGGCGCGCATACGGACCTCCCGACTACGGGACTCACGACGGAAACTGATAGTTCGTCAGATCCGGCACGGTAGCAACGGCCGGGCGAGATGAGAACACGTCGCACACACAACGGCGTCGGCGGCGCCCCTCGGGAGAGGGACGCCGCCATGGCCGTACGCGGTGGGTGCGGGTCAGGACGCGCCGGGGCTCGGCGTCGCGGGCTCGTCCGATCCGGTCGGCCCGTCCGATCCGGTCGGCTCGGCCGTGTCGGCGGGCGCCTCCACCTTCAGTTCGAGGGTGAGGGTCGCACCGCCCTCGGTCTGGATGCGGAGCAGGAACGTGCCGGTGGCGTCGTCCGCGGACAGCTTCGGGAGCGTGAGGACACCGCCCGCGTCGCTCTCCAGGGCGAAGGTGCGCACGGGCTTGCCGTCCGCGTCCTCGAAGTAGGGGCCCTTGTCGTTCTCGGTGGCGTCGAGGAGCGAGGTGACGAGGGTCGCCGTGGCCGCGACCTTGTCCGCGATCTCGCCCCGATAGGTGGCCTTCACCTCGATCCGCTCCGCGAACTCGCCGCCCGGGACGCAGGTCAGCGCGGTGGTGCCGACGCGGGCGAGGGCGTCGGCCCGGCGGGCGGTGACGGTGGCCTTGTGGTCCAGGGCGGCCACGGTGCGGCCCACGACGGTGGTGCGGATCGTGAGGTCGCCGGTCTTCTCACCGGCCACGAGCGCGGGCGCGGTGGCCTTGCCCGTGCTGTCGGTAAGGACGGTCGCGACCTTCTCGCCGCCGGTGAAGGTGGTGTCCGTGGCGCCGACGACGGTGAAGCGGACCCGCACCTTCGCCACGGCCTTGCCCGCCTTGGTCTCCGTGCGGGCGGCGAGCTTGCCGGTGAAGGTGTCGCCGGCCGTCGCGGTGAGGCTCGCCGCGCCCGCGTTCTCCAGGTGGTGCACCGAGTCGGTGGGCGTCCCCGGCGGCGTGGGCGGGTTGGTGGTCGGCGGCGGCGGGGTGGGGCCGCTGCCCGGAGCGCTCGGGGTCTCCTTGGGCGGCTTCGGCGGTGTGGGCTTGGGGCTCGGCGTGGAGCCACCGTTGCCGTTGCCGTTGCCGTTGCCGTTGTTGCCGCCGGTGCCGGTGTTGTTGCCGGGGCCGCTCGGCGTCTGGGGCAGGGAGCCGGTGCCGTCCGGGATCTCGTGGGTGCCCTTGCGGTAGTGCGCCAGCCACGACATGACGGTGTTGTAGTACTCCGTCGAGTTGTTGTAGCTGAGGATCGCGCTGCGCAGGTTCGCGTCGTTCGACAGGTCCCAGTCGAAGCGGCACAGGTAGTGGCCGGCCGCGAGGGCGGCGTCGTAGACGTTGTTGGGGTCCTTGGCGCCGTCGCCGTTGCCGTCGCGGCCCGCCCACTCCCAGGTGGAGGGGATGAACTGCATGGGGCCGACCGCGCGGTCGTGCGTGCTGTCGTCGTCGTACGCGCCGTTGTCGGTGTCGCTGATGTTGGCGAAGCCGTTGCCGTTGAGCGGGGGGCCGAGGATCTTCTTGCCGATCGTGGTGCCCTCGGCGTCGACACGGCCGCCACCGGCCTGACCGGACTCCACCTTGCCGATGGCGGCGAGGAGTTCCCAGGGCAGGTTGCAGCCGGGCTTGGACTCGCGCAGGGAGGCCTCGGCCTTCTTGTACGCGTCGAGGACGGTCGCGGGTATGCCGCTCTCGGAGGCGCCGGTCGTGCCCGGGGCGCCGCCCGGACCCGTGGTCGGGGTGGGGCTGTCGAGGGGCGGCAGGTCCGTGTAGTACCGCGAGTTGCCCGAAGCGGTCTCGTCGGCCTGGGTGCTCATCTCCGGCGAGGGCGAGCCCGCGGTCTGTCTGCCCGCACCGTCGGTGGTCACGCCCGGGGCCTGGGAGGCGGCGAGCGCCGCCACCGTGGCCGCGGCCAGGGCGGTCGTGGCCGCCCCCTTGCGGAGCCTCAAACCGAACTGCGCCGCCATTGAGCGAACCCCTCCCCGGTGGTCGAACGCGTCAACGTTCATTCCGCTTACTGCCGTGTATTACCGCTTCTTGACGTCTCGGGCGTTTTTCCGGTTTCGGCGAACCGGCTTTCCCGCACAGGTACACCGACTCCGGAGTTCCGGTCTTGGTTGCCCTGTCCCGGCATTCCTTTTCCAGAACTCCGGCGGCCAACCCACCGACCGGGGCGACGACCCAGGCGACCCTACGACAACTCGCGTCGCCCGGACACCCGTTCGCGCCCGATATTCACCGATTGGCCATATCGATTCACTGTCGCGCGGGCGCCCTTCGGACGCGCGGGGACAGGTCACGCATACTGGCCACCGGTCATCGCCGGGCCGACACGTCCGGCCAAAGTCCGTCACAGGGGGACGACTTGCCCTTCACGCTCAGCCACGCGGCCGCCGTGCTGCCCGCCCTGCGGGCGAACGGGACCGGGCGCGGGCCCCTGGTGCCGTCGGTCCTCGTCGCCGGTTCGCTCGCGCCGGACATGACCTACTACGTGGCGAGCGTGCTGCCACAGGCCATGGAGTTCGGGGACGTCACGCACTCCTTCGCCGGGGTGTTCACCGTCGACGTCCTCGTCACCTGGGCGCTGGCCGGGCTGTGGCTGTTGCTCCGGGAGCCGCTGGTCGCCCTGCTGCCGAGGGGGCGGCAGGGGCGGGTGGCCGCACTGGTGCGCTGCGGGGCGGGAACGCGGCCGTTCAGCCTCTCGCTGGCCCTGTGGTGGTACGTCTGCGCCGCCTTCGGCTCGCTGACCCATGTCGTATGGGACGCGTTCACGCATCTCGACCGGTGGGGGATGCGGCTGCTGCCCGTCCTCGGCGAGGAGATCGCGGGCTCGCCGCTCTACTGGTACCTCCAGTACGGCGGCTCCGCCGTCGCGGCGGTCGTGATCGCCGTCTTCGTCGTGGTGGCCCTGCGCCGGCAGCCCGCGGTCGAACCCGTGGGCGTGCCCGTGCTCTCCGCGGCCGACCGGTGGGTGGCGGGCGCCGTCATCGGGGGCTGCGCGCTGGTCGCGGCCGTGCAGCGGGTGGCCCGCTGGTGGGCGCACTGGGGGTCGGTCGCCAAGCCGTACGAGGTGATCCCGACCGTGTGCTTCGGGGCGGGCGCCGGGCTCGTGGCCGGCGTGCTCCTCTACGGCGTCGGCGTCAGGGCGCGGCGCCCGGCTCCCGCCGCTGCGGCGCCCGCGGTGGACGCGGAGGCGGACAGCTCGGTCCGCCGCTGACCGCCGGGCGGCGGCGGGCCGGGGCGCCGCTGGGGAAGCGGGGCCTGGCGGCGCGGGCCGCGTACGGGGGGACGTGTCCGAGGAGGGCCGCCAGGGGGTGGGTCAGCGGCCAGGGGTAGAGGCTGTGCGGCCGCCGGACGCGTGGGCGGGCCCAGGGGGCCCGGGTGAGGCGGGTTCGCACCCCTGACAGGCGGGTGGCAGCTGTCGCTGTACGGCGGCGGAGCGTGCGTATGCCCATGCGGGCATCCTTACGGCTGGGCGCTGCCGGGGGCGTCCTGGTGTGGGCCGGACGGGTGATCACCAGGGCGGTTCTTGGGTGCGGGTTCCGTCGGCGGGTGCGGGCCTGCCGGTGCGGGTTCCGACGAGGAGTGCGGGCCCGCCGGTGCGGGTTCCGACGAGGAGTGCGGGCCCGCCGGTGCGGGTTCCGTCGGCGGGTGCAGGCCCAGTGGGGGCTGGTTCCGTCGGCGGGTGCAGGCCCGGTGGGGGCTGGTCGCGCAGTTTCCCGCGCCGCTGGAAGGCAGGGGCTGGGGCCCCGCGCCTTCCATCGGCGCGGGGCCCCGCCTCCGAAGCCCGGCCGTGGTCGGTCAGTGGGCCGCCGACTCCCAGTCCGGGCCGTGGCCCACCGAGACGTCCAGCGGGGCCCTCAGGTGGACCGCGTCGGCCATCTCGTGGCGCAGGAGCTGCTCGACGCGGTCGCGTTCGCCGGGGGCGATCTCCAGGACGATTTCGTCGTGTACCTGCAGGAGCATGCGGGAGGCGAGACCGGCCTCGTCCAGGGCGCGGCCGACGTTCAGCATGGCGATCTTGACGATGTCGGCGGCGGTGCCCTGGATCGGCGCGTTGAGGGCCATCCGCTCGGCGGCCTCGCGACGCTGGCGGTTGTCGCTGTTGAGGTCGGGCAGATACCGCCGGCGCCCGAACAGCGTCGCCGTGTACCCCGTCGCCCGCGCCTCGTCCACGACCCGGCGCAGATAGTCCCGTACGCCGCCGAAGCGCTCGAAGTACGCGTCGATCAGGGCGCGCGCCTCACCCGCCTCGATGTTCAGCTGCTGGGAGAGGCCGAACGCGGACAGGCCGTAGGCCAGGCCGTACGACATCGCCTTGATCTTGCGGCGCATCTCCGCGTCCACCGCCGACTGCTCCACCCCGAAGACGCGCGCGGCCGCCGTGGTGTGCAGGTCCTCGCCGGAGGTGAACGCCTCGATCAGGCCCTCGTCCTCGGAGAGATGCGCCATCACCCGCAGTTCGATCTGGCTGTAGTCCGCCGTCATCAGCGACTCGTAGCCCTCGCCGACGACGAAGCCGCGACGGATGGCACGGCCCTCGTCGGTGCGGACCGGGACGTTCTGGAGGTTGGGGTCCGTGGAGGACAGGCGGCCCGTGGCGGCGACCGTCTGGCTGAAGCTCGTGTGGATCCGGCCGTCCGCGGCGATCGTCTTGATCAGGCCCTCGACCGTGACGCGCAGCTTCGCCTGCTCGCGGTGGCGGAGCATGATGACCGGCAGCTCGTTGTCCGTCTGGCCGGCGAGCCAGGCCAGGGCGTCCGCGTCCGTGGTGTAGCCCGTCTTCGTCCGCTTGGTCTTGGGCAGGCCCAGCTCGCCGAAGAGGACTTCCTGGAGCTGCTTGGGCGAGCCCAGGTTGAACTCGTGCCCCGCCGCCGCGTGCGCCTCCTTCACCGCCTGCTGCACAGCGCCCGCGAACATCTGCTCCATGGCCTCCAGGTGGGCCCGGTCCGCCGCGATGCCGTGGCGTTCCATCCGGGCCAGGAGCGCGGAGGTGGGCAGCTCCACGTCCCGCAGGAGGTCGACCGCGCCGACCTCCTCCAGACGCTCGCCGAACGCCACGCCGAGGTCGAGGATCGCGCGGGCCTGCACCATCAGCGCGTCGGCCTCGGCGCCCTCGTCCGCCCCGAAGGCCAGCTGGCCGTCGGCCGTGGCGGCCGGGGCCAGCTCGCGGCCCAGGTACTCCAAAGTGAGCGCGTCCAGGTCGAAGGAACGGCGGCCCGGCTTGACGAGGTACGCGGCGAGGGCGGTGTCCATGCCGACGCCCTCGACGGTCCAGCCGTGCTCGGCGAAGACCCGCATCGCGGCCTTGGCGTTGTGGAACACCTTCGGCTTCGCGGTGTCGGCCAGCCAGGCCGCCCACGCGGTCTCGTCCGCCTCGTCCAGTTCGGTCGGGTCGAACCAGGCGGCCGCTCCCCCGGCCGCGGCGAGCGCGATCTCGGCCACCGAGCCCGCGCCGAGCGCCCAGGTGTCGACCGTGGCGACGCCGAGGATCTCCGTGCCGTGCTCGGCGAGCCAGGGGGCCACCTCGCCGGAGCCGAGGACCGTGCCGTCCACCTCGACGCCGGGGGCGGCCGGCTGACCGGCCTCCGCCTCCTCGGCGCCCGGGTCGACGGCCAGCAGACGCTCGCGCAGCGACGGGTTGCGGATCTCCAGGGTGTCCAGGACCATCGCGACGGCCTTGCGGTCGTACGCGGCGCGCTCCAGGTCGGCGACGCCCTTGGGCAGTTCGACGGTGCGCACCATCTCGGTGAGGCGGCGGTTGAGCTTGACGGCCTCCAGGTGGTCGCGGAGGTTCTGCCCGGCCTTGCCCTTGACCTCCTCGACGCGCTCGACGAGATCCGCGAACGAACCGAACTGGTTGATCCACTTCGCGGCGGTCTTCTCGCCGACGCCGGGGATGCCGGGGAGGTTGTCGGACGGGTCGCCGCGCAGGGCCGCGAAGTCCGGGTACTGGGCCGGGGTGAGGCCGTACTTCTCGAACACCTTCTCCGGGGTGAACCGGGTCAGCTCCGAGACACCCTTCGTCGGGTAGAGCACGGTGGTGTGGTCGCTGACGAGCTGGAACGAGTCACGGTCACCGGTGACGATGAGGACCTCGAAGCCCTCCGCCTCGGCCTGGGTGGCGAGGGTGGCGATGATGTCGTCCGCCTCGAAGCCGTCGACGGCGAAGCGGACGGCGTGCATCGCGTCGAGCAGCTCACCGAGCAGTTCGACCTGGCCCTTGAACTCGTCCGGCGTCTTCGAGCGGTTCGCCTTGTACTCGGTGAACTCCTCGGAGCGCCAGGTCTTGCGGGAGACGTCGAACGCGACCGCGAAGTGGGTGGGGGCCTCGTCGCGCAGCGTGTTCGCCAGCATCGACGCGAAGCCGTAGATCGCGTTGGTCGGCTGGCCCGTCGCCGTCGTGAAGTTCTCCGCGGGCAGCGCGAAGAACGCGCGATAGGCCAGCGAGTGCCCGTCCATGAGCATGAGCCGCGGACGGCTGCCGCCGGGGGTGCTGTCGGTCTTCTTCGATCCAGTCTCTGCCACGGACCCGATCCTGCCACGTGCCACTGACAGCCGGACCCCAGGGACGTGACGGGGGGCCGCTCCGGGCGAGGACGACCGGTTCGGCGCGGGGGATGTGGCCGGTTGCGCACTGCGGGCCGGCGGCCGACCCCCGCCCTCGGCACCGCGGAGGAAGGGGCGGGACGACCCCGTGCGCCGCGTACTCGCAGCCGTACGCCCACACGCGCTTACACCCCTTCCCCGGCCGACCTCGGCCCCTCCCGGTCTCTCACACCGGCCGGCCCCGACCACCCCACCGCCCCGTTCACCGGCGCTTACACGTGCGAGGATCGGAGGCGTAGCCTCACGCCCGAACAGCACGCGCATGCGAATGGGGAGCAGCCATGGCCGGCAAGGCGCCGAAGAGTGATCCGGTTCAGGACGCGCCGCAGGTCGCGGAGCCCAAGCATGCCGCGGCGGGCCTGCCGGCGATCGGGCACACGTTGCGGATCGCGCAACAGCAGATGGGTGTGAAGCGGACCGCGCTGACGCTGCTGCGGGTCAACCAGAAGGACGGCTTCGACTGCCCGGGCTGCGCCTGGCCGGAGCCGGACCACCGGCACGCCGCGGAGTTCTGCGAGAACGGCGCCAAGGCCGTCGCCGAGGAGGCGACGCTGCGCCGGGTCACGCCCGAGTTCTTCGCGGCCCACACCGTGGCCGACCTCGCCACGCGCAGTGGTTACTGGCTCGGCCAGCAGGGGCGGCTCACCCACCCCATGTACCTGCCCGAGGGCGGCGACCGGTACGAGCCGGTGTCCTGGGAGCGCGCCTTCGACATCGTCGCCGAGGAACTGAAGGCCCTCGCCTCTCCCGACGAGGCCCTCTTCTACACCTCGGGCCGCACGAGCAACGAGGCCGCGTTCCTGTATCAGCTCTTCGCCCGCGAGTTCGGCACGAACAACCTGCCGGACTGCTCCAACATGTGCCACGAGTCGTCGGGCTCCGCGCTGTCCGAGACCATCGGCGTCGGCAAGGGCAGCGTCCTGCTGGAGGACCTCTACAAGGCCGATCTGATCATCGTGGCCGGGCAGAACCCGGGGACGAACCACCCCCGGATGCTCTCCGCGCTGGAGAAGGCCAAGGCCAACGGCGCGAAGATCATCACCGTCAACCCGCTGCCCGAGGCCGGTCTGGAGCGGTTCAAGAACCCGCAGACCCCCCAGGGCATGCTCAAGGGCGCCGCCCTCACCGACCTGTTCCTGCAGATCCGCATCGGCGGCGACCAGGCCCTGTTCCGCCTCCTCAACAAGCTGATCCTGGCTGAGCACGACAGTGCCTCCGGCACGGGCTCGGGCGCGGTCGACGAGGAGTTCGTCGCCGGGCACACCCACGGCTTCGAGGAGTTCGCCGAGGCCGCCCGCGCCGCCGACTGGGACGAGACGCTCACCGCGACCGGCCTGTCGCGCGAGAAGATCGACGAGGCGCTGCGCATGGTCCTCGCCTCGAAGCGGACCATCGTCTGCTGGGCCATGGGCCTCACCCAGCACAAGCACTCGGTGCCGACCATCCGCGAGGTGGTCAACTTCCTTCTGCTGCGCGGCAACATCGGCCGCCCCGGCGCGGGCGTCTGCCCGGTGCGCGGCCACTCCAACGTGCAGGGCGACCGCACGATGGGCATCTTCGAACGGCCCGCCCCGGCCTTCCTGGACGCCCTGGAGAGGGAGTTCGGCTTCGCCCCGCCCCGCGAGCACGGCTACGACGTCGTACGGGCCATCAGGGCCATGCGCGACGACAAGGCGAAGGTCTTCTTCGCCATGGGCGGCAACTTCGTCTCGGCCTCCCCCGACACCGAGGTCACGGAGGCGGCCATGCGCCGCGCCCGGCTCACCGTGCACGTGTCGACGAAGCTGAACCGCTCGCACGCGGTCACGGGCGCGCGGGCCCTGATCCTGCCCACCCTCGGCCGCACCGAGCGCGATCTCCAGGGCGGCGGCGAGCAGTTCGTGACCGTCGAGGACTCCATGGGCATGGTGCACGCCTCGCGCGGCCGGCTGGAGCCCGCGAGCGGGCAGCTGCTGTCCGAGACGGCCATCGTCTGCCGGCTGGCCCGCCGGGTGCTCGGCGAGGACAGCCGTACGCCGTGGGAGGAGTTCGAGAAGGACTACGCGACGATCCGCGACCGCATCGCGCGCGTGGTGCCCGGTTTCGAAAACTTCAACGCGCGCGTGGCCGACCCCGCCGGCTTCGCCCTCCCGCACGCCCCGCGCGACGAGCGGCGCTTCCCCACCGCCACCGGCAAGGCCAACTTCACGGCCGCGCCCGTGGAGTACCCGCGGCTGCCGGAGGGCCGCCTCCTGCTGCAGACGCTGCGCTCGCACGACCAGTACAACACCACGATCTACGGCCTGGACGACCGCTACCGGGGGATCAGGAACGGCCGCCGGGTCGTGCTGGTCAACCCCGAGGACGCGCGGGCGCTGAAGCTCGCGGACGGCTCGTACGTGGATCTGGTGAGCGAGTGGCGGGACGGCGTGGAGCGTCGGGCCGACGGCTTCCGGGTGGTGCACTATCCGACGGCCCGCGGCTGCGCGGCCGCCTACTACCCGGAGACCAACGTCCTGGTTCCGCTGGACGCCACCGCCGACACCAGCAACACCCCGGCCAGCAAGTCCGTCGTGATCCGTCTGGAACAATCGTCGACCGACTGAGCGTTTGCTCAGGTGCCGGCACCCGACCGCCGGCGGCACTTTCGATCGAGGACGGACGGAGCCCCATGGGCGAGCAGCACCACGCGAAGTTCCCGCAAGAGGTCATCGACGAGTACGCGGCCCTCGGCATCGACCTGGTGGCGATGTTCTCCGCGGGACATCTGGGCACGCGGATGGGCGTGCGGATCGTGGAGGCCTCCGCGGACCGGGTCGTCGGCACGATGCCCGTGGAGGGCAACACCCAGCCGTACGGCCTGCTGCACGGCGGCGCGTCCGCCGTGCTGGCGGAGACGCTCGGATCGGTCGGCTCCATGCTGCACGCCGGCAGCTCCAAGATCGCCGTGGGCGTCGACCTGAACTGCACCCACCACCGGGGCGTGCGGTCCGGGCTGGTGACCGGCGTCGCCACCCCGCTGCACCGGGGGCGCTCGACGGCCACGTACGAGATCGTCGTCAGCGACGAGGCCGGCAAGCGGGTCTGCACGGCCCGCCTGACCTGCCTGCTGCGTGACGCCCCGGCGGCCCCGGGCGAGCGGGCGGGGACGTCCGGCTGATGCGTGCGGACGGGGGCCGGGCCGGGGCGGGAGCCTTATCGCCTCTGGTCCCGCACGGCGCTCAGGCCCTAGCGTCGGGGCATGGCAACGGCAAGAGCACCCTGGCCGCGCGTGGCGCTCGGGCTCGCAGTGCTGACCGGCGTCCTGGCCACCGGGTGCGCGGCGCCGGACACCACGGGCGGACCGGCGTCCGCGCGGGGCGGCGGCTCGCCCTCCCCGTCGGCCACCCCGCGCGAGGAGCTGTGCGCGAAGATCGTGTCGTACTGGTCGCGGCAGGTGCTCGACAGCGGCACCTACGGGGACTACCAGTCCATGGGGCTCTCGAACGGGCAGTACGAGATCCTGCGGGGGGTCGTGGACGCGGCACGGGCCGAGCAGCGGCGCACGGGCCCGAGGGCCGCCGACCGGCTGATCGACCGGCGGGCCCGGACGGACTGCGAGACCTGGTACCGCTCGGGCGGGCCCGGCGAGGGACCCTGGCGGTGAGCGGGGTCGGCCCCGTGGAGCCGGGCGAGGGCACCTGGGACGGCTCCGAGGCGGACATCGCGCGCGTGCCCGATCCTCCCCGCGGACGGTACGCGCAGGCGTACGCCCGTCATCGACGTGCCGTGCTCACGGTGGCGACGGTCCTCGCCGTGCTCACGGGCGGCGGCTACCTGTACGCCACCCGCCCCGAGCCCGCACCGCCGCCCGAGCCCGCGGCCCCGCCCTACCCCTCCCAGGCGGTCGGCGTCAGCTATCTGGGCCGGGTGACCCCGCCCGCCGGATCCCCGCGCACGAGCTTCCGCTTCGAGGTGGAGCTGCGCGTGCTGTCCGGCCCCCCGGTCACCGTCGAGCGGATGACCCAGCCCTACGCGGGGCTCTCCCTGCGAACGGATCCGCGCACTCCGGTACGGATCGGGACGGACCGGTCCCGAAGCATCGCCGTCACCATGCGCGTCACCGAATGCCGGAAAGCGCCCGAGAACCCCGGGCTTCCTTTCCTGGACGTAACTCTACGTAATACGCGCGCAATAGAAGCGCACAGTTTCATGCTGGGCGAGCGCTACGCACGGGACCTCTCCGACGCCCTCCAGGTCGCCTGTGGCAACGATTCCGCGTCAGCACCAAAAACTTGAACACTCCTGAACCTACCCGCGTCGACCCTGCATGTTCTCACCATGTGGACAGGGCGAATCGGCCTGAATTCCGCACTTCCACCCACTGAGTACCGCTCTGCATTACCTCGTGTCATAACAAGAGCGTCACAGCCTTGGTCAGACTCTCCTACACATTCCCTACACCCGCTTAGAGTCACGGCCAGTCACCGCGCCACCGGAATCGAAGTCACGTCTTCGGCCCAGCGCTCGACTCGGCCCCTTTCAAACAGGAAGGGCCGTGCCAGGGAAAGGACTGATCGTGCGTCAACGTTCGCTCATAGCCATCACCGCCGCGCTGGCGGCGGGAGCACTCACTCTCACCGCCTGCGGTTCGCGCGACGACGGCAAAAGCGGCTCGGACACCGGCAGTGGCACCACTGTCGTCATCGGCGTCGACGCCCCGCTGACCGGTGACCTGTCCGCGCTGGGTCTCGGCATCAAGAACTCCGTGGACCTGGCCGCCAAGACGGCCAACAAGGACAAGTACGTCGAGGGCGTCACCTTCAAGATCGAGGCCCTCGACGACCAGGCGCAGCCCTCCTCGGGCCAGCAGAACGCCACCAAGCTCGTCGCCGACAAGAACGTCCTCGGTGTCGTCGGCCCGCTGAACTCGTCCGTCGCCGAGTCCATGCAGAAGGTCTTCGACGACGCCAAGCTCGTCGAGGTCTCCCCGGCCAACACCAACCCGGCCCTGACCCAGGGCCCGGACTGGCAGAAGAGCAAGGTCCGCCCGTACAAGTCGTACTTCCGCACCGCGACCACGGACGCCATCCAGGGCCCGTTCGCCGCGCAGTACGTCTTCAAGGACGCGAAGAAGAAGAAGGTCTTCGTCATCGACGACAAGAAGACCTACGGCGCCGGCCTGGCCGCCACCTTCTCCGCGGAGTTCAAGAAGCTCGGCGGCAAGGTCGTCGGCACCGAGCACATCGACCCCGAGACCAAGGACTTCTCCGCGGTCGCCACCAAGGTCAAGTCCTCCGGCGCCGACGTCGTCTACTACGGCGGCGAGTACCCCCAGGCCGGCCCGCTCAGCAAGCAGATCAAGGCCGCGGGCGCCAAGGTCCCCGTCGTCGGCGGTGACGGCATCTACAGCGCCGACTTCATCAAGCTGGCCGGCGCCAGCGGCACCGGCGACCTCGCCACCTCCGTCGGCGCCCCCGTCGAGGAACTCGCCTCCGCCAAGGAGTTCGTCGCCAACTACAAGACCGCCGGATACAAGGAGGCCTACGAGGCCTACGGCGGCTACTCCTACGACTCGGCCTGGGCCATCATCGAGGCCGTCAAGAAGGTCGTCGAGGACAACAACGGCAAGCTCCCGGACGACGCCCGCGCCAAGGTCACCGAGGCCGTGCAGAACGTCTCCTTCGACGGCGTGACCGGCAAGGTCTCCTTCGACGAGTACGGCGACGCCACCAACAAGCAGCTCACCGTGTACTCCGTCGAGGGCGGCGAGTGGAAGGCCGTCAAGTCCGGCACCTACTCCGGCTGACCCTCACCCACACCCATCCCTGAGCCGCGCGGGGCGCCGCACCACTGGCGCCCCGCGCGGACTCGCATCCGGTCACATCCCTCGATATATCCGAAGTCTCGGAGGACATGCGGTGAACGAACTGCCGCAGCAGCTGGTCAACGGCCTGCTACTGGGATCCATGTACGGGCTGGTCGCCATCGGCTACACGATGGTCTATGGCATCGTCCAGCTCATCAACTTCGCCCACGGTGAGATCTTCATGGTGGGCGGATTCGGCGCCCTCACCATGTACCTGTACGTGCTGCCCGACGGCACGTCCATGTGGGTGGCACTGCCCCTCATGCTCATAGGCGGCGTACTCGTCGCCGTGCTCGTCGCGGTCGGCGCCGAACGATTCGCCTACCGCCCCCTGCGCACAGCACCACGCCTCGCGCCCCTCATCACCGCCATCGGCCTCTCCCTCGCCCTCCAGCAGGCGGTATGGGCCTGGTACCCCAACGCCCGGTCCGCGATCACCTTCCCCCAGATCGAGGGCGGCCCCTTCCAGATCGGCAGCGTCACCATCCAGACCGGTGACATCTTCCTGCTGCTCGCCGCCCCCATCAGCATGGCGATCCTCGCCTACTTCGTCATGAAGACCCGCACCGGCCGCGGCATGCAGGCCACCGCGCAGGACCCCGACACCGCCAAGCTCATGGGCATCAACACCGACCGCATCATCGTGGTCGCCTTCGCCCTCGGCGCCGCCTTCGCCGCCGTCGGCTCCGTCGCCTACGGCCTCAAGTACGGCGAAGTCCAGTTCCGCATGGGCTTCATCCTCGGCCTCAAGGCGTTCACCGCGGCCGTCCTCGGCGGCATCGGCAACATCTACGGCGCCATGCTCGGCGGCCTGGTCCTCGGCGTCGCCGAAGCCCTCTCCACCGCCTACATCTCCGACATCCCCGGGATGGACCAGTTCGGCAGCCAGTCCTGGGCCAACGTCTGGGCGTTCGTACTCCTCATCCTCGTCCTCCTCGTCAGGCCACAGGGCCTGCTCGGCGAGCGCGTGTCGGACAGGGCGTGACACCGATGACCACACAGACCACAGCACCGCGCACCACCGGCAACACCACCGCCGCCGGCACCCCGACCAGCCTCGTGGGCATCCCCCCGCACCTCGGCCGCGCCCTCGCCACCGGCGGCGGAGCCCTCGCCATCGTCTCCACCTTCATGGCATGGACCTGGACCTCCGCCTTCCCCGGTGACCTCACCGTCTACGGCTACCCCGGCGGCCTCCAGGTCCTCGTCCTCATCGGCGGCGCCCTCACCACCCTCCTCGGCCTGTCCTCCTACGGCATCAAGGGCCTGCGCTGGCTGACCCCCGCAGGCGCCGACAGCGCCCTCAAACTGGCCGCACTCGGCACCTTCACCACCGCCTGGTACACGATCATCGCGATCAGCGCCAAGCTCGGCGGCGTCGTCAACCTGGAACCCGGCGGCTGGATCGCGGGCATCGCGACCCTCGTGGCCCTGCTCGGCGCCCTCTCCCTGCCCTACGCACGACCGGAGACCGAACCCGGCGACCCCGACGACACCGGCTGGGACCAGTTCCGCCACAAGGCCCGCCAACAGCGGACCGTCGTCAAGGGAGCCTTCGCCTCCGGCACCGCCACCCCCGCGCGCCAACTGCCCGCGTACGCCGAAATCCTGATCATCGTCGCCGCACTCGCCCTCGGCCTCACCGTCTTCACCTACGGCATCGGCACCGAGTACGACGAACTGTTCATCGGCTTCCTCATCACCGCCGGCTTCGGCTTCGGCGCAGCCGCCAAGGCCGGCCTCGTGGGCCGGATCTCGGCGCTCACCGCCAAGCACCGCAACGTGACGATGATCGGCGCGTTCGTCGCGGCCGCCGCCTTCCCCTTCACCCAGTCCGACGACCAGTACGCGACCATCGGCGTCTACATCCTGATCTTCGCCACCGTCGCCCTCGGCCTCAACATCGTCGTCGGCCTCGCCGGCCTCCTCGACCTCGGATACGTCGCCTTCCTCGGCGTCGGCGCCTACACCGCGGCCATGGTCTCCGGCTCCCCCTCCTCCCCCTTCGACATCCACCTGCCGTTCTGGGCCTCCGCCATCCTCGGCGCCGCCGTCGCCATGATCTTCGGCGTCATCATCGGCGCCCCCACCCTGCGCCTGCGCGGCGACTACCTCGCCATCGTGACGCTCGGCTTCGGTGAGATCTTCCGGATCACCGTCCTCAACATGGACGGCACCTCCGGCCCCGACATCACCAACGGCTCCAACGGCATCTCCTCGATCCCGAACCTCAACATCCTCGGGTTCGACTTCGGCCAGGAACACACCATCCTGGGCTTCACCATCGCCCGCTTCGCCAACTACTTCCTGCTGATGCTCCTCATCACGCTGGTCGTCGTCATCGTCTTCCGGCGCAGCAGCGACTCCCGCATCGGCCGCGCCTGGATCGCCATCCGCGAGGACGAGACCGCCGCCCTCGCCATGGGCATCAACGGCTTCCGCGTCAAGCTCATCGCCTTCGCCCTCGGCGCCGCCCTCGCCGGCCTCGCCGGCACGGTCCAGGCCCACGTCACCTACACCGTGACACCCGAGCAGTACCAGTTCGCCGCAGTCGTCCCGCCCAACTCGGCCTTCCTCCTCGCAGCGGTCGTCCTCGGCGGCATGGGCACCATCAGCGGCCCGCTCGTCGGCGCCGCACTGCTCTACCTCATCCCGTCCAAGCTCCAGTTCCTGGACGACTACCAGCTCTTCGCCTTCGGACTCGCGCTCGTCCTCCTGATGCGCTTCCGCCCGGAGGGCCTCATCCCCAACCGGCGCCGCCAGCTCGAATTCCACGAAGAGGCCGAAGCGCCCGCAGTGCTCAGCAAGGCAGGGGCCTGACCACCATGACTACCGACACCACCACCAAGGACACCGCCCCCGGCTCCAGCGCCGCCGGCGAGACCGTCCTCGACGCCCGCGGCGTCACCATGCGCTTCGGCGGCCTCACCGCCGTACGCAACGTCAACCTCACCGTCAACAGCGGCGAGATCGTCGGACTGATCGGCCCCAACGGCGCCGGCAAGACGACCTTCTTCAACTGCCTCACCGGCCTCTACATCCCCACCGAGGGCGAAGTCCGCTACAAGGGCCAGGTCCTGCCGCCCAAATCCTTCAAGGTCACCGCGGCCGGCATCGCCCGCACCTTCCAGAACATCCGCCTGTTCGCCAACATGACGGTCCTGGAGAACGTCCTCGTAGGACGCCACACCCGCACCAAGGAAGGCCTCTGGTCCGCCCTCCTGCGCGGCCCCGGCTTCCACAAGGCCGAAAAGGCCTCCCGCGAACGCGCCATGGAACTCCTGGAGTTCGTCGGCCTCGACGCCAAGGCCGAACACCTCGCCCGCAACCTCCCCTACGGCGAACAGCGCAAGCTCGAAATCGCGCGCGCCCTCGCCAGCGAGCCCGGCCTGCTCCTCCTCGACGAGCCCACCGCCGGCATGAACCCCCAGGAGACGCGAACCACCGAAGAACTGGTGTTCGCCATCCGCGACCAGGGCATCGCCGTCCTCGTCATCGAGCACGACATGCGGTTCATCTTCAACCTCTGCGACCGCGTCGCCGTCCTCGTCCAGGGCGAAAAACTCGTCGAAGGCGACAGCGCCACCGTCCAGGGCGACGAACGCGTCGTCGCCGCCTACCTCGGCGAACCCTTCGAAGACGCACCCGGCCAGGACGAGGTCGCCGAGGTCGAAGCCGCCGAAGCGAACGCCGAGCCCACCACGGACACCGTGCCCGGCAAGGAGAACGACCGATGACCCCACTGCTCGAAGTAGAGGACCTCCGGGTCGCCTACGGCAAGATCGAAGCCGTCAAGGGCATCTCCTTCAAGGTCAACGCCGGCGAAGTCGTCACCCTCATCGGCACCAACGGCGCCGGCAAGACCACCACCCTGCGCACCCTCTCCGGCCTCCTCAAGCCCGTCGGCGGCCAGATCAAGTTCAACGGCAAATCGCTCAAGAAGGTCCCCGCGCACGACATCGTCGCGCTCGGACTCGCCCACTCCCCCGAGGGGCGGCACATCTTCCCGCGCATGACCATCGAGGACAACCTCCGCCTCGGCGCCTTCCTGCGCAGCGACAAGCCCGGCATCGAGAAGGACATCCAGCGCGCCTACGACCTCTTCCCCATCCTGGGAGAGCGCCGCAAGCAGGCCGCCGGAACCCTCTCCGGCGGCGAGCAGCAGATGCTGGCCATGGGCCGCGCGCTCATGTCCCAGCCCAAGCTGCTCATGCTCGACGAGCCCTCCATGGGCCTCTCGCCGATCATGATGCAGAAGATCATGGCGACAATCGCCGAGCTGAAGTCCCAGGGCACCACGATCCTGCTCGTCGAACAGAACGCGCAGGCCGCGCTCTCCCTCGCCGACCAGGGCCACGTCATGGAGATCGGCAAGGTCGTCCTCTCCGGCACCGGCTCCGACCTGCTCCACGACGAGTCCGTCCGCAAGGCGTACCTCGGCGAGGACTAGCCCGCCCCCGCACGACGACGAGGCCCGCACCCCCTTCCAGATAGGGGGTGCGGGCCTCGACGTACGTGTGTACCGGGTCGGTCAGCCCTTCGCAGCCTTCTTCTCGTCCGCGTCCTGGATGACCGCCTCCGCGACCTGCTGCATCGACATCCGACGGTCCATCGACGTCTTCTGGATCCAACGGAACGCCGCCGGCTCCGTCAACCCGTACTCCGTCTGCAGAATCGACTTCGCCCGGTCCACCAGCTTCCGCGTCTCCAGCCGGAGCGTGAGGTCGGCGACCTCGTTCTCCAGCTCCTTCAGCTCCGTGAACCGCGACACCGCCATCTCGATCGCCGGCACCACGTCACTCTTGCTGAACGGCTTCACCAGATACGCCATCGCCCCCGCGTCCCGGGCCCGCTCCACCAGGTCGCGCTGCGAGAACGCGGTCAGCATCAGCACCGGCGCGATACGCTCCTCGGCGATCTTCTCCGCCGCCGAGATCCCGTCCATCTTCGGCATCTTCACATCGAGGATCACGAGATCCGGCCGGTGCTCCCGGGCCAGCTCGACGGCCTGCTCCCCGTCACCGGCCTCGCCCACGACGGAGTAGCCCTCCTCTTCGAGCATCTCCTTGAGATCGAGACGGATCAGGGCCTCGTCCTCGGCGATGACGACACGGGTCGTCAGCGGAGGCACGTGCGACTTGTCATCGTCGTCGGCGACGGGCTGGGGCGACTCGGGGGCGGTCACGGGGGCTCCTTGTTCGGGGCAGGGGTACTGCTGACATGAGGGTACCTAGCTGCGGTAAAGTGGGGGCACGGCGGGTGACCGCCAGCCTTTGTTTTAGAGGAAGCCCCGGTAGTCCAGCGGTAGAGACACGGTGCTCAAACCACCGACAGCGTCGGTTCGAATCCGACTCGGGGCACTTTTCCTTGGATTCCAAGGTCGATACTTAAGCGGATGTCCACGTTCTCGTGAACATCCGCTTTTTGCTGCACACGGTCGCGAGCAGTCACACAGAGTGGCCGCATGTACGACGTCAGCACACGCAAACGAGCACTCGCGTTGGTTGCTCAAGGGCGCAGCCTGAACTCCGTAAGCCGGGAAACCGGCGTCTCTCGCGCCGCTATCCGCGCTTGGCAGGACCGACTTGAGCCCCTGCCTCGCATGGCACCCCCTCCTCCAGGACCACCTGCCGACGAACGCGCGTACTCCTACCTGCTCGGCCTCTATCTCGGCGACGGCTGCATCAGCGCCCACACCCGCGGCACCGGCTACTACCTCCGGATCGCGTGCGCTGATGCCTGGCCTGGGCTGCTTCAACAGTGCCGCGAGGCAATCGCGAAGGTACGGCCTGGCATCGGTGTCTACGCGCTTCAACAACAGGGCTACTCCATGGTGACCAGCTACTTCCGGCACTGGCCCGCCCTGTTCCCTCAGCACGGGCCCGGCAAGAAACATGAGCGCCGAATCATCCTCGAACCCTGGCAGCAAGACATCGTCGACGCCCACCCCTGGGAGTTCATCCGCGGCCTCTTCCACTCCGACGGCTGCCGCATCACCAACTGGACGACCCGCATGGTCGGTGGCGAACGCAAGCGTTACGAGTACCCCCGGTACTTCTTCACCAATGTGTCGGCCGACATCATCCGGCTCTTCACGGACACGCTGGACCAAGTAGACGTCGAATGGAAACTCGCCAACGCCCGCAACGTCTCCATCGCCCGCAAGGCCTCCGTCGCCCTCATGGACACCCACGTGGGCCCCAAGTACTGACCCGCCCTACCGCGAACCCCCACCCTCCCCGATGCGATGCACCCGCACCATGTTCGTCGTGCCCGCCACCCCCGGCGGTGAGCCCGCCGTGATCACGACCACGTCGCCCTTCTTGCAGCGGCCGTACCTGAGCAGCAGTTCGTCCACCTGGTCGACCATCGCGTCCGTGGAGTCCACCCGGGGTCCGAGGAAGGTCTCCACGCCCCACGTCACGCTCAGCTGCGAGCGCGTCGCCGGGTCCGGGGTGAAGGCCAGGAGCGGGATCGGGGAGCGGTAGCGGGAGAGGCGGCGGGCCGTGTCGCCGGACTGGCTGAAGGCGACCAGGAACCTGGCGTCGAGGAAGTCGCCGAGTTCGGCGGCCGCGCGGGCCATGGCGCCGCCCTGGGTGCGGGGTTTGTTGTGCTCGGTGAGGGGCGGGAGGCCCTTCGCCAGGAGTTCCGACTCGGCGGCCTCGGCGATGCGGCTCATCGTGCGGACCGTCTCGACCGCGTACTTGCCCACGCTCGTCTCGCCGGACAGCATCACCGCGTCCGTGCCGTCGAGGACGGCGTTGGCGACGTCGCTGACCTCGGCGCGGGTGGGCCGGGAGTGGTGGATCATCGAGTCGAGCATCTGGGTGGCGACGATGACCGGCTTGGCGTTGCGCTTCGCCAGTTTGATCACGCGTTTCTGGACCAGCGGGACCTGTTCCAGGGGCATTTCGACGCCCAGATCACCGCGGGCGATCATGATGCCGTCGAAGGCGGCGACGATCTCGTCGATGGTGTCGACGGCCTGGGGTTTCTCGATCTTGGCGAGGACGGGGAGGCGGCGGCCCTCCTCGTCCATGATCTGGTGGACGCGTTCGATGTCGCGGCCGGAGCGGACGAAGGACAGGGCGATGATGTCGAAGCCGGTGCGCAGGGCCCGGCGGAGGTCTTCCTCGTCCTTGTCCGACAGGGCGGGGACGGTGACGGCGACGCCGGGCAGGTTGAGGCCCTTGTGGTCGGAGACGATTCCGCCTTCGACGACCCGGGTGTGGACGCGGGGGCCGTCGACCGCCGTGACTTCGAGGGGGACCTTGCCGTCGTCGACGAGGATGTGGTCGCCGGGGGTGACGTCGGCGGCGAGGCCGCCGTACGTCGTGCCGCAGCCTTCGCTGTCGCCTGCCGCGCCGTCCTCGACGCTGATGGTGAAGGTGTCGCCGCGTTCAAGGAGTACGGGGCCTTCGGTGAAGCGGCCGAGGCGGATCTTCGGGCCTTGAAGGTCGGCGAGGGTGCCGACGCTGCGGCCGGTCTCGTCGGCGGCCTTGCGGACGTGCTGGTAGCGCTCGTCGTGTTCGGCGTGGTCGCCGTGGCTGAGGTTGAAGCGGGCGATGTCCATGCCGGCCTGGACCAGTGCCTTGATCTGGTCGTACGAGTCGGTGGCGGGCCCGAGGGTGCAGACGATCTTTGCTCGGCGCATGTCCTCGACCCTAGGGCTTACCGGCGGGTAGTGATGTGGTGGGGGGTGACTACTCAACGGCTTGTGGGTGAAGGGTATTTGACAAGTAGTCACCAGAACCTGAAGGGGTCCCGGCCGGGTGGGGCCGGGGTGTCCCGGGTGTCAGGTCACAGTCGTGGGGGCTGCATGGTGAAGCGTGCGTTGACCTGTGCGTAGACGTGTTGGCGTTGGGGTTCGAGGTCGAGGGGTGGGGCGTCGGTGTCGTCGGCTCCTTTGGCTCGGGCGGAGCGCATGAGGCCGCCGGGGGCTGCGGGGCGGAGGGGTTGGGGGGCTTCGGCGCCGATGTCGGCGAGTTCGACGAGGGCGGCGAGGGTGGTGCCGAGGGCTTCGGCGTATTCGCGGGCGCGTTGGACGGCTTCTTTGACGGCTTGTTGTCTGGCTTGGCGGTGGGCGGGTGAGTCGGGGCGGAGGGACCACCAGGGGCCGTCGACGCGGGTGAGGTCGAGGTCGGCGAGGCGGGTGGTGAGTTCGCCGAGGGCGGTGAAGTCGGTGAGGTCGGCGGTGATGTGGACGCGGCCGTGGTAGGCCTGGATGCGTTCGCCTCGGCCTTTTTCCTTGAGTTCGGGGGTGAGGGAGAAGGCGCCGGTCTCCAGTCGTTCGACGGCTTGGCCGTAGGTTTTGACGAGGTCGAGGACGGTGGTGTTGCGGCGGGTGAGGTCGTCGAGGGCGGCGCGCCGATCCTTGCCGCGGGCGAGGACGGTGACGGTGATGCGGGCTATCTCGGGGTCGACTTCGAGGCGGGCTTCGCCGCGGACGGCGATGCGGGGTGCGTCGGGGGTGCCGTAGGGGACGGCTGTGGGTGGGGTGTCCTCTGCGCTGGTGGTCATACGTCCCACTCTGTCACCGATGGCCTGGTGGGAGGTGTGCGCAGGTCACCAGATCGCAACCTGTGGGGGCTGTTGCGTGGGGGGGGGTGCGGGTCAGAATCTACGCGCGTCGTCACCTTTGGCCTGTGTTTGGTCGCCCATGGTCTACGCGCGTTGAGATCCGCCCGTTCCTCCGAGGAGTACCCGAGATGCCCTTGAACCGCCGGAAGTTTCTGAAGAAGTCGGCCGTGACCGGTGCGGGCGTGGCCATCGCCGGTTCGGCCATGGCTCCGAGCGCGCAGGCGGCGGAGGCGCAGGCCACCGGCCGGAAGAAGGACACGGACCGGTACAGCTTCACCGTGATGGGGACGACCGACCTGCACGGCAACGTCTTCAACTGGGACTACTTCACGGACAAGGAGTTCGACGACAAGGCGCACAACGACGTCGGTCTGGCGAAGATCTCCACGCTGGTGAACCGGATCCGGGGGGAGAAGGGCCGTCGGAACACGCTGCTCATCGACGCGGGCGACACCATCCAGGGCACGCAGCTGTCGTACTACTACGCGAAGGTGGACCCGATCACCGCCAAGGGTGGTCCGGTGCATCCGATGGCGCAGGCGATGAACGCGATGGACTACGACGCGGCGGCGCTGGGCAACCACGAGTTCAACTACGGCATTCCGGTGCTGCGGAAGTTCCAGAAGCAGTGTCGTTTCCCGCTGCTGGGTGCGAACGCGCTGGACGCCAAGACGCTGCTGCCGGCGTTCCCGCCGTACAGCATGCACCGGATGCGTACGCCGCACGGGCCGGATGTGAAGGTGGCGGTGCTGGGGCTGACGAACCCGGGTATCGCGATCTGGGACAAGGCCAATGTGCAGGGGAAGATGACGTTCCCGGGTCTGGAGGAGCAGGCGGCGAAGTGGGTGCCGAAGCTGCGGTCGATGGGTGCGGACGTCGTCATCGTGTCGGCGCACAGCGGGTCGTCGGGGACGTCCTCGTACGGTGACCAGCTGCCGTACATCGAGAACGCGGCCGGGCTGGTGGCCGAGCAGGTGCCGGGGATCGACGCGATTCTGGTGGGGCACGCGCACACGGAGATCCCGGAGTACTTCGTCACCAACAAGGAGACCGGCAAGCGGGTCGTGCTGTCGGAGCCGTTGAAGTGGGGGCAGCGGCTGACGCTGTTCGACTTCGAGATGGTGTGGAGCAAGGGCTCCTGGAAGCTGGAGAAGGTCGGCGCGCAGGTTCTCAACTCCAACACGGTGGAGGAGGACCCGAAGATCGTGTCGATGCTCGTGGACGAGCACAAGAAGGTCGTGGCGTACGTCAACCAGATCATCGGGACGAACGCGGCGGAGATGACGTCGGTGGAGGCGCCGTACAAGGATGTGGCGATCATCGATCTGATCAACCACATCCAGGCGGACACGGTGAAGCAGGCGCTCGCCTCGACCGAGTACGCGTCGCTGCCGGTGCTGTCGCAGGCGGCGGCGTTCTCGCGGAGTGCGGTGATTCCGGCGGGGAACGTCACGATCCGGGATGTGGCGGGTCTGTACGTCTTCGAGAACACGCTGGAGGCGCGTCTGATGACGGGTGCGCAGATGAAGGCGTATCTGGAGTTCTCGGCGAGCTACTTCGTGCAGACGGCGGCGGACGCGGTGATCGATCCGGCGAAGCTGACGAACGCGAACGGGACGCCGGACTACAACTATGACGCGGTGAGCGGTCTGTCGTACGAAATCGACATCGCGAAGCCGGCGGGGTCGCGTGTGTCGAACGTGCGGTTCGAGGGTGCGGCGCTGGCGGACGACCGGCAGTTCGTGTTCGCGGTGAACAACTACCGGGCCAACGGTGGCGGCAACTTCCCGCATGTCGCCGCGGCGAAGATGGTGTGGTCGAACTCGGACGAGATCCGTAACACGATGATCGCGTGGGTGAAGGCGAAGGGGTCGATCGACCCGGCGGCGTTCGCGTCGGTGGACTGGAAGCTGACGCGGAACGGTACGCCGGTCTTCTAGTACGGGAAGTACGGGATGGTGGTTGTCGCCGTCGTCGAGGTCGTCGCGGATGCGGATGCGGGGTGGGTGGTCCGGGTCCGCGACGGCTGTGGCGGCGGCGATTCCTCGTTGTCGGCTAGCGCACGTCGACGAGCGGGGTCAGTGGGGTGTGGGTGGTCGCCTGCCGGGCGGCCGGGATCCGGGGCCCGGGTTCGAGGCCGAAGGTGGTGAAGGCGGTGCGGCTCGGCAGGGGGTAGGGCTCCTTGCCGGTGAGGGTGTTGAGGATGGTGGCGCTGCGCCAGGCGGCGAGGCCGAGGTCGGGGGCGCCGACGCCGTGGGTGTGCAGTTCGGCGTTCTGGACGTAGACGTGGCGGTCGGCGGCGGTGACGGACGGGTCGAGAATCATCCGGAAGTTCTCGTCGACGCGGGAGCGTTCGCGGCTGTCGCGTCGCATGTAGGGGTCGAGGCCGGCGAGGACGCGGTCGAGGGGGCGTTCGCGGTAGCCGGTGGCGAGGACGACGGCGTCGGTGGTGAGGCGGGAGCGGGTGCCCTGTTCGCCGTGTTCGAGGTGGAGTTCGACCTTGGTGGTGGCGAGTCGGCCGGCTGTGCGGACGTGTACGCCGGGGGTGAGGACGGCGTCGGGCCAGCCGCCGTCGAGGGTGCGGCGGTACAGCTCGTCGTGGATGGCGGCGATGGTGTCGGCGCCGATGCCCTTGTGGAGCTGCCACTGGGCGGCGACGAGCCGGTCCCGGGTGGGTTCGGTGAGGGCGTGGAAGTAGCGGGTGTAGTCGGGTGTGAAGTGTTCCAGGCCCAGTTTGGAGTACTCCATGGGGGCGAACGCCTCGGTGCGGCCTAGCCAGTGGAGCCGTTCCCGGCCGGGGGGCCGGTGGCGCAGGAGGTCGAGGAAGACCTCTGCTCCGGACTGTCCCGCGCCGATGACGGTGATGTGTCCGGCGGTGAGGAGGCGGTCGCGTTCGTCCAGGTAGTCGGCGGCGTGGATGACGGGCACGCCGGCCGCTTCGACGAGTGGTTTGAGGGGTTCGGGGACGTGGGGTTCGGTGCCGACGCCGAGGACGATGTTGCGGGCGTAGGTGCGGCCGAGTGCTGCGGTCTGTCCGTCGGTGTCCAGTCGGGTGTGGTCGACCTCGAACAGGTCGCGTTCGGGGTTCCAGCGCACCGAGTCGACCTGGTGTCCGAACCGTAGTCCGGGCAGGTTCTCGGCGACCCAGCGGCAGTAGGCGTCGTATTCGGCGCGTGGGATGTGGAAGCGCTCGGCGAAGTAGAACGGGAAGAGCCGTTCGCGGGTTCTGAGGTAGTTCAGGAACGACCAGGGGCTCTGGGGGTCGGCGAGGGTGACCAGGTCGGCCAGGAAGGGGACCTGGACCGTGGCGCCTTCGATGAGCAGTCCGGGGTGCCAGTCGAAGCCGGGGCGCTGTTCGTAGAAGACGGCGTCGAGTTCGGTGAGGGGGTGGGCGAGGGCGGCGAGGGAGAGGTTGGCGGGGCCGATGCCGATGCCGACGAGGTCGCGGGGCGCTTCGGGGTCGGGCTGGTCGTGGGGTGGGGGCGTGCTCATGCGGGGGTGTGTCCTTCGGGGAGGTCTGCGCGGGTCGCGGGTGTCGCCGGCGTTTTGGGTGCCGTAGGGGTCGTGGGTGCCGTGGGGGTCGTGGCTTCGGTGGCCGTGGCGGCTTCCACGAGTTTCAGCAGGGTGGTGAGGTCGTCCGGCCGGGTGTGGGGGTTGAGCAGGGTGACCTTGAGCCAGAGGCGGCCGTCGAGTACGGCGCGGCCTATGACGGCCCGGCCGTCGTGGAGGAGTCGGCGGCGTAGGGCGGCCACGGCGTCGTCGCGGGCGCCGGCGGGCCGGAAGAGGACCGTGCTGATGGTGGGCCGGTCGTGGAGTTCGAAGGCGGGGTGGGCCTCGACGGTGGTGGCGAAGTCCTGGGCGAGTGCGCAGACCTGGTCGACGAGCCGGCCGATGCCGTGGCGGCCCAGGGTCTTGAGGGTGACGGCGATCTTGAGGATGTCGGGGCGTCGGGTGGTGCGCAGGGACCGGCCGAGGAGGTCGGGCAGTCCGGCCTCGGTGTCGTCGTCGGCGTTGAGGTAGTCGGCCCGGTGTCCGAGGGCGGCGAGGTCGGGTGCGTCGCGTACGGCGAGGAGTCCGGCGGCGACGGGCTGCCAGCCGAGTTTGTGCAGGTCGAGGGTGACGGTGTGGGCGCGGGTGAGGCCGTCGAGGAGGGGGCGGTGCCGGTCGCTGAGGAGGAGGCCGCCGCCGTAGGCCGCGTCGACGTGGAGCCGGGCGCCGTGGGCGGCGCAGAGGTCGGCGATCTCGGGGAGCGGGTCGATGAGTCCGGCGTCGGTGGTGCCCGCGGTGGCGGCGACGAGGAGGGGGCCCGGGAGGTGGGTGAGGGCGTCGTCCAGGGTGGTGGGGTCCAGGGTGCCGGCCGGGGTGGGCAGGACGACGGGCTCGGGGAGGCCGAGGAGCCAGGCGGCGCGGGGCAGGGAGTGGTGGGCGCCCGCCGCGGTGACGAGCCGTACTCCCGGGTGGGCTTCGCGGGCCAGCAGGACGGCGAGGTGGTTGGACTCGGTGCCGCCGGTGGTGACCAGGGCGTCGGCGGCGCCGATCTCCTGGGCGAGTGCCCGGGTGACCAGCGCTTCGAGCGCGGAGGCGGCCGGGGCCTGGTCCCAGGAGTCGAGGGAGGGGTTCAGCACGGTGGCGGCGAGGTCCGCGGCGGCGGCCACGGCCAGGGGTGGTGTGTGGAGGTGGGCCGCGCACAGGGGGTCGGCCGGGTCGGCGCTGCCTGCCGCGAGGGCCCGGACCAGCCGGTGGAGGGCGTCCGGCTCGCCCTCGGCGGGCAGCGGCTCGCCGAGGGCCTCCCGCATCCGCGCGGCGACCGCTTCCGGGCCGCCGGCGGGGAGGGGACCGCCGCGCGCCTGGGTCCCTTCCCGCAGCGCGTCGAGCACGGTGTCGAGCAACGGCCGGAGCGCGTCGGGACCTTGGGGTCCCGAGGCGAGGGGCGCAGCGGTCATGGATTCCTCCGAGCACGGGGAATCCCATCTTGTACGCCGATCGGGTGCCGGGACCGAAAAGGCCGTTCATTACAGCCGAAAGAGGGTATGCGAGGACACCCTTCACGGCAGCGCGCCCTGAAGGGGCGCGGGGAACTGCGCGACCAGCCACGCACAACCGCAAGCCCGCAGAATCCCCGAGCCCCCACGCCGTACCCCGGTGAGGACCTACGCTTCGCGCGCCCGCAGGGCTCGCGCGAGGTCGTCGAGTTGATCCACCAGCTTCCGTCGGAGCGCCGGGGTCACCTCCCCGTCCTGCAGACAGCGCTCCCCCAGTTCCAGCGTCCCCGGATCCACCGCGTACACGGGGAACGCCCACCGTCCCGCGGCCTCCGCGATCGCCGGTCCGCGCCGAGCGGCCAGCGACACCGCGTCGGCCCAGTACCGCTCGACGTACTCCGTCAGCAGGTCCGCCTGTTCGGGTTGCCAGAACCCCTGGGCGGTGGCGGTGAACAGGTAGTTGGAGAGGTCGTCGCCGGTGAACATCTCCTCCCATGCGGCCTGTTTGGCCTCGGGTTCGGGCAGCGCGGCCCGGCAGCGGGCGGCGCCTTCCCGGCCGCTGGCGCTGGGGTCGCGTTCCAGTTCTTCCGCGATGGTGGCGGTGTCGACCGCGCCGAGGGCGGCGAGGCGGCCGAGGACGCGCCAGCGCAGTTCGGGGTCGAGTTCGGGTCCGCCGGGGACGGTGCCGTCGGCGAGCCAGGCGGCGATGGTCTCGGGGTGGGCGGCGACGTCGATGAAGTGGCGTACGGCGGTGAGGCGCAGGCCGGGGTTGTCGCCGTCCTCGGTGCGGCGGATGAGGTCGCGGCACAGGGAGCCGAGGGTGGACAGGCCGGCGGCGCGCTGTTCGGGGGCGAGGTAGCGGTCGGTGACCTGGGTGGTGGCGAAGGAGAGGACGCCCTGGACGATGGCGAGGTCGGTCTCGCGCGGGAGGTGGGTGCGGGCGGCCTCCAGGTAGGCGGTGGGCGGGAGTTCGGCGTCGCGTACGGCGTCGCGCAGGGCGTTCCAGACGACGGCGCGGGTGAGCGGGTCGGGGAGGCCGCTGAGGTGGCCGGTGACGGCGGTGAAGGATTCGGGGTCGAAGCGGATCTTGGCGTAGGTGAGGTCGCCGTCGTTGAGGAGGAGGAGTGCGGGCCGCTTGCCGATGGGCTGGTCGGCGGTCTGGGGGAGGTCGAGTGCGACGCGGTCGCGGAGGGTGAGGTGGCCGTGGTCGTCGCCGGGGTCCCGGTCGTAGACGCCGACGGCGATGTGGTGGGGGCGGCTGCCGGCGCGGTCGACGGTGAGGGTGTGGGTGCCGTCGGCGGCACGGGTGATCTTCGGGGTGAGGGTGTCGACGCCGGTGGTGCGGAGCCAGGCGTCGGCCCAGGCATGGACGTCGCGTTCGGTGGCGCCGGCGAGGTTGTCGATGAAGTCGGCGAGGGTGGCGTTGCCGAAGCGGTGGCGGGTGAAGTGGGCGTTGATGCCGGCGAGGAAGTCCTTCTCGCCCAGCCAGGCGACGAGTTGGCGCAGGGCGGAGGCGCCCTTGGCGTAGGAGATGCCGTCGAAGTTGAGGAGGGCGGCGGCGGTGTCGTCGACGGCCTCGGGGGCGACGGGGTGGGTGGAGGGGCGCTGGTCGGCGTCGTAGCCCCAGGCCTTGCGGGCGACGCCGAAGTCGACCCAGGTGTCGGCGAAGCGGCTGGCTTCGGTGAGGGTCTGGTAGCCCATGTACTCGGCGAAGGACTCGTTGAGCCAGATGTCGTCCCACCAGCGGAGGGTGACGAGGTCGCCGAACCACATGTGGGCCATCTCGTGGGCGATGACCATGGCGCGGGTCTGGCGTTCGGTGTCGGTGACGGCGGAGCGGTAGATGAACTCGTCGCGGAAGGTGACGAGGCCGGGGTTCTCCATGGCGCCGGCGTTGAACTCGGGGACGAAGGCCTGGTCGTAGGAGTCGAAGGGGTACGGCTCCTCGAACTTCTCGTGGTAGCGGTCGTAGAGGGCGCGGGTGATGTCGAGGATCTCGTCGGCGTCGGTGTCGAGGTGGGGGGCGAGGGAGCGTCGGCAGTGGATGCCGAAGGGCAGGCCGCGGTGTTCGGTGCGTACGGAGTGCCAGGGGCCGGCGGCGACGGCGACGAGGTAGGTGGAGATGGGCGGGGTGGTCGCGGCCCGGTGACTGCCGTCGTCCTGTCGTTCGGTGATGCCGTTGGCGAGGACGGTCCAGGCCTCGGGGGCGGTGACGGTGAGGTCGAAGACGGCCTTGAGGTCGGGTTGGTCGAAGGCGGCGAAGACGCGCTGCACGTCGTCCATGAAGAGCTGGGTGTAGACGTAGGTCTCGCCGTCGGTGGGGTCGGTGAAGCGGTGCATGCCCTCGCCGGTGCGGGAGTAGCGCATGGCGGCGTCGACGCGCAGTTCGTGGTTGCCCGGGGTGAGGCCCTTGAGGGGGAGGCGGTTGCCGTCGAGGGTCCCTGGGTCGAGAGGTTCTCCGTCGAGGGTGACCGAGCGCAGTTCGGCGGGCTTCAGCTCGACGAAGGTGTCCGCGGCCTTTTTCTTCCCCCGCACGGTGAAGTGGATGACGGTACGGGAGTCGAAGGTCTCGTCGCCACGCGTGAGGTCGAGTGCGATCTCGTAGCGGTGGACGTCGAGGAGCCGAGCACGGGCTTGCGCTTCGTCGCGCGTCAGTACGGACATGAGGGACATGCTGCCTGATGCCTCAGGCCCAGGACAGGGGCGGGCCTGGTACGCGACCTATGTCCGGTCGTGTGCGCCGTGCGTCCGGTCGTTTGCGGCCTATGCCCGGTCGTTCGCGCCGTCGTGCTGTGCGGGGACGCGCCCCCGTTCGCGGTGGTGGTCGGCGGCGGCCTTCGGGTTCTCGTGTTCCTTGAGGCGGGCGCGGAGGTCGCGGACCTCGCGTTCCAGGGTGTGGGAGCGGGCGTGGGCGTCGTAGAGGTAGCGGACCTTGGTGCGCAGGGCCCAGGGGTCGACGGGTTTCATGACGAGGTCGGCGACGCCGAGGCGGAAGGCGGCGGCGGTGAGGTCGGCGTCGGGGCCGAAGCCGGTGAGGAGGATGACGGGGATGTGCTGGGTCTGTTCGACGCCGCGCATGTAGTGGACGACGTCGAGGCCGCTGACGCCGGGCATGCGGACGTCGAGGAGGAGCAGGCCGACCTGGCCGCGGAGGACTTCCTTGAGTGCCGCGTCGCCGCTGGTGGCGCGTGTGAGGCGGTGGCCCAGCGGGGCGAGGGCGCTCTCCAGGGCGTACAGCGTGTCCTCGTGGTCGTCGACGATGAGGATCCTGGCTTCGGACGGCATGACCTCTCACCGCGTGTAGTCGTTCCCTGACAAGGAGTGCTCACGCAGGATGCCCCGTCGGCGGGCCGGTTGTCACTCCCGCGTGTCCGGCGCTGTGCCGGTGGTGTCCGTCGTGCTTGCTGTTTCCGCTGTGCCGCTCGTGTCCGCGGTGCCGCCGTTCAGGGCGTTGTCCGCGATGCTTTCGTGGTGCCGGATGACCTCGGCGATGATGAAGTTCAGCAGCTTCTCCGCGAACGCCGGGTCCAGCTTGGCACTTGTCGCGAGTCCGCGCAGCCGGTTGATCTGTTGTGCCTCGCGGCCGGGGTCGGCGGGCGGCAGGTGGTGCGCGGCCTTGAGATGGCCGACCCGTTGGGTGCACTTGAAGCGCTCGGCGAGCATGTGGACGACGGCGGCGTCGATGTTGTCGATGCTGTCGCGCAGCCGGGTGAGTTCCGCCCGGACGTCCGCGTCGACCTCGGCGGCCGGCGCGGTCGCGGTCTTCGCGTCATCGGTGTGGCTGGTGGTCATGGTCGTCACCCTACGACGCCGTGGTGCGGCGCTCGCACCGGCTTAGAGTGGAATGTATCGAGCGTCTTTGGGGGTACGGACGTGGCGGACGGCGGACCTGTCGAGCACGGCTACCCGCATCTGGACACCGTGCGGGCGTCGATCACCGCGCTGTACAGGCGTCTTTCCTACGACACGATCCAGCAGTTCGCCACCAGTGTGGCCCCGGTCGACGTGGCGTTCTGCGACAGCGACGATCTTCATCTCGGTGCGCAGCGGGTGGCGCGGGAGCTGGTGCGGCACTATCGGCTGCCGGAGGCCCGGATGGTCGTCGGCTTTCGGGAGATGACGCATGCGGCGAGTGTCGAGCTGGCGGCGGGGCCCGAGTACTTCGTCGAACTCAACGACCGTTTCCGGACGCATCGGCGGGACATCGGGGCGGCTCTCGCGCACGAGGTGATGCATGTCTATCTGCACCGGCTGGGGCTGTCCTTCCCCGGCACCCGGGAGAACGAGATCCTCACGGACACGGCGGCGACGTATCTGGGGGCGGGGTGGCTGCTGCTGGACGCGTACCGGGAGGATGCCGCGTCGTCGCAGAAGCTGGGGTATCTGACGCCGGAGGAGTTCGGGTACGTGCTGGCCAAGCGGGCGCAGGTGTTCGGGGAGGACCCTTCGGTGTGGTTCACCAGCGCGCAGGCGTACTCCGCGTTCGCGCAGGGCCGGGTGCGGGCTCGCCGGGACGGGCAGCAGCCGCCGCTGACGGCGGCGGGGTGGGCGGGACGGCGGCGGTACGCGCGCGACCGGCGCCATGCGCAGGACCTGCCGTCGGGTTCGCCGGGGCCGGGTGTGCCGTACGTGTTCACGCCCGACGGGCGGGGGCCGTTGCGGGTGTCGTTCCCCTGCCCGACCTGTCATCAGCGGATTCGGGTGCCGGTGCGGGGGCGGGTGCGGGCGCGGTGCGGGTTGTGCCGGACGGTTCTGGAGTGCGACACGTAGGGTTTCGGTGCGCGCGCCAGGGGTGGGGCCCTGGATCAGCCGGTCCCGTACACCGGCCCGGGAGTCCGCGCCCGCGCCAGGAGCTTTCGTACGGTCTCCCCCGCCTCCCGCGGGGTCCAGCGGGCCTCCTTGTCCGTGGTGGGGCCCGGGTGCCAGCCCTCCATGACGGTGATGCGGCCGCCTTCCGTCTCGAAGACCCGGCCGGTGACGCCCTCGCTCGCGGCGGAACCGAGCCACACCACCAGCGGGGAGACGTTCTCCGGGGCCATGGCGTCGAAGGCGGTGCCGGGGGCGGGGGCGGCCATGGCTTCGGCGAAGGCGCCCTCGGTCATCCTGGTGCGGGCGGCGGGGGCGATGGCGTTGGCCTGGACGCCGTAGCGGGCGAGTTCGGCGGCGGCGACGAGGGTGAGGCCGACGATGCCGGCCTTCGCGGCGCTGTAGTTGCCCTGGCCGAGTGAGCCCAGCAGGCCCGCGCCGCTGCTGGTGTTGATGATCCTGGCGGTGGGTGTGCGGCCGGCTCTGGCCTCGGCGCGCCAGTGGGCGGCGGCGTGCTTCAGGGGGAGGAAGTGGCCCTTGAGGTGGACGCGGAGTACGGCGTCCCAGTCGTCCTCGTCGAGGTTGACGAGCATGCGGTCGCGCAGGAAGCCGGCGTTGTTGACGAGGGTGTCGAGGCGCCCGAAGGTGTCCAGGGCGGTACGGACGAGACCGGCGGCGCCGTCGGTGGTGGCGATGTCCCCGCCGTGCGCGACCGCCTCCCCTCCCTGCTCCCGGATCTCCGCGACGACCCGGGCGGCCGGGCTGTCGGGGTCCGGCGTGCCGTCGAGTCCGACCCCGAGGTCGTTGACGACCACCCGGGCGCCCTCGGCGGCGTACGCGAGCGCGTGCGCCCGCCCGAGCCCCCGTCCGGCGCCGGTCACGACCACGACGCGCTCTTCGCAGAGCCGGTGCGCGCTGTTGCTCATCACGGGTTTCCTCTCTCTGGGGCCTGGTCCTCTGGGTCCTGGTCCGCCGGGTCCTGAGCGGCTGTCGGGTGTCCCGGGTGGGCGGACGGTCGTCCCCGGTCGGCCGTCGACGCGTCCAGGAAGGCCGGGCGTTCGCCGCCGCCGTGGACGTGGAGGGAGGCTCCGGTGATGTAGGCGGCCGCGTCGGAGGCGAGGAAGACCGCCGCGTCGCCGATGTCGGAGGGGGCGGCGAGGCGGCCGAGCGGGACCGTGCCGGCCACGGTGGCGATGCCCTGCCCGTCGCCGTAGTGGAGGTGGGAGAGTTCCGTGCGGACCATGCCGAGGACGAGGGTGTTGACGCGTATCTCCGGGGCCCACTCCACCGCCATGGAGCGGGCCAGGTGTGCCAGGCCGGCCTTGGCCGCGCCGTAGGCCGCCGAGCCGGGCGAGGGGCGGTCGCCGCTCACGCTGCCGATCATGACGATGGTGCCGCGGGCCCGTCGGAGGTGTCCGTGGGCGGCGAGGGAGACGGTCAGCGGGGCGACGAGGTTGAGTTCGACGACGCGCGCGTGGCGGCGGGCGTCGGCCTCGGCGAGCGGTCGGTAGGGGGTGCCGCCGGCGTTGTTGACGAGGACGTCCACGCGGGGCAGCTCGGCGAAGAAGCGGTGCACCGCGTCGGGGTCCCGGACGTCCAGGGGCATGAACTCGGCTCCCTTGAGCGGCACTTCGGGCGGGCGTCGGGCGCAGGTCACGACCTCGGCGCCGGCTTCGGCGAAGGCTCGGGCGATGCCGGCGCCGACACCGCGCGTGCCTCCGGTGACGACCGCGAGCTTCCCGCTGAGCCGCATCCGCTGCTACCTTCCACTCAAGAGACGTACCTAACAAACGTTAGGTGGAAGGTAGCTGATGCGCCGATGAGTGTCTCCACCTCGTCCCCGGAAAAGGGGATTTCCGTCGTCACGGTCGACTACCCGCCGGTGAACGCGCTGCCGGTACGAGGCTGGTACGCACTGGCCGACGCCGTGCGCGGCGCGGGCCGCGATCCCGGGGTCCGGTGCGTGGTGCTGGCGGCGGAGGGGCGCGGGTTCAACGCCGGGGTCGACATCAAGGAGATCCAGGCAGCGGGCCCGGACGCGTTGATCGGCGCCAATCACGGCTGCGCGGAGGCCTTCGCCGCCGTGTACGAGTGCGAGGTGCCGGTGGTCGCGGCCGTGCAGGGCTTCTGCCTGGGTGGGGGAATCGGGCTGGTGGGCAACGCGGACGCGATCGTGGCCAGCGAGGACGCCACCTTCGGGCTGCCCGAGCTGGACCGGGGCGCGCTGGGCGCGGCGACGCATCTGGCCCGGCTGGTGCCCCGGCATCTGATGCGCGCGCTGTACTACACCTCGCGCACGGCGACGGCCGCCGAGCTTCGGGCGCACGGGTCTGTGTGGCGGGTCGTCCCCCGCCCCGAACTGCTCGCCGAAGCGATGGAGTTGGCGCGGGAGATCGCCGCGAAGGACGGCCGGCTGCTCCGGCTGGCCAAGGCCGCCATCAACGGCATCGACCCGGTCGACGTCCGCCGCAGCTACCGCTTCGAGCAGGGCTTCACCTTCGAGGCGAACCTCAGCGGGGTGGCCGACGAGGTCCGTGACACGTTCGGGAGGGCGGGAAGGGGCGGGAGCGACGGGAGGGGCGGGAGGGGCGCGGGTTGGAGAGCCGGGGCGGCGGGGGCGGCGGGGGCGGCCGAGAATGCCGGACCGGCAGGGGCGGCAGGGGCGGCAGGGGCGGCCGAGAATGCCGGGGCGGCCGGGGCGCGTGGGCAGGTCGTGGGGAGTGCGGACGCGGAGGAGGAGCCGGGTGAGTGACAAGACGATGACCGCCGACGAGGCCGTCTCGCGGCTGGCGAGCGGAATGACCCTCGGCATCGGCGGCTGGGGGTCGCGCCGCAAGCCGATGGCCCTGGTGAGAGCACTGCTCCGGTCCGAGATCACCGATCTCACGGTCGTCTCGTACGGCGGACCGGACGTCGGCATGCTCGCCGCCGCCGGACGTGTCCGGAAACTGGTCGCCGCCTTCGCCACCCTCGACTCCATCCCCCTCGAACCGCACTTCCGCGCGGCGCGCGAGCGGGGCGCGTTCGAGCTGATGGAGGTCGACGAGGCGATGTTCATGTGGGGGCTGCGGGCCGCCGCGCACCGGCTGCCCTTCCTGCCGGTGCGGGCGGGCATCGGCTCGGACGTGATGCGGGTCAACCCCGGTCTGAAGACGGTCACGTCGCCGTACGACGACGGGGAGACCTTCGCCGCCATGCCCGCGCTGCGCCTCGACGCCGCGTTCGTGCACGTCAACCGGGCCGACCGGCAGGGCAACGGCCAGTACCTGGGCCCGGACCCCTACTTCGACGACCTCTTCTGCGAGGCCGCCGACACGGCGTACGTCTCCTGCGAACGGATCGTGGACACGGCCGAGTTGACGAAGGACGCCCCACCCCAGTCGCTGCTGGTCGGCCGCCATGTGGTGACCGGCGTGATCGAGGCTCCGGGCGGCGCCCACTTCACGTCCTGCGCCCCCGACTACGGCCGGGACGAGGCCTTCCAGCAGGCGTACGCGAGCACACCGTGGGCGGACTTCGCCGAGCGGTTCCTGACAGGGGACGAGCCCGCCTACCGGTCGGCCGTGCGGGCGTGGCACCAGGAGGACTCATGAGCAGGGCAGCCGTCGACGGTGTCACCCGCGCCGAGTACTGCGTGATCGCCTGTGCCGAGGCCTGGCGCGGCGCCGGGGAGATCCTCGCCAGTCCCATGGGGCTCGTTCCGTCCCTGGGCGCGCGCCTGGCCAAGCGGACGTTCTCGCCGGATCTGCTGCTGACCGACGGTGAGGCGCTGCTCGTCGGACTCGACGGCTCCGTCGAGGGATGGCTGCCCTACCGGCGGCACCTGGCCCTGGTCACCGGCGGCCGCCGGCACGTGATGATGGGCGCGAGCCAGATCGACCGGTACGGCAATCAGAACATCTCGTGCGTGGGCGACTGGGCACAGCCGAGGCGGCAGCTCCTCGGGGTGCGGGGCGCGCCGGTCAACACCCTGAACAACCCGACCAGTTACTGGATCCCGAAACACTCCCGGCGGGTCTTCGTGGAGAAGGTCGACATGGTGTGCGGGGTCGGCTACGACCGCGTGGCCGAGCATCCGGCGGCCGCGCGCTACCACCACCTCCCGAGGGTCGTGTCCGACCTCGGAGTCTTCGACTTCGCGACCCCCGACCACGCGATGCGGCTGGTCTCGCTGCATCCGGGCGTCACGGTCGAGCAGGTCGAGGAGGCGACGGGCTTCGCGCTCGCCGTCCCGGACGAGGTGCCGTACACCCGTGCACCGACCGAGGCCGAGCTGAGGCTGATCCGTGAGGTGATCGACCCGGAGAACACGCGTGCGCGGGAGGTGAACGGCTGATGGAGACGCCTCTGACCAGGCTTGTCGGCGTCCGCCACCCGATCGTGCAGACCGGCATGGGCTGGGTGGCCGGCCCCCGTCTGGTCTCCGCGTCGGCGAACGCGGGAGCCCTCGGCATCCTGGCCTCGGCCACGATGACGCCCCCGCAACTCCGGTCCGCCGTACGGGAGGTGAAGTCCCGTACGGACGGCGCGCCCTTCGGGGTGAATCTGCGGGCCGACGCGGGGGACGCGCGGGAGCGGGTGCGGATCATCGTCGAGGAGGTCGTCCGCGTGGCGTCGTTCGCGCTCGCGCCGTCGAGGGAGCTGATCGCCGAGCTGAAGGACGCGGGTGTGGTCGTGATCCCGTCCGTCGGTGCCCGGCGGCACGCCGAGAAGGTGGCGGCGTGGGGCGCGGACGCCGTGGTCGTCCAGGGCGGCGAGGGCGGCGGGCACACCGGGGACGTGGCGACGACCGTACTGCTGCCGCAGGTCGTGGACGCCGTCGACATCCCCGTCGTCGCCGCCGGCGGCTTCCACGACGGGCGCGGGCTGGTGGCCGCGCTGGCGTTCGGGGCGGCCGGGGTGGCGATGGGCACCCGGTTCCTGCTCACCTCGGACTCGACCGTGCCCGAGGAGGTGAAGGCCCGCTATCTCGCCGCGACGGTCGGGGACGTCACCGTCACGCGGGCCGTGGACGGGCTGCCGCACCGCATGCTGCGCACGGAGTTCGTGAGCGCGCTGGAGGCGTCCGGCCGTACGCGCGCCCTGGTGCGCGCCGTGCGCCACGCAGCCGGGTTCCGGCGGCTCTCCGGGCTGACCTGGCGCCGTATGGTCCGCGACGGCCGCGCGCTGCGGCACGGCAAGGACCTCACCTGGAGTCAGGTCCTGCTCGCCGCCAACACGCCCATGCTGCTCAGGTCCGCGATGGTGGACGGACGTACGGACCTGGGGGTGATGGCGGCCGGGCAGGTCGCCGGGGTGATCGACGACCTGCCGTCGTGCGCGGAGCTGGTGGAACGGATCATGAAGGAGGCGGAGGGGGCGCTGACGTCCCTGGGGCGACTCGACGCCACGCGGTGACCGTCATGGCCATGCGGTGACCGTCATGGCCACGCGGTGACGATCACCGTCGTTCAGAGTTCGTCACAGCCGTTCGATGATCGTCACGTTCGCCTGCCCGCCTCCCTCGCACATCGTCTGGAGCCCGTACCGGCCGCCCGTGCGCTCCAGCTCGTGCAGGAGGGTCGTCATGAGCTTGGCGCCGGTCGCGCCCAGCGGGTGGCCGAGGGCGATCGCGCCGCCGTTGACGTTGACCCTCTCCGGGTCGGCGCCCGTCTCCTTCAGCCAGGCCAGGACGACCGGCGCGAAGGCCTCGTTGATCTCGACGAGGTCGATGGCGTCGAGGGTGAGGCCGGTCTTCTTCAGGGCGTAGGCGGTCGCCGGTATCGGCGCGGTGAGCATACGGATGGGGTCCTCGCCGCGTACGGAGAGGTGGTGCACGCGGGCGCGCGGGGTCAGCCCGTGCTCCCGTACGGCGCGCTCGGAGGCGAGGAGGAGCGCGGCGGCTCCGTCGGAGACCTGGGAGGAGCAGGCTGCGGTGACGGTGCCGCCGTCGATGACGGGTTTCAGGGCGGCCATCTTCTCCAGGGAGGTGTCACGGCGCGGTCCCTCGTCGACGGTGACGTCCCCGTACGGCACGGTCTCGCGCGCGAAGCGGCCCTCGTCGACGGCCCGCACCGCCCGCTGGTGGGAGCGCAGCGCGTACTCCTCCTGGTCGCGGCGGCCGATGCCCCACTTCGCGGCGATCATCTCGGCGCCCGCGAACTGGTTCACCGGCCGGTCCCCGTACCGTGCCCGCCATCCCTCGCTGCCCGCGAAGGGTCCGTCCGTGAGCCCTAGGGGGACGGCGGCCTGGCGGGAGGCGAAGGCGATGGGGATCATCGTCATGTTCTGGACGCCGCCCGCGACCACCAGGTCCTGGGTGCCGGAGAGCACGGCCTGGGCGGCGAAGTGGACGGCCTGCTGCGAGGATCCGCACTGCCGGTCGACGGTCGTGCCCGGTACCTCCTCGGGCAGCCCGGCCGCCAGCCAGCTCGTACGCGCGATGTCACCGGCCTGCGGTCCGACGGTGTCCAGGCAGCCGAAGACGACGTCCTCCACGGCGGCCGGGTCCACGCCCGCGCGCGCGACGAGCGCTTTGAGGGCGTGCGCGCCGAGGTCGGCCGGATGGACCCGGCCGAGCCCTCCCGCACGCCTCCCGACGGGCGTCCGGACCGCTTCGACGATGTAGGCCTCGGCCATGGCAACTCCCTTGTTGTCAAAGGTTGTTCACCGAATGTGCGTCAGGGCTCGGTGCGTACGGCGACCCCGTCCAGGACCATCGACAGGTACTGCCGGGCGATCTCCTCCGGGCTGTACTTTCCGCTGGGCTGGTACCAGGACGCGGCGACCCAGACCGTGTCGCGAACGAACCGGTAGGTGACCCTCGTGTCCAGGTCGGTCCGGAACTCATCGTGCGCGACCCCGTTCTCCAGCGCGGTCAGCCACACCTCCTCGAACCTGGTCCGCGACTGCTCCAGGAAGAGGAACCGCCGTTCCTGGGCGATCAGCTGCTTCGACTCGTTCTGGTAGATCCGGACGGCGTCACAGTGCCGCCCGATCGCCCGGAAGGACTCGGTGACCAGCGCTTCGAAGGTCTCGCGGGGGCCCGTGCCCGCGTCCAGGACGGCGTCGTACCGCTCCCAGAGTTCGTCGAGGAAGGTCCGCAGGATCTCCTCCAGCATCGCGTCCTTGGACTGGAAGTAGTAGTAGAGGCTTCCCGCGAGCATGCCCGCGTCGTCCGCGATCCGGCGCATGGTGGTGGCGTTGTACCCCTGGTCGGCGAAGACGCGGGCGGCCTTGTCGAGGAGTTCACGGCGGCGGGCGAGCGCGGCGGCGGGCGCCTGGGGGGTCTTCTTGGTCGGCACGCTGTTCGTTGTCCTTAGGGGTGCTGGTTGCTGACGGAGACGATCTCACCCGTCATGTAGGAGGAGTAGCCCGACGCGAGGAACACGATCACGTTGGCGACCTCCCAGGGTTCGGCGTACCGCCCGAACGCCTCCCGCGCGGTCAGGTCGGCCAGTAGCTCGGGGGTCGTGACCTTCACCAGGTGCGGGTGCATGGCGAGGCTCGGCGACACGGCGTTGACCCGGACCCCGTACGCGGCCGCCTCGACCGCCGCGCACCTGGTCAGCGCCATCACGCCCGCCTTCGCCGCAGCGTAGTGGGCCTGTCCGGCCTGTGCGCGCCAGCCGACGACGGAGGCGTTGTTGACGATCACGCCTCCACCGCCTCCCTCGCCCCCACCGCCCTCCCGCATCAGCCGCAGAGCGGCCCTGGTGCACCGGAACGTGCCGTTCAGCGTCACGTCCAGCACCTTGGACCACTGTTCGTCCGTCATGTCGGCGACATCCGAGGTGCCGCCGAGGCCCGCGTTGTTGACGACGATGTCCAGCCCACCGTGCAACCGGGCCCCCGCCTCGAACAGCGCCCGCACCTGATCGTCGTCGGTCACGTCGCACGGCACCGCGCGGACGGACTCCGCCCCGAACTCGGCGACCAGCTCGTTCCTGTACTGCTTGAGTCGGCGCGTGTGGGCGTCGCTGATCAGTACGCGTGCGCCCTCCTCCAGGAAGCGCCGTGCCGTCGCTCCGCCGATACCGGCGCCGGCGGCCGCGGTGATGACGGCGGTGCGGCCGGCGAGGAGGCCGTGGGCGGGAGGGTACGTCGGGGGGTCGACGTTGTTCATGGGGGCACGCTAACCTACCAAACACTTGTTAGGGAAGGAGCCTGACGTCTGTCAGGTACACCCACGCACCCACCGCTCAGCCCATCAGCGCCGACCCGTCAGCCGGCCGGCCAGGAAGGAAGGGCGCCCCATGGACCTGGTCCATCCCCCCGCCGACGAGGCCTTCCGCGCCGAGGCCCGCGCCTGGCTGCGCGCCCATGTCCCACCCGAGCCGCTGCCCTCCCTGGAGACGGCGGAGGGCTTCGCCGCCCACCGCGTCTGGGAGGCCGAACTGGCCGCCGACCGCTGGTCGGTGGTCGACTGGCCGGCCGCGTACGGCGGCCGTGACGCGGGCCTGCTGCGGAGGCTGGTCTTCGAGGAGGAGTACTACGCGGCGGGCGCCCCGGGCCGGGTGGGCCAGAACGGCATCAGCCTCCTCGCCCCGACCCTCTTCGACCACGGGACGCGGGAACAGCGGGCCCGCGTACTGCCCCCGATGGCCTCCGGCGAGGTGGTGTGGGCACAGGCCTGGTCGGAGCCCGAGGCCGGGTCGGACCTCGCCTCGCTCACCTCCAGGGCCGTGCGTACGGACGGGGGCTGGCTGCTGACCGGGCAGAAGACCTGGTCGTCGCGGGCCGCCTTCGCGGACCGGGCGTTCGGCCTGTTCCGCAGTGAGCGGGGCACCCCGAAACCCCACCAGGGCCTCACGTATCTGATGTTCGACCTGCGCGCACCGGGCGTGACGGTCCGCCCGATCGGCCGCCTGGACGGCAAGCCCGCCTTCGCCGAGCTCTTCCTCGACGACGTGTTCGTGCCGGACGAGGACGTCATCGGCGAGCCCGGCCGGGGCTGGCGCATCGCCATGTCCACCGCCGGCAACGAACGCGGTCTGACGCTCCGCCCCCCGGGCCGCTTCCTGGCCTCCGCGGACCGACTGCTCGACCTCTGGCAGGCCCGGGGAAGCCCGGCGGGCGCCCGCGACCAGGTGGCCGACGCGGTGATCGGCGCCCGCACCTACCAGCTGTTCACCTACGCGGCCGCCTCCCGCTTCCTGGAGGGCGCGCCGGTCGGCCCGGAGTCCAGCCTGAACAAGGTCTTCTGGTCCGAGCTGGACCTGGCGCTGCACGAGACGGCACTCGAACTGCTCGGCGAGGAGGGCGAGTCGGGGGACACCGACTGGTCCGAGGGCTATGTCTTCGCCCTGGCGGGCCCGATCTACGCCGGCACCAACGAGATCCAGCGCGACATCATCGCCGAACGCCTCCTCGGCCTGCCGAAGGGCCGCCGCTGATGCCTGATCCCCTCCTGAAGGGCCGCCGCTGATGCGCTTCCTCCTGGACACCGAGCAGCGGGCGTTCGCCAAGTCGCTGGACGCCATGCTGACGGCGGCGGACACCCCGTCGGTCGTACGGGCGTGGGGGCGGGGCGAGCACCGGGCGGGGCGGGCGCTGTGGTCCCGGGTCGCGGAGGCCGGTGTCTTCGCGCTGGCGGTGCCGGAGGCGTACGAGGGGGTCGGCCCCCTCCCCGTGGAACTGGCCGTCGCCTTCGTGGAGCTGGGGCGGCACGCGGTGCCGGGCCCTGTCGTGGAGACGGCCACGGCGGCGGTCCTCCTGGCCTCCCTGCCGGACCCGAACCCGGCGGAGCGCCTGCTCCCGGCGCTGCTGTCCGGCAAGGCGATGGCCACGGCGGCGCCGGCGCCGGGGTCGTACGCGCTGGACGGGGACGCGGCGACGACCCGCCTCTCGCTCGACCGGGACAGGGGCGAACTGCGCCTCTCCCCCGGCCACGGCCCCGTCCGCCCCTCCCTTGACCCGGCCCGCCGTCTGACCCCCCTCTCCCCTGGCGGCGAACTCCTGCCCACGACCCCGTCCTCCCTCACCCAGGCCCTCACCTGGGCCCGTCTGGCCGTGGCCGCGCAAGCCCTCGGCGTAGGACTCGCACTCCTGGACAGGACGGTGGCGTACGTCCGGCAGCGCACCCAGTTCGGCGTGCCCGTCGGATCGTTCCAGGCGGTGAAGCACCGGCTGGCGGACGCGAAGGTGGCCCTGGAGTTCGCGCGTCCACTGGTCTTCGGGGCGGCGGTCACCCTGGACCCGGCGGATGCGGCGGCGGCCAAGGTGACGGCGTGCGAGGCGGCGTACACGACCGCGCGCACGGCGCTGCAGCTGCACGGCGCGATCGGTTACACGGCGGAGTACGACCTGTCCCTCTGGCTGACCAAGGCGCGGGCGCTGCGGACGGCCTGGGGCACCCCGGCCGAGTGCCGCACCGCCGTGCTCAGCGCCGGTCGCCGCCGCTGATCTCCCGGGGTGCCCTCACGCGACGATGCCCTCGGCCCGAGCCGCCACCAGCCACTTCGGGAACTCCCCCACCAGCCGGTCGTACAACTCGCCGTCGGAGACGGCCCGCGGATCCGGGCCGGCATGGAAGAACCCGGCGTTGTCGACGACGCGCTTCCCCGGGACGGCCAGGTCGCGTACTTACGGCGGTCCTCCTGACCTCAGGGCTCGGCGGCAGCCCCGAGGTCAAGGCACTCCCCCTGTCCCCTCTGTCCTGATCGTTCGCTATTTTGTTCGCCGCCGTCCTCACCGGCTCGTCATCAGCCCCGCACCCCCAAGGAGCCGGCCGTGGAACCCGAGTCCCCGTCGTCGTCCGAGCCCGTCGTCACCACCTGCTACCGCCACCCGAAAGTGGAGTCGTACGTCCGCTGCACGCGCTGCGAACGGTTCATCTGTCCGGACTGCATGCGCGACGCGGCCGTGGGCCACCAGTGCCCGGAGTGTGTGAAGGAGGGCGCGAGAACGGTCCGGCAGGCCCGTACCGCCTTCGGCGGCCGGATCTCGGCCGTCCCGCTGGTGACGTACGTCCTGATCGGTCTGAACGTCATGGCCTACGCCGCCGAGCTGCTCCGCGAGCAGGTCGTGGACGACTTCGCGATGCTCGGCCGGGGTCTGCTCGGCCCGGACGGGCTCCACTACGTCTGGCAGAGCGCCTACCCCGCCGACTTCCACCTCGAAGGCGTGGCCGACGGCGAGTGGTACCGCCTCCTCACCGGTGCCTTCCTCCATCTCCCGCCCACCGAGGGCACGTTCGGCATCCTCCACATCGTGATGAACATGGTCACGCTGTGGAACGTCGGCAGGATCGTCGAGGCCCAGCTCGGCCGCGCCCGTTACCTCGCCCTCTATCTCCTCTCCGCCCTCGGCGGCTCCGTCCTCGTGCTCCTCCTGGCCCCCGACACCAGCACGGTCGGCGCCTCCGGCGCGATCTTCGGCGTGTGCACCGCGTACTACGTCCTGGCCCGCCGCCTGGGCGCCGACGCGGCCGGGCTCAACCGCTTCATGGCCGGTCTGCTGGTGTGGCTGATCATCTCGGCGGTCGTGACGTCCTGGCAGGGGCACCTCGGCGGCCTGCTGACCGGCGGTCTGATCGCCCTGGCGTTCGCCTACGCGCCCCGGGACCGGCGGCGGGTGCTGGTGCAGGCGGGGGCCTGTGCGGCGATGGCGGCGTTGTTGGTGGCGGCGGCGGTCCTCGGGGTCGCGGGGATGACGGCCTGACCGAGCGGCGTCCACCGGCGGCGGCTCCGCTCCCTCCGAGCCGAGCCGCCTCCCCTCCTCAGCCCCGCTCCCGCCGGTCCCCGCACATACGACAGCGCCTGCCCAGTCGTCCGGTCGGGGACTGGCGGGCAGGCGCCGTCTGTGTTCCGTACGCCGTTGTACGGGACGCGTAGGGAGGTCCGGGGATCAGACCATCAGCGAGCGGTCCGTCGGCCGGATCGGGGCCGGCAGTTCGCTCGCGCCCGTCAGGAAGCGGTCGCAGCCCCGGGCCGCGGAGCGGCCCTCGGCGATCGCCCAGACGATGAGGGACTGGCCGCGGCCCGCGTCACCGGCGACGAACACACCCGGCACGTTGGTCTGGAAGTCGGCGTCGCGGGCGATGTTGCCGCGCTCGTCGAGGTCCAGGCCGAACTGGTCCACGAGACCGTTCTCGCGGTCCGTGCCCGTGAAGCCCATCGCGAGCGTCACCAGCTGGGCGGGGATCTTGCGCTCCGTGCCCGGCTTCGGGGTCAGCCTGCCGTCGATGAACTCGACCTCGGCGAGGTGCAGCCACTGGACGTTGCCGTCCTCGTCGCCCTCGAAGTGGGTGGTGGAGACGGAGTAGACCCGCTCGCCGCCCTCCTCGTGCGCCGAGGTGACCTTGTAGAGCATGGGGAAGGTCGGCCACGGCTGGTTCGGGGCACGGTCCTCGCCCGGCTGCGGCATGATCTCCAGCTGCGTCACGGAGGCCGCGCCCTGCCGGTGGGCGGTGCCCACGCAGTCCGCGCCCGTGTCGCCGCCGCCGATGACCACGACATGCTTGCCCTCGGCCGTGATGGGGGGCGTCACGAAGTCGCCCTCCTGGACCTTGTTGGCCAGCGGCAGGTACTCCATGGCCTGGTGGATGCCGGCCAGTTCGCGGCCGGGGACCGGGAGGTCACGGGCGGTGGTGGCGCCGGCGGCGATGACGACGGCGTCGTACCGCTTCTTCAGGTCCGTGGCCTTGAGGTCGCGGCCGATCTCGATGCCCGTACGGAAGCGGGTGCCCTCCGCGCGCATCTGCTCGATGCGGCGGTTGATGTGCCGCTTCTCCATCTTGAACTCGGGGATGCCGTAGCGGAGCAGACCGCCGACGCGGTCCGCGCGCTCGTACACCGCGACCGTGTGACCGGCCCGCGTCAGCTGCTGGGCGGCGGCCAGACCCGCCGGGCCCGAGCCGATGACCGCGACGGTCTTGCCGGACAGGCGCTCCGGGGCCTGGGCCGCGACGTCGCCGCTGTCCCACGCCTTGTCGATGATGGAGACCTCGACGTTCTTGATGGTGACGGCCGGCTGGTTGATGCCGAGCACGCACGCCGACTCGCACGGGGCCGGGCACAGCCGCCCGGTGAACTCCGGGAAGTTGTTCGTGGCGTGCAGCCGCTCCGACGCCGCCGCCCAGTCCTCGCGGTAGGCGTAGTCGTTCCACTCGGGGATGAGGTTCCCGAGCGGACAGCCGTTGTGACAGAACGGGATGCCGCAGTCCATGCAGCGGGACGCCTGCTTCGAGATGATCGGGAGCAGCGAACCCGGGACGTAGACCTCGTTCCAGTCCTTCAGGCGTACGTCGACGGGGCGGGACTTGGCGACCTCGCGCCCGTGGTTCAGAAAGCCCTTCGGGTCAGCCATTGATCGCCGCCTCCATCATCTTCTCGGTGATCTCGGTCTCGGAGAGACCGGCCTGCTCGGCGGCGGCCTTGGCGGCGAGCACTGCCTTGTACGTGCTGGGGATGATCTTGCTGAAGCGCGCCACGGCGACGGGCCAGTCGGTGAGCAGCTTCTCGGCGACCGTGGAGCCGGTCTCCTCGGCGTGGCGGCGCACCACGTCGTGCAGCCACTGCTTGTCGGTGTCGTCGAGGGCCTCGACGGCGCCCAGGTTGCCGACGTTGACGTTGTCGCGGTCCAGGTCGATGACGTAGGCGATGCCGCCGGACATACCGGCCGCGAAGTTGCGGCCCGTCTCGCCGAGGACGACCGCGTGGCCGCCGGTCATGTACTCGCAGCCGTGGTCGCCCACGCCCTCGGACACCACCAGGGCGCCGGAGTTGCGGACACAGAACCGCTCACCCGTACGACCGCGGAGGAACAGCTCGCCGCCGGTCGCGCCGTAGGCGATGGTGTTGCCCGCGATCGTCGAGTACTCGGCGAGGTGGTCGGCGCCCCGGTCGGGACGGACGATCACCCGGCCGCCGGAGAGGCCCTTGCCGACGTAGTCGTTGGCGTCGCCCTCCAGGCGCAGCGTGACACCGCGCGGGAGGAAGGCGCCGAAGGACTGGCCCGCCGAGCCGGTGAAGGTGATGTCGATGGTGTCGTCGGGCAGACCCGCGCCGCCGAACTTCTTCGTCACCTCGTGGCCGAGCATGGTGCCGACCGTGCGGTTGATGTTGCGGACCTTGATCTGGGCGCGGACCGGCTGGGCGTCGGTGGCGTCCGAGGCGGCCAGCGCGTCGGCGGCGAGCTTGATCAGCTCGTTGTCGAGCGCCTTCTCCAGGCCGTGGTCCTGCTCGATCACCTGGTGACGGACGGCGCTCTCGGGCAGTGCGGGCACGTGGAACAGCGGCTCCAGGTCCAGGCCCTGTGCCTTCCAGTGGTCGACCGCGCGGGCCACGTCGAGCGTCTCGGCGTGACCGACCGCCTCCTCGATGGAACGGAAGCCCAGCTCGGCGAGGATCTCGCGGACCTCCTCGGCGATGAACTCGAAGAAGTTCACGACGTACTCGGCCTTGCCGGCGAACCGGTCGCGGAGCTCCGGGTTCTGCGTGGCGATGCCGACCGGGCAGGTGTCCAGGTGGCAGACGCGCATCATGACGCAGCCGGAGACGACCAGCGGCGCGGTCGCGAAGCCGAACTCCTCGGCGCCGAGGAGCGCGGCGATGACGACGTCACGGCCGGTCTTCAGCTGGCCGTCGGTCTGGACGACGATGCGGTCGCGCAGGCCGTTGAGCAGCAGGGTCTGCTGGGTCTCGGCGAGACCGAGCTCCCAGGGACCGCCCGCGTGCTTCAGCGAGGTCAGCGGGGAGGCGCCCGTGCCGCCGTCGTGGCCGGAGATGAGGACGACGTCCGCGTGCGCCTTGGAGACACCGGCGGCGACCGTGCCGACGCCGACCTCCGAGACCAGCTTCACGTGGATCCGCGCCCGCGGGTTCGCGTTCTTCAGGTCGTGGATCAGCTGGGCCAGGTCCTCGATGGAGTAGATGTCGTGGTGCGGCGGCGGGGAGATGAGGCCCACACCCGGCGTCGAGTGACGCGTCTTGGCGACCCACGGGTACACCTTGTGGCCGGGCAGCTGACCGCCCTCACCGGGCTTGGCGCCCTGGGCCATCTTGATCTGGATGTCGTCCGCGTTGACCAGGTACTCGGAGGTCACACCGAAGCGGCCGGAGGCGACCTGCTTGATCGACGAACGCCGCGCCGGGTCGTACAGACGGTCCGGGTCCTCGCCGCCCTCACCGGTGTTGGACTTGCCGCCCAGCTGGTTCATGGCGATGGCGAGGGTCTCGTGCGCCTCCTTGGAGATGGAGCCGTACGACATGGCGCCGGTCGAGAAACGCTTGACGATCTCGGAGACCGGCTCGACCTCGTCGACGGAGATCGGGGCGCGGCCCTCCGTCGCCTTGAAACCGAACAGGCCGCGCAGCGTCATCAGGCGCTCGGACTGCTCGTTCACGCGGTCCGTGTACTTCTTGAAGATGTCGTAGCGGCGCGTGCGCGTGGAGTGCTGGAGGCGGAAGACCGTCTCCGGGTCGAACAGGTGCGGCTCGCCCTCGCGGCGCCACTGGTACTCGCCGCCTATCTCCAGGGCGCGGTGGGCCGGCGCGATGCCGCTGGCCGGGTACGCCTTGGCGTGGCGGGCGGCGACCTCCTTGGCGATGACGTCGATGCCGACGCCGCCGATCTTGGTGGCCGTGCCGTTGAAGTACTTCTCGACGAAGTCGTCCGCGAGGCCGACGGCCTCGAAGACCTGGGCGCCCCGGTAGGAGGCGACGGTGGAGATGCCCATCTTCGACATGACCTTGAGGACGCCCTTGCCGAGGGCGTAGATCAGGTTGCGGATGGCCTGCTCGGCCTCGATGTCGGAGAGGAACGTTCCGGCGCGGACGAGATCCTCGACGGTCTCCATCGCCAGGTACGGGTTGACGGCCGCGGCGCCGAACCCGATGAGCAGGGCGACGTGGTGGACCTCGCGGACGTCACCGGCCTCGACGAGCAGGCCCACCTGGGTGCGCTGCTTGGTACGGATGAGGTGGTGGTGGACGGCCGCGGTGAGCAGCAGCGACGGGATCGGCGCGTGCTCGGCGTCGGAGTGGCGGTCGGACAGGACGATCAGCCGGGCGCCGTTGTCGATGGCGGCGTCGGCCTCGGCGCAGATCTCCTCGATGCGCGCGGCGAGGGAGTCGCCGCCGCCGGAGACCCGGTAGAGACCGGAGAGCGTGGCCGCCTTCATGCCGGGCATGTCGCCGTCGGCGTTGATGTGGATGAGCTTGGCCAGCTCGTCGTTGTCGATCACCGGGAAGGGCAGGGTGACGCTGCGGCACGACGCGGCGGTCGGCTCCAGGATGTTGCCCTCGGGGCCCAGCGACGAGCGCAGCGAGGTGACGAGCTCCTCGCGGATGGCGTCCAGCGGCGGGTTGGTGACCTGCGCGAACAGCTGGGTGAAGTAGTCGAAGAGCAGCCGCGGGCGCGAGGACAGCGCGGCGATCGGCGAGTCGGTGCCCATGGAGCCGAGCGGCTCGCCGCCGGTCTTGGCCATCGGCGCGAGGATGACGCGCAGCTCCTCCTCGGTGTACCCGAAGGTCTGCTGGCGGCGGGTGACCGAGGCGTGGGTGTGCACGATGTGCTCGCGCTCGGGCAGGTCGGAGAGCTCGATCTCGCCGGCCTCCAGCCACTCCGCGTACGGGTTCTCCGCGGCGAGCTGGGCCTTGATCTCGTCGTCCTCGATGATGCGGTGCTCGACGGTGTCGACGAGGAACATCCGGCCGGGCTGGAGGCGGCCCTTGCGGACGACCTTGGCGGGGTCGATGTCGAGGACGCCGACCTCGGAGCCGAGGACGACGAGGCCGTCGTCGGTGACCCAGTAGCGGCCGGGGCGCAGGCCGTTGCGGTCCAGGACCGCGCCGACCTGACGGCCGTCGGTGAAGGTGACACAGGCCGGGCCGTCCCAGGGCTCCATCATCGTGGAGTGGAACTGGTAGAAGGCGCGGCGGGCCGGCTCCATGGAGTCGTGGTTCTCCCACGCCTCCGGGATCATCATCAGTACGGAGTGCGGCAGGGAACGGCCACCGAGGTGGAGCAGTTCCAGGACCTCGTCGAAGGACGCCGAGTCCGAGGCGTCCGGCGTACAGATCGGGAAGATCCGGTCCAGCGTCTCCTGCGAACCGAAGAGGTTCGAGGCGAGCTGGGACTCGCGGGCGACCATCCAGTTGCGGTTGCCCTTGACCGTGTTGATCTCGCCGTTGTGCGCGACGAAGCGGTACGGGTGGGCGAGCGGCCACGACGGGAAGGTGTTCGTGGAGAACCGGGAGTGCACGAGCGCGATCGCGGAGGCGAAGCGGCGGTCGGACAGGTCCGGGAAGAAGGGCTCCAGCTGGCCGGTGGTCAGCATGCCCTTGTAGACGATGGTCCGCGCGGACAGCGACGGGAAGTAGACGTCGACCTCGCGCTCGGCGCGCTTGCGCAGCACGAAGCTCTTGCGGTCGAGGTCGATGCCCGTGGCGGGCGTGGCCGAGCCGTCGGTGACGAAGACCTGACGGAAGGAGGGCATCGTCGAGCGGGCGGTGGCGCCGAGCAGCTCGGGGGCGACGGGCACCTCGCGCCAGCCGAGGACGGTCAGGTTCTCCTCGGCCGCGATGGCCTCGATACGGGCCGCGGCGTCGTCGGCGCCGTGCTCGGGCAGGAAGGCGATACCGACGGCGTACGAGCCGGCCGCGGGCAGCTCGAAGCCGGCCACCTCGCGGAAGAAGGTGTCGGGGACCTGCGAAAGGATGCCGGCGCCGTCACCCGAATCGGGCTCCGAACCGGTCGCCCCTCGGTGCTCCAGGTTGCGAAGAACCGTGAGCGCCTGCTCGACCAGCGCATGGCTCGCCTCGCCGGTGAGGGTGGCCACGAAGCCGACGCCGCAGGCGTCGTGCTCGTTGCGGGGGTCGTACATACCCTGCGCGGCAGGGCGAGCATCCATGAAGGACCACTTCTGGCCATTCGTGGAGTGCTGGGACGGCTGGCGCGGCGTACGCATCGGCTCTCCCGTCGTCGTCATCTGGCTGGGGGCGCCTCCCAGGCCCTTGAGGCTCTGGGGGAGCGTGTGCCGAGGGACGACGTTGGCCCTCTGCGGAAAGTGCAAAATTTCGTGCAGGTTACATGATGGAGCGGTTCTCGGGAAGCGGATACTTCGTCCCAACATGCGGACGCCACGGGTGCGGAGGGGTGCGCCGCACGCGGTGGCGTGAACAGGCTTCGACAGGCGTGACCAGGGGGTCGACCGAACAGATCGATGTCGGCAGACCGGGGGGCGCAGAAGGCGTCGTCGCCACTGCTCTCAGTTGCTAGGCAGGCGTCATTGCCTGCGGCGCTTACGGCTCATGCCCAGCGGTTAAGCATTCGAAACCGCCTGGTAACGACTATCTATGCGGTCCCTCGCATACGTAGCCATCCGATCCATCATACGGCCGCTCCGATCAGGCTGCCCAGGGCGTACGTCACACCCGCCGCGGCGCCCCCGAGGGCGAGCTGGCGCAGGCCGCTGAACCACCAGGTCCTGGCCGTCACCCTGGCCACCACCGCCCCGCACCCGAAGAGTCCCAGGAGCGCCACCAGCACGGCGGGCCACAGCGCGCCCGCGCCGAGCAGATACGGCAGTACGGGCAGCAGGGCGCCCAGCGCGAAGGAGCCGAAGCTCGACACGGCGGCGACGGCGGGCGACGGGAGGTCGCCGGGGTCGATGCCCAGTTCCTCACGGGCGTGGATCTCCAGCGCCTGCTCGGGGTCGCGCGAGAGCTGGCGCGCGACCTCCCGGGCGAGTCCCGCCTCGACCCCACGGCTCTCGTAGAGCGCGGCCAGCTCCTGCTCCTCGCCCTTGGGGTGCTTGCGCAACTCCCGGCGCTCGACGTCGAGTTCGGCCTCGACGAGTTCCCGCTGGGAGGCCACGGAGGTGTATTCGCCGGCAGCCATGGAGAAGGCCCCGGCGGCGAGCCCCGCGAGCCCGGCGACGACGACCGCCTCCCGGCCGGCCGAACCGCCTGCGACACCGGTCATCAGGGCCAGGTTGGACACGAGCCCGTCCATCGCCCCGAACACGGCGGGCCGCAGCCAGCCGCCGTTCACGTCCCGATGGGTGTGGTTGTCACGGTGCGCCTCGTGCAGCGCGGCCTCGGTGTCGATGATCGCCACGGTCAAGCCCCTTTCCTCACGTCGAACGTACGCTCGGAAAATTGCTTCTGCCAGCAAGGAAGGCCGTACTTACCTGGGCACTCACCCGGGCCGACGAGTGTTCGAGAAACCTCCGCCGCTCATTCGTACAGAGCGCTGCACAGATGTCGACCGGGTGATACGAGGGCGTTCCGGCAGCCGGTGGGGCGCCCGGTGTGGCAGAGATCTTCACAGCGGAAGTCTTCGGTCTCCACATCGTGGAATCTCCGCATCTGCAGATCTTCAGAGCGGATCGACCGCCCACCGGGCCCGAGCCGCCCACCGGGCGGGAACGGCCTCAGGGCCAGACCTGCCCTCAGGGCCAGAGAGGCGCCATATGCCTTCCATCGCCTGCATTCCTCCGGTACCGGCGCCGGGGGACGCCGCCGATCTGCGCGAGCGGGCACGCGGGGCCATGCTCGGGCTCGCTGTCGGGGACGCGCTGGGGGCGCCCGCCGAGAACATGAAGCCCTCCGAGATCCGCGCACGCTGGGGGCGCATCACGGGGTACGTGGCCGAGCATCCCTCGGGCACGGACGACACCGAGTACGCCATCTTCTCCGGGCTGCTGCTGGCCCGGCACGGCTCGGCGCTCACCGTCACACATGTGGAGGCGGCCTGGCACCAGTGGATCGCGGACCGGGACGAGGGCCCGTTCCGGGGCGCCGGCTTCAGCGAACGCGGCACCCTGGAGAACCTCCGCCGGGGCCTCGCCGCGCCCATCTCCGCGCAGCACCGGCACGCCTGGAGCGACGGACTGGCCATGCGCGCGGCCCCCTTCGGCGTCTTCGCCGCGGGCCGCCCGGCGGAGGCAGCCCGTCTGGTCGCCGTCGACGGGTCGGTCAGCCACGACGGCGAGGGCATCTACGGCGGCCAGGCGGTCGCGGCCGGGGTGGCGGCGGCGATGGCGGGCGCCCCCACCATCGCCGTGGTCGCGTCGGCCCTCGCCGTGGTCCCGGACGACTCCTGGACCGCCCGTTCCCTGCGCCGGGCGGTCGCGGTCGCCCACCGCGGCGAGCGCGCGGTCCGCTCCGCCGTCGTCATCGGCGGCTATCCCTGGACCGACCTCGCCCCCGAGGCCGTCGCCCTCGCCTTCGGCGCCTACGCGGCGGCCGACGGCGACTTCACCGAGTCGGTGCTGACGGCGGTCAACATGGGCCGCGACGCCGACACGACCGCCGCCGTCGCCGGCGCGCTGGCCGGTGCGACCCGGGGCGCGTCCTCGATCCCGCCCGAGTGGGCGGCGGCCATCGGCCCGGCGCGGGGCAGCTGCCTTCCCTCCATGGCCGGCCATCACGTCCTCGACGTGGCCGAACTCCTGGTCCCCGGCGAGGGCGGCAAGTGGGCCACCGCCACCGCGAGCCCCCTCCCCCACGACGAGCGCCCCCCGACCGCCTTCACCCTGGCCCCGCCCATCCGACCGGAGACGCCCTCATGACCCCACCGACACCGTGGGACGAGACGACACCCACGGCCCCCTCGACGGAGGACGACGACACGCGGCGCACGGCGACGCCGACGGGTACGCCGACGCCTACGGCGTACAAGGAGCCCGCGCGCACGCCCGCGCACACGCGGCACGACAAGCCCGCGCTCACGCCCGCCCACCCGGCGTACGAGCATCCCGGGACGAAGCCGCCCACCCCCGAACCCGCGGTCGCCGTCGGCGAGGTCCCCGTGCAGGGGCCGCCCGCACCCGACGACGAGATCCGCACGCACCGGGCGAGCGGCCGGAACGACCCGGCCGCAGGCGAAGCCGAGGACGATACGGCGCCGCGCCCCCCGCAGGGCTCCCGCATCGAGGGCCTCCTGCTCGGCCTCGCCGCGGGTGACGCCGCCGGCTGGCCCGCCGCCCGCCACCGGGCCGCCCGCATGCCGGAGTGGACCCGCCGTCTCACCCGCGAGCTGGACACCTTCGCCGAGCAGAACGCCACGACCACCCTCCCGGTCCCCATCGCCCTCAACCAACCCCCCGAGCCCCTGCGCCTCGGCCCCTCGGACGACGCGGAATGGGCGGCCTTCGCCGCGGAGGCCCTCCTGCGCGCCGGCGACGCCGCCGCCCTCGGCGACCTCAGCCTGGAACGCCGCACCCGCGCCTCGATCGACCTCTCCTGGAACGCCGTGGCCAGCGAGATCGCCGCCGCGGCCGAACGCGCCCCCGAGGTCGAGTCCGCCGTGCTCCCCCTGCGCGCCCGTATCTCCGTACGCGCCGGCCTCGGCAACCTCGCCACCGGCCTGCGCCCACCGGCCACCGGCCACGACAACCCGCACTACTTCGACGACGCGGCCTGCGTACGCGCCTGCGTGCTCGCCGCGGCCCACCCCGGTGACCCCCGACGCGCCGCCGATCTCGCCGAGTTCGACGCCCGCTACACCCAGGACGGCGACGGCGTGCACGGCGCGCGCGCGATGGCCGCCGCGCTCGCGCTGGCGCTCGTCGGCGCGAACGTCGACGACTGCGCGGCGGCGGCCCTGGCCGAACTCCCCGCAGAGACGGAGATCGGCCGCAACGCGCGCCACGCCCTGGACCTCGCCCACCGCCACAGAAGAGAAGGAACATTCGCTCTGGTCCCGCTCCTGGAACACCAGATCGTCGACCACGTCTACAGCTACGGCATCGCCGCCGCCGAAACGGTCCCCGTGGCACTCGCCCTGGCCACGGCCGCCGAGGGCCGGATCGCCGAGGCCGTCCCCGCCGCCGCCTGCCTCTCCCGCGTCGCCGACTCCGCCCCCGCCCTCGCCGGCGCCCTGACCGGCGCACTCGGCGGCGCCGCCGCCGTCCCCGACTCCTGGCGGAACGCCTGCCGCACCCTCTCCGGGTGCGCCCTCCCCCGCCTCACCGGCACCGATCTCGTACACCTCGCCGAACTTCTCGCAACCACGGAACTCGCCACCCCCGGAGGATGATTCGGGCATGACGCCCTCGAAGGAACCCCCCACCGCAGTGACCCTCGAAGAACGCATCACCGGCGCCCTGGTCGGCGCCGCCGTCGGCGACGCCCTCGGCGGCCCGGTCGAGGGCTACACCCCGGAACAGATCGCCGGACGCCACGGCGGCCGCGTCCACGGCGTCGTCGGCCCCTGGAACGGCGACGACTGGCGCACCGCCCGCCCCATCGCGCCGTACCACAAGGGCGACGGCCACGTCACCGACGACACCCTGATGACCCACGCGCTGATCCGGGTGTACGACCGCGTACGCGACCACCTGGACGCCTACGCCGTCGCCGAGCACCTGGTGCCCGACATGATGACGACCCCGCGCTGGATCCCCGAACTGGAGGCGGAGGCCCTCCCCCTGCAGCGGGTCTTCCTCGCCGAGAAGTGGCTGGTGGCCCGTATCCACTACGGCCACGTCGACCCGCGCGAGGCCGGCACCGGCAACATCGTCAACTGCGGCGCCGCGATGTACATGGCCCCGGTCGGCCTGGTCAACGCGGCCGATCCGCCCGGCGCGTACGCCGAGGCGCTCGACATCGCGGGCGCCCACCAGTCGTCGTACGGCAGGGAGGCGGCGGGCGTGTTCGCGGCGGGAGTCGCGGCGGCGTGCACGCCGGGCGCGACCGCCGAGTCGGTGGTCGAGACGTGCCTCGCCCTGGCGAAGGACGGCACCCGCGCGGCGATCGAGGCCGTGTGCGAAGTGGCCGCCCGCCACAGGGACTTCGAGTCGGCCCTCCGGCCGCTCCGCGAGGCGGTGGCCCCGTTCGACACGGTCGGCCCGGACTACCGCGCCCCCTCGCTGGGCGCCCGCCGCCCCTCCCGCCTGCACGCCATCGAGGAACTCCCCATCGCCCTCGGCATGTTGCTGGTGGCCCGCGGCGACTACCGCCACGCGGTCCTGGGTTCGGTGAACTACGGCCGCGACTGCGACTCGACCGCCACGATGGCGGGCGCCCTGGCGGGCGCGCTGGGCTCGGAGATCCCGTCCGACTGGGCCAAGACCGTGGCGGAGGCAAGCCGCCTGGACCTGCACGCACCGGCCACGACGCTGGCGGAGGTCACCCGCCGGATCCACGCGCAGGACGTACGGCGCCGCCGCGCCCACGAGTCCGCCTTCGCCGCGCTGGCCTCGATCCGGTGACCCCCCTGGCCCCCCTCCGTCTCACCTGGGTCCAGCCGGAGGATCTCCTCGGTCACGAACTCCACCAGGCGGTACAGGACGGCCGCGCGCCCTCGGCCGTCGCCGCCCGCTGGCGAGCGGCCGGCGGCCCCCCGGCGCCCCTGCGCGTCGGCGCCTCCCCCCAGCGGGTCTCCCGCTATCTGCGGCAACTCGCCGAGGACCTGCTGGACGAACTGGCGGACCTGCCGAGCGGGTTGCGGGAGGTGGAGCCGACGGACCTGAGCGGGATCAGGGCGCTGTGCCCGAACTGGCCGGCACCCTCGTCCGCCCCCGGCGCCCCGGCCGCACCACACCGGCCCTCCCCGGCCGCGTACCTCCCCCGCCTGGAAGCCGCCTGGCTCGGCCGCGCCGTCGGCTGCCTCCTCGGCAAACCCGTCGAGAAGCTCCCCCTGTCCGCGATCCGCGCGCTCGCGCGGGCGGCCGGCAACTGGCCCCTCACCACCTGGTTCACCGCCCGCGGCGTCCCCGCGGAACTCCTCACCGCCCACCCCTGGAACCGTCGCTCGGCCCCCACCTCCCTCGCCGAGAACATCGACGGCATGCCCGAGGACGACGACCTCAACTACCCCCTGCTGAACCTCCTCCTGCTCAACCGCCACGGCCGCGGCTTCACCACCACCGACGTGGCCACGCTCTGGCTCGACGAACTCCCCGCGGGCCGCACCTTCACCGCCGAACGCGTCGCCTACCGCAACCTCCTCAGCGGCATCGAGCCCCCGCACACCGCCCGCCACCGCAACCCGTTCCGCGAATGGATCGGCGCCCTGATCCGCGCCGACGTCCACGGCTGGACCAACCCCGGCGACCCGGGCGGCGCGGCCGAACAGGCCCACCGCGACGCCACCCTCACCCACACCGCGAACGGCGTCTACGCGGCGATGTTCGTCGCGGCCACCATCGCGGAAGCGGCCACCGGCACCCACGACATCCACCACTGCCTGCGCACCGGCCTCACGGTCGTCCCCCCGGACTCCCGTCTGGCGAAGGCGATCCGCCACGCCCTGCGACTGGCCACCGCCCACCGCGACTTCGACACGGTCGTCGACGAACTCCACGCCACCTACGCCGACCACCACTGGGTCCACGTCCTGCCCAACACGGCCCTGCTCACCGCCGCCCTCACCCACGCCGACGGCGACTTCACCGCCTCCATCTGCCGCGCGGTGTCCGGCGGTTGGGACACCGACTCCAACGGCGCGACGGCGGGCGGCATCGCCGGTCTGCTCACCGGCTCCCCGGACACGCTCCCCGAGCGCTGGACGGCCCCCCTCAAGAACCGCCTGGCCACCTCGATCGCCGACCTCAACGGCACCGGCTTCGACACCCTGGCCCACCTCACCCTCCGGGAGACCCCCCACCCATGACCCAGGCGTACGACCCCCCGCTCTCCCACCTCCGCGTCCTCGACCTCGCCACCCTCTTCGCCGGTCCCCTCGCCGCCACGATGCTCGGCGACTTCGGCGCGGAGGTCATCAAGGTCGAGCACCCCACGAAGTCGGACCCGTCCCGCGGCCACGGCCCCTCGAAGGACGGCGTGGGCCTGTGGTGGAAACTGCTGGGCCGCAACAAGCGCACCCTGACGCTGAACCTCTCCACCCCCGGCGGCCGGGACACCCTGCTGCGCCTGGCCGCCACCGCCGACGTGGTCATCGAGAACTTCCGCCCCGGCACCCTGGAGAAATGGGGCCTCGGCTGGAAGGAGCTGTCGGCGGCGAACCCCCGCCTGGTCCTCGCCCGGGTCACCGGCTTCGGCCAGTTCGGCCCCTACGCCCACCGCCCCGGCTTCGGCACGCTCGCCGAGGCGATGAGCGGCTTCGCCGCGATCACCGGCGAGCCGGACGCCCCACCGGTCCTGCCCCCCTTCGGCCTCGCCGACTCGATCGCGGGTCTGGCGACGGCGTACGCGGTGATGACCGCCCTCGCCGCGCGTGACCGGACCGGCGAGGGGCAGACGGTCGACATGGCGATCATCGAGCCGATCCTCACCGTCCTCGGCCCCCAACCCCTCTGGTACGACCAGCTCGGCCATGTCCAGCCCCGCACCGGCAACCGCTCCGCCAACAACGCGCCCCGCAACACCTACCGCACGGCGGACGGCTCCTGGGTGGCCGTCTCCACCTCCGCCCAGTCGATCGCGGAACGGGTGATGCGCCTGGTCGGCCGCCCCGAGCTGATCGACGAGCCCTGGTTCGCGTCCGGGGCGGAGCGGGCCCGCCACGCGGACGTCCTGGACGAGGCGGTCGGCGCGTGGATCGCCCGCCACACCCGCGAGGAGGTCATCGAGGTGTTCGAGAAGGCGGAGGCGGCCGTCGCCCCCATCCAAGACATCACCGACGTGATGACCGACCCCCAGTACCGGGCCCTGGACACCGTCACCACCGTGGACGACCCCGATCTCGGACCGTTGCGCATGCAGAACGTCCTCTTCCGGCTCTCCGCCACACCCGGCGCGATCCGCTGGGCGGGCCGCGCCCACGGCGCCGACACGGACTCGGTCCTCACCGAGCTGGGCCTGTCGGACACGGACATCGAAACCCTCCGCAAGGAGGGCGCCCTGTGACCCCCATCCCCCTGACCTGGCTGTACGTCCCCGGTGACCGTCCAGAGGTGGTCACCAAGGCCCTGGCCTCCGGCGCGGACGTGGTGATCGTGGACCTGGAGGACGCGGTGGCCCCGGACCGCAAGGCCTACGCCCGCGCGGCCACGGCCGACCTCCTCTCGGCCCCGCCCCCCGTGCCCGTCCACGTACGGGTGAACGCCCTGCACACACCGGACGCCGAACAGGACCTCAAGGCCCTCTCGCCCCTGCCCGGCCTGTCGGCGCTCCGCCTCCCGAAGGTCACCTCCCCCGCGGAGGTCGCCGCCGTCGCGGAGGGGACCGCTCACGCGGAAGGAGGCGCGATCCCGCTGTACGCCCTCCTCGAATCAGCCCTGGGTGTCGAACGTGCCTACGACATCGCCACCGCGCATCCCGCGCTGCGCGGCATCGCGCTCGGCGAGGCGGACCTCCGCGCCGACCTGGCCGTCCACCACGACCGGGCCCTCGACTGGCCCCGCTCCCGAGTGGTCCTCGCGGCGCGCGCGGCCGGCCTCCCCTCACCGGCCCAGTCGATCCACCCCGACATCAAGGACCTCGAAGGCCTGGCCGTCTCCTGTGCGCACGGGCGCGCCCTCGGCTTCCTGGGCCGCGCCGCCATCCACCCCCGCCAGCTCCCGGTCATCGAGCGCGCCTACGCCCCCACCCCGCAGGAGGTGGAATCGGCCGAGGAAACCCTCAGGGCCGCGACCACCACCCCCGGCGCCCAGGCCCTCCCCGACGGCCGCTTCGTCGACCCGGCCGTGGTGGCCGCCGCCCAGAGAACCCTGACCCTGGCCAACCGCCCGACCAGACACTGAAGCCTGTGCTCCTCGCCCACGCCTCCGCGGGCCAAGGTCTTCGAGGCCCGCTGGGCCTGGTTCTTCAGGGGCGCGGGGAACTGCGCGAGAAGCCCCACCGGTGCCGCGGCAGCCCCGAGCCCAGAACACCCACCCGCCCCCACAGGGGCAGATGGGTGCTCGGACAACTACGGGTACGGGTCAGCTCTTCTCCGCGGACTCGGCCTTCTTCCCGACCACGGAGTCGGAAACCTCCGCATCCTTCTTTTCCTCGACGTCCTCGACGCTCTTGTCCTTGACGCTCTTGTCCTTGACGCTCTTGTCCTTGACGTCGTCGACATCCTTCGCGTCGGCCTTCCCCGAGGCCTCCGCCGACTCCGTGTCCCCGTCGTCCTTCCGGTCCACGGCGGCGGCGCCCTCGTCCCCACCCCCGTCGGAGACCCCCGGCTCGACGACCTCTTCCCGCCCCGGCCGCTTCCGCGCCGACAGGACCAGATAGATCACCGCGAGGACGAAGACGAACAGCGCGGTCCAGTTGTTGAGGCGCAGCCCGAGGATGTGATGGGCCTCGTCGACCCGCATGTACTCGATCCAGAACCGCCCGACGCAGTACGAGGCGACGTACAGCGCGAACGCCCGCCCGTGCCCGAGAGTGAAGCGCCGGTCCGCCCAGATGACGAGGAGCGCGACGCCGATGCACCACAGCGACTCGTAGAGGAAGGTCGGGTGGTACGTGCCCGGCAGCCGTCCGTCCGTGGAGGACGTGATCTCCACGGCCCACGGGAGATCGGTCGGCTTGCCGTACAGCTCCTGGTTGAACCAGTTGCCCCATCGCCCGATCGCCTGCGCGAGGGCGATGCCGGGCGCGACGGCGTCGGCGTACGCGGGCAGCGGGATCCCGCGCCTGCGGCAGCCGATCCACGCACCCACCGCGCCGAGCGCGATCGCGCCCCAGATGCCGAGCCCGCCCTCCCAGACCTTGAAGGCGTCGACCCAGTCACGGCCCTCGCTGAAGTACAGCTCGTAGTCCGTGATCACGTGGTAGAGCCGCCCGCCGACCAGGCCGAAGGGCACGGCCCAGACGGCGATGTCGGCGATCGTGCCGGCCTGTCCGCCCCGTGCGACCCAGCGTTTGTTGCCGAGCCAGACGGCTACGAAGACACCGATGATGATGCAGAAGGCGTAGCCGCGCAGCGGGACGGGACCGAGGTAGAGCACCCCGCGCGACGGGCTGGGAATGTAGGCAAGTTCCATGGCAGGGTCGACGCTACCCTGCCGGGCCCGGCCGACGGCGGGCGGCCCGGCAACGGGTCCATAACGCCGTGTCACCTCTGCCTCGACGCCTCACCGCCCCCGGCGGCACCTCGGCGCACACACCGCTCACCCCTTTGCCCTCGCCTCCACCATCTGCTTCAGCTTGGCGGGGGTCATGGACTGGTCCGCGTAGATGTTGGTGCCGTTGAGGAAGACGCTCGGCGTGCCGGAGAAGCCGCCCTTCTGGAACGCCTCGTTCGACTTCGCGACCCAGCTGTTGTGCTTGCCGTCCTCGACGCAGGTGCGGAAGGGCTCGGTGTCCAGTCCGTCCACCTTCTTCGCCAGGTCCAGGAGCTTGGTCTCGTCGGCGAAGTCGTCGTTCGTCTCGGGCGGCTGGTTCTCGTAGAGCACGTCGTGGTAGGCCGGGAAGCCGCCCTCGTTCTGCGCGCAGGCGGCGGCGTTGGCGGCCTTGCGGGAGCCGCTGCCGCCCATGTTCCCGTCGATCAGGGTGGCGAGGTGGTACTCGACCTTCAGCTTCCCGGCCTCGGTCAGCTCGTGGATCGTCGAGCGGTAGGCGTCCTCGAAGGACTTGCAGGCCGGGCAGCGGAAGTCCTCCCACACCGAGAGGGTCGACTTCGCGCCGGGGTCCCCGACGGGGATCGCGAGGCTGTCCTCGCCGTTGGCCCCCGAGGGTGCCACGACCGGGCCCGCGCTGTCGGCGTCGTCCTTGCCCGCGTTCGCCGCCACGACGCCGATCACGGCGGCCAGTCCCAGCACGCCCAGCACCGAGGCGCCCACGATCAGGCCCCGGCGGCGCTTCTCGGCGGTCTTCTGCTTCTCGCGCTCCTCCGCCAGCCGTTCCCGGGCGGTGCGCTTTCCCTCACGGTTCTTCTCGCTCACATCCCGCAGAACGAACCGGGGAGGCGCACCGCGCCTCCCCGGTCCCACTTCCACCCGTTCGAGTGAGCGTTCTGCCCGTTACGTCCGGTCAGCCCCGTACGACAAACGGGTGAACGTCACGCACCCCGGCGTACGCCCTTCGCGAGGTCGCCCGCCAGTTCGCGCACGGCGTCCAGACCGGCCGCCTCGTCGGGAGCGTCCAGCATCCGCTTCACGAACGCGGAGCCGACGATCACGCCGTCGGCGAACCCGGCGACCTCGGCAGCCTGCTCCGCGTTGGAGACGCCGAGCCCGACACAGACCGGCAGGCCGGAGCCCGTGGCCCGGGTGCGTTCCACCAGGTCCTGGGCCTGCGCGCCGACCGACTCCCGGGTGCCGGTGACCCCCATCAGCGAGGCGGCGTAGACGAAGCCGCTGCCCGCCGCGGTGATCTCGGCGAGACGGGCGTCCTTACTGCTGGGCGCGACGACGAAGACCGTGCCGAGCCCGTGCTTCTCGGCGTGCTCCCTCCACAACGCCGACTCCTGGACGGGCAGGTCGGGCAGGATGCAGCCCGCACCGCCCGCCTCCGCGAGTTCGGCCGTGAAGCGTTCGACGCCGTAGCGGTCGATGGGGTTCCAGTACGTCATGACCAGGACGGGCTTCCCGGTGGCCTCGAAGGCCTCCCGGACCGTACGCATGACGTCCGCGATTCTGACGCCGCCGCGCAGGGCGATGTCGTCGGCGGTCTGGATGACGGGGCCGTCGAGGACCGGGTCGCTGTGCGGCAGCCCGACCTCGACGACGTCGGCGCCGCCCTCGAAGACGGCCTTGATCGCGGCGATACCGCCGTCGACGGTCGGGAACCCGGCCGGCAGATAGGCGATGAGCGCGGACCGGCCCTCCGCCTTGGCGGCGGCGAGGGTGTCGCTCAACAGCTGGATGTTCCCGCTCACTTGGCGTCCCCCTCGATCTCGGCGAGATCGGCCGCGTCGGCCGCGACCTCGGCGTCGGTGTCGTACAGGCCGAAGTAGCGCGCGGCCGTGTCCATGTCCTTGTCGCCGCGCCCGGACAGGTTGACGACGATCAGCCCGTCCTTGCCCAGCTCCCTGCCGACCTCCAGGGCGCCGGCGAGCGCGTGGGCGCTCTCGATCGCCGGGATGATGCCCTCGGTGCGCGACAGCAGACGCAGCGCCTGCATGGCCGCGTCGTCGGTGACCGCGCGGTACTCGCCCCGGCCGCTGTCCTTCAGGTACGCGTGCTCGGGGCCGATGCCCGGGTAGTCGAGGCCGGCCGAGATCGAGTACGGCTCGGTGATCTGGCCCTCCTCGTCCTGGAGGACGTACGAGCGCGAGCCGTGCAGGATGCCGGGTTCACCGGCGGTGAGCGTCGCCGCGTGCTCGCCGGTCTCGATGCCGTGGCCGGCGGGTTCGCACCCGACGAGGCGGACGTCCGCGTCCGGGATGAAGGCGTGGAAGAGGCCGATCGCGTTCGATCCGCCGCCCACGCAGGCGACGGCCGCGTCGGGCAGGCGCCCGGCGCGTTCGAGGATCTGGCGCCGCGCCTCGACCCCGATGACCCGGTGGAAGTCGCGGACCATGGCGGGGAAGGGGTGGGGGCCGGCGACCGTTCCGAACAGGTAGTGCGTGCGGTCGACGTTGGCGACCCAGTCCCGGAACGCCTCGTTGATGGCGTCCTTGAGGGTCCGCGAGCCGGATTTCACGGCGATGACCTCGGCGCCCAGCATGCGCATGCGGGCGACGTTGAGGGCCTGCCGCTGGGTGTCGATCTCGCCCATGTAGATCGTGCAGTCGAGTCCGAAGAGCGCGCAGGCCGTGGCGGTGGCGACGCCGTGCTGGCCCGCTCCCGTCTCGGCGATGACCCGCGTCTTGCCCATGCGCCGGGTGAGCAGGGCCTGCCCGAGCACATTGTTGATCTTGTGCGAACCGGTGTGGTTCAGGTCCTCACGCTTGAGGAACACCCGTGCCCCGCCGGCGTGCTCGGCGAACCTCGGCACCTCGGTGAGCGCACTGGGCCGCCCGGTGTAGTGCACGAGCAGGTCGTCGAGCTCGCGCGCGAACTCGGGGTCGTGCTTCGCCTTGTCGTACTCCACGGCGACCTCGTCCACGGCGGCGACCAGCGCCTCCGGGATGAACTTGCCGCCGAACGCGCCGAAATACCCCTCGGCGCTGGGAACCTGACCCTCGGGGTCGGGAATGAAGAACTCACTGGACATGCGGATACCTCGCAGGGGCATGGCCCCGAAGTTGGCCGGACTATGACTCGCGGTGACTTTCGGCGATCACGTACGCGCGCCGCCCCTGGCGCCGTCGACCCACCGCCGCGGGTTCACCCGCCACTACGGCGAGCGATCACTACGGCGAGCGACCACGACGGTGTCGATCGGCGGTGCCGAACCGACCGGAAGCGCCCTCGGCGACCGTCGGGGCGAGAACACCCGGCGGTCAGGGAAGGCGGACGCGGCTCAGCTGCCCGCAGGGCATCGGCGCGCACGTGACCGGGGCCATCGCATGCCGTTCACCTGACCCGGCTCGTCACCGATGACGTACCGGACCCGGCGCCCGTGGACCCGGCGGGCGGGTGCCCGGCAGCCACGGGGACGGCACCCGCGCGCGAGGCGGGCGTAGGGGTCCCTGGTCGTCATGGAGATCGAGAACATCGGGGCACAGCCTACCGGCCCCGGCTCACCCGTGTGGGTGACCTCGGCCGATACGGAGGCTCCCTCGCACCCCGGCGCCCCGGCCGGGACGGATCCCGGCCGGTCGGCGGCGAAGGCGCGGGCGGTCATGGCGGGATCAGCCCCGCCCGTGCCGCAGCGCCGGGTGCTCGCCCGCGGCGACGAGGTCGGCGACGGCGGTCTTGGGGTCCTTGCCGGTGACGAGGGACTCGCCCACGAGGACGGCGTCGGCGCCGGCGTTGGCGTAGGCGATGAGGTCGTGCGGGCCCCGGACGCCGGACTCGGCGATCTTGATGAGGGAGTCGGGGATCTCGGGGGCCACCCGCTCGAAGGTGGTGCGGTCGACCTCCAGGGTCTTGAGGTTGCGGGCGTTGACCCCGATCACCCGGGCACCGGCGTCGACCGCGCGTTCGACCTCGTCCTCGTCGTGGACCTCGACGAGCGGGGTGAGCCCGATCGACTCGGCCCGCTCGATCAGCGACTCCAGCGCCGGCTGGTCGAGGGCGGCGACGATCAGCAGCACGACATCGGCGCCGTACGCCCGCGCCTCCCACAACTGGTACGAGGTGACGATGAAGTCCTTGCGCAGGACGGGGATGTCCACGCGCGCGCGGACGGCCTCCAGGTCGGCCAGCGAGCCGCCGAAGCGCCGCTGTTCGGTGAGGACGGAGATGATCGCCGCGCCACCCGCCTCGTAGTCGGCCGCGAGACCGGCCGGGTCGGCGATGGCGGCGAGCGCGCCCTTGGAGGGGCTGGACCGCTTGACCTCGCAGATCACCTTGACGCCGTCGCCGCGGAGCGCGGCCGCGCCGTCCTTGGCCGCAGGAGCCTTCGCCGCGCGCTCCTTGAGCTCGTCGAGGCTGACGCGCGCCTGCCGTTCCGCGAGGTCGGCACGGACTCCGTCGATGATCTCGTCGAGCACACTCACGCGAGCGGCCCCCCTTTCAGACGGTGGAAATCGGTGACAACGTTTGACCGTCACGCATTGACAGTCGAGCGGTTCTCATGGTTCGGGCAGTTCACTGTGATGGTATCCGCAGGAGGGCGTAGGCCTCGCATCCGGTTGACGGCGGTCCCACTACCTGGACGTTCACCGTTTGATCAAGGATGGAGCCAGCCACCGAACGGCAGGTTCCGGACAACCGTGAAGACCAGCGCCGACGCGCCGAGCGCCCACATCTGCACGGGTCCCAGGCGCAGGCGCAGGGATCGTCCGCGCGCGGTACGGACCACCCATACGGTCCACAACACCGCGAAGCCCAGGAAACCAGCCACGGCCAGCGCGTTGTCGGTGAGGGCGGTCGCGAGGTCGCCGTGCGCGAAGGCGTGCGCGCTGCGCAGACCGCCGCAGCCGGGGCAGTACAGGCCGGTGAAGCGCCACAGCGGACACACCGGGTAGTGGCCGGGTTCGTTGGGGTCCACGGCCGCGACGTACGCGAAGGCCCCGCCGACGGCCGCGAGCACCCCGGCGGGCACCGCCAGCGCGCGGAGCGTACGCCCGGTGGTCCTCGGGGGGCCGCCGATCGCGGCGGTCGCATCGACCGGATCTGCGCCGTGGACGCGCGGCGGCGCGGTCGGCTGGGTGTCGGCGTTCACACACCGCATTGTGCCCCGCGCGCGCCGTACGCGCGCCGGAGGGACGGCCCGCGGTGACACGGGACCGTCCCTCGGGCGGGGGTCAGCCCTTGGCGCCGGCCGGCTCGGGGGTGGTCGCGCTCTGCGCGCGGACCGCCGGCGTCTCGTACGCGGCGTGCGCGTCCTTCGGCTGACCCATGCCCATGGCGCGCATGACCATGCCGACGACGCCGCCGAGGACGACGATGACCATGCCGGCCCAGAATCCCAGCGGCTGGGCCATCACCATGTAGGCGCCCGAGACGCAGAAACCGATGAAGGCGATGGTGACGCCGGTCCAGGCGGCCGGGGTGTGACCGTGGCTGCTGCCCGCCATGACTTGCTCCTCGTTGTTCATTGCGTCGTGCTCGATGCGTGACGCTCGATGCCTGTGCTGAGTCGGACGCTCGTCGTCCATTGTTCCGTACGGGTACGGGTGCCATGAGCGGGGGTGTCCACTCTCACGTTCCCCACTCCGTGCGGCCCGGCGCCTCAGGCCGGGCCGGGCCCCGTGGGATCCTCGCCCCGGTCCAGGGCCTTCCACATGTCCTCGGGCCGGTCGGGGTCGACCGGCCGGACCTTGCGCGGCCGGGGTGTGCCGTCGCGTTCGTAGCGGCCGGACATCGCGGGCCACTGCCGTCCGTAGCGCAGCGCGAGCAGCCCGGCGAGCAGGATGAGCGCGCCACCGGCGGCCGCGACGTACGGCCAGCCGGTGTGGCTGAGCGCGTCGACGGTCGCGGCGGTGTCACCGGAGGCCTCGGCCGCCTTGTCGTCGAGCGCGGCGCTGTCCTGGGCGCCGAGCAGCGCGGCGGCGATGATGCCCGCCCCGGAGAGGGCGAGCAGCGCGGCGACCAGGACGCGCCCGGACCGGCGTACGGCGAAGACGGCGACGAGCGCGGCGAGACCCACCACGGCGAGCGCCGCCGGCACGCCCGTGACGTCGCTGCCCTGGGCGGTCAGCGGGAAGTCGCCGCCCGCCAGCGAGATGGTGCCCTCCGACCAGCGCTGTCGGCCGGCGAGCAGCGCGACGGCCGCGCCGAGGGCACCGCTGAGCAGCGCCAGGGCGAGACTGCGCCGGCCGGCACGGACGGACGCGGGTTCGGAACGGGGGTGGTCTGGTGCTGCGGTCACGTACTCCACTATCGCCTGCCCCCCGGGTGGATCGTCACCCGGGGCGCACGTGAGAAGCGCCCTACTCTCCCAGCCGGTTGGCCGTGTGCACCGCGCGCAGGACCGCCGCCGCCTTGTTGCGGCACTCGGTGTCCTCCGCGAGGGGGTCGGAGTCGGCGACGATGCCGGCGCCGGCCTGGACGTAGGCCGTGCCGTCGCGCAGCAGTGCCGTGCGGATGGCGATGGCGGTGTCGGAGTCGCCCGCGAAGTCGAGATAGCCGACGCAGCCGCCGTACAGGCCCCGGCGGGAGGGTTCCAGCTCGTCGATGATCTGCATCGCGCGCGGCTTGGGGGCGCCGGAGAGGGTGCCGGCGGGGAAGCAGGCGGTCAGGACATCGAAGGCGGTGCGGCCCGCCGCGACCCGGCCGGTGACGGTGGACACGATGTGCATGACGTGGGAGTACCGCTCGACGGACATGAAGTCGACGACCTCGACCGAGCCCGGTTCGCAGACCCGGCCCAGGTCGTTGCGGCCCAGGTCGACGAGCATCAGGTGCTCGGCGCGCTCCTTGGGGTCGGCGAGCAGTTCGTCGGCGAGGGCCTGGTCCTCCTGCGGGGTCGCCCCCCGGTGCCGGGTGCCGGCGATGGGGTGGACCATGGCCTGCCCGTCCTCGACCTTGACCAGGGCCTCGGGGGAGGAGCCGACGACGTCGAAGCCGTCGAAGCGGAACAGGTACATGTACGGGGACGGGTTGGTCGCCCGCAGGACGCGGTAGACGTCCAACGCGCTTGCCGTGCACGGGGTTTCGAAGCGCTGGGAGGGGACGACCTGGAAGGCCTCGCCGGCCCGGATGCGCTCCTTGATGTCCTCGACGGCCGCCTGGAAGTCGGGGCCGCCCCACAGCGCGGTGTACTCGGGCAGCTCCGAGGGCGGCAGGGCCGCCGGGGGCTGGGCGACGGGCCGCGTGAGGTCGGCCTCCATGGCGTCGAGGCGGGCGACGGCGTCGGCGTGGGCCTCGTCGACGCCCGTGTCCAGGTCGTTGTGGTTGATGGCGTTGGCGATCAGCAGGACCGAGCCCTCCCAGTGGTCCATGACCGCCAGGTCGCTCGTCAGCAGCATGGTCAGCTCGGGCAGCTTCAGATCGTCGCGTCCGCCGGGGCCGATCTTCTCCAGGCGGCGCACGATGTCGTAGCCCAGGTAGCCGACCATGCCGCCGGTGAAGGGGGGCATGCCCTCCTGGTGGGGCGTGTGGAGGGCCTCGATGGTGGCGCGCAGGGCGGCGAGGGGGTCGCCGTCCACGGGGACGCCGACGGGCGGGGTGCCGAGCCAGTGGGTCTCGCCGTCGCGGGCGGTGAGGGTGGCGTGGCTGCGGACGCCTACGAAGGAGTAGCGAGACCATTTGAACGCCGTGCGGCCGTTCTCCGCGGACTCCAGCAGAAAGGTGCCGGGCCGCTCGGCGGCGAGCTTGCGGTAGAGCCCGACCGGGGTGTCGCCGTCGGCGAGGAGCTTGCGGCTGACGGGGATGACCCGGCGGTCGTCGGCCAGTTTGCGGAACGTCTCAAGGTCCATGGCGGCTGACCTTACTGATCCAGTGACGGTACGTCGGAACCGGCGCCGCTCCCGACGCCTTCCACGGCCTTGAGGACGTCCTCGTCGAAGCAGGTGCGGGCGCCGGTGTGGCAGGCGGCGCCGACCTGGTCGACCTTGACGAGGACGGTGTCGGCGTCGCAGTCCAGGCTGACGGACTTCACCCACTGGAAGTGCCCGGAGGTGTCCCCCTTCACCCAGTACTCGCGGCGGCTGCGCGACCAGTACGTGCAGCGGCCGGTGGTGAGCGTGCGGTGCAGTGCCTCGTCGTCCATCCAGCCGAGCATGAGCACCTCACCGGTGTCGTACTGCTGGGCGATGGCGGGCAGGAGTCCGTCGACGCCGCGCTTGAGGCGGGCGGCGATCTCGGGGTCCAGCGCGCTGGGAGTGCCGGGGCCGGCGGGGGCTCCGGGACGGTGGGGGCTGCTGGAGGACGGCGTGCTGGTCATGCGTGCCATTGTGCCGCGCCGGGCCGGGCGGCCTCGTCCGTTGTCCACAGGCCGGACCCTCTTGTCGTACGAATGACCGGTCCGTCGGGCGACCGTCCGGGTATCCGTGGCCACGCATCGGCCGGACCTGCGCTGGGCGTGGGGGTGGCCCGGTCGTAGGCTGGCTGTCATGTCTACCCATGCCAAGCGTGAACGGCTTCTCTTCGCCGACCTGTTGGAGACCGCGGGCCCCGAGGCTCCCACCCTGTGCGAGGGCTGGACGACCCGTGATCTGGCCGCGCACGTGGTCGTGCGCGAGCGCCGCCCGGACGCCGCCGGGGGCATACTCATCAAGCAGCTCGCCTCGCGTCTCGACCGGGTGATGGAGGAGTTCGCCGCCAAGCCGTACGAGGAGCTGATCCAGCTCGTGCGTACCGGTCCGCCGCGTTTCTCGCCCTTCAACCTCAAGCAGATCGACGAGGCGTCGAACACGATCGAGTTCTACGTCCACACCGAGGACATCCGCCGCGCCCGTCCCGAGTGGACCCCGCGCGAGCTGGACCACGTCTTCCAGGACGCCCTGTGGTCCCGCCTGGAGCGCACGGCCCGCCTCATGGGCCGCCGCTCCCCCACCGGCCTGGTCCTGCGCCGCCCCGACGGGCGGACGGCGGTGGCGCATCGCGGCGCCCCGGTCGTCACCGTCACCGGCGAGCCCGCCGAGCTGCTGCTGTTCCTCTACGGCCGTCAGCAGGTCGCCGATGTCGAACTGGAGGGCGAGAAGGAGGCGATCGCCAAGCTGCACGAGACGAAGCAGCTGGGCATCTGAAGCCCGACCGCCTGCTCCCCGACGCCTGGTCCCGGCCCCCCTCGGGCGGCCGGGACCAGCGGGGCGCGAGGTCACCGCACCGGGTGACCCGCTCCGCGCAGCGCGTTCTTGACCTCGCCGATGCGCAGGTCGCCGAAGTGGAAGACGGAGGCGGCGAGGACGGCGTCGGCGCCCGCTTCGACGGCCGGGGCGAAGTCGGCGAGCCGGCCGGCGCCGCCGGAGGCGATGACGGGGACGGTGACGTGCTTGCGGACGGCGGTGATCATCTCCAGGTCGTAGCCGTCCTTGGTGCCGTCCGCGTCCATGGAGTTGAGCAGGATCTCGCCGGCGCCAAGTTCGGCGGCGCGGTGGGCCCACTCCACGGCGTCGATCCCGGTGCCCTTGCGGCCGCCGTGGGTGGTGACCTCGAACGATCCGGCCTCGGTGCGGCGGGCGTCGACCGACAGGACCAGCACCTGGCGGCCGAAGCGCTCGGCGATCTCGCGGATGAGGTCGGGGCGGGCGATCGCCGCCGTGTTGACGCCGACCTTGTCGGCACCCGCCCGCAGCAGCTTGTCCACGTCCTCGGCGGTACGGACGCCGCCGCCGACCGTCAGCGGGATGAACACCTGCTCGGCGGTGCGGCGCACCACGTCGTACGTCGTCTCGCGGTTGCCCGACGAGGCGGTGATGTCCAGGAACGTCAGCTCGTCGGCGCCCTCGGCGTCGTACACCTTCGCCATCTCGACGGGGTCGCCCGCGTCGCGCAGGTTCTGGAAGTTGACGCCCTTGACGACCCGGCCGTTGTCCACGTCCAGGCAGGGGATGACTCGGACCGCCAGGGTCATGAATCCACGGCTCCTAACAAGGGTTCTGGAGGGCCTAGCCTCTGAATGCTTCGATCTCTACTTCGACGAGGATGCGCGGGTCGACGAAACCCTCGACGACCAGCAGGGTCGCGGCCGGACGCACCGGGTCGAAGATCTCCTTGTGGGCCCGCCCCACGGCCTCGACGTCCCTCATGTGGGTCAGGTACATCCGCGTGCGGATCACGGCCTCGGCGCCGAGGCCGAACTCGCCGAGCGCCTGGACCGCGCTGGTGAAGGCGACCTTGGCCTGTTCGTACGGGTCGCCCTCCCCGTGCAGTACCTCGCCCCTGAAGGCCGTGGTGCCCGCCACCAGGACGCGGTCGCCCGCCGCGACGGCGCGCGCGAAACCGATGGACTCCTCCCAGGGACTCCCGCTCTGCACCCGTCGCACGCCTTCGGACGTCATGACGCTGTGCCCGTTCTCACGACGTGACCTCCAGTGCCTCTTCCAGGGTGAACGCCTTCGCGTACAAGGCCTTGCCGACGATGGACCCCTCGACACCGAGGGGCACCAGTTCGGCGATGGCCCGCAGGTCGTCGAGGGACGACACGCCGCCGGACGCCACGACCGGGCGGTCCGTCGCGGCGCACACGTTGCGCAGCAGCTCCAGGTTGGGGCCCTGCAGGGTGCCGTCCTTGGCGATGTCCGTGACGACGTAGCGGGCGCAGCCCTCCTTGTCGAGGCGCTCCAGCGTCTCGTACAGGTCGCCGCCGTCGCGGGTCCAGCCGCGGCCGCGCAGGGTGGTGCCCTTCACGTCGAGGCCGACCGCGATCCTGTCACCGTGCTCGGCGATGACCTTGGCGACCCACTCGGGCGTCTCCAGGGCGGCCGTGCCCAGGTTGACCCGGGTGCAGCCGGTGGCCAGGGCCTTCGCCAGGGAGGCGTCGTCCCGGATGCCGCCGGACAGCTCGACCTTGATGTCCATCGCCCGGGTGACCTCGGCGACCAGGTCCCGGTTGTCGCCGGTGCCGAACGCGGCGTCCAGGTCGACCAGGTGCAGCCACTCGGCGCCCGCGCGCTGCCAGGCGAGGGCGGCCTGAAGCGGGGAGCCGTAGGAGGTCTCCGTGCCGGACTCGCCGTGGACGAGCCGGACCGCCTGGCCGTCACGGACGTCGACGGCGGGAAGGAGTTCGAGCTTTGCCATGGCTACAGGGTTCCGATCCAGTTGGTCAGCAGCTGCGCTCCGGCGTCGCCGGACTTCTCGGGGTGGAACTGGGTGGCCCACAGGGCGGCGTTCTCCACGGCGGCCACGAAGGGCTTGCCGTGCGTCGACCAGGTGACCCTGGGGGCGGTGAGCGCGGGGTTGTGCGTCTCCAGGGACCAGTCGTGGACGGCGTAGGAGTGCACGAAGTAGAAGCGGGCGTCGGCGTCGAGGCCGGCGAAGAGCCGGCTGTCGGCCGGGGCCTCGACGGTGTTCCAGCCCATGTGCGGCACGATCTCGGCCTGGAGCGGCTCGACGGCGCCGGGCCACTCGTCGAGGCCCTCGGTCTCCACGCCGTGCTCGATGCCGCGTGCGAAGAGGATCTGCATGCCGACGCAGATGCCCATCACCGGGCGGCCGCCGGAGAGCCGGCGGTCGATGATCCAGTCGCCGCGCGCCTCCTTCAGCCCCTTCATGCAGGCGGCGAAGGCGCCGACGCCGGGCACGAGCAGCCCGTCGGCGTTCATGGCGCGGTCGAAGTCACGCGTTATCTCGACCTCGGCGCCGGTGCGTGCGAGGGCGCGCTCGGCGGACCGCACGTTGCCGAAGCCGTAGTCGAAGACGACGACCTTCTTGGGTGCGCTCAATTCCACACCTCCAGCCTCATGACACCGGCGACCAGACACATCGCGGCGCCGACGGAGAGCAGCACGACGAGCTGCTTCGGCATCCCCTGCTTGACGAAGGAGATGATCCCGCCGACCAGGAAGAGGCCGACGACGATCAGGACGGTCGACAGGCCGTTCACAGCGCGCCCTTCGTGGAGGGCAGGATGCCGGCCGCGCGCGGGTCGCGCTCGGAGGCGTAGCGCAGGGCCCGCGCCAGGGCCTTGAACTGGCACTCGACGATGTGGTGCGCGTTGCGCCCATAGGGCACGTGCACGTGCAGCGCGATCTGGGCCTGGGCGACGAAGGACTCCAGGATGTGCCGGGTCATCGTGGTGTCGTACTCGCCGATCATCGGCGCCATCTTCTCGGGCTCGGTGTGCACGAGGTACGGGCGGCCGGAGAGGTCGACGGTGACCTGGGCGAGGGACTCGTCCAGCGGGACCGTGCAGTTGCCGAAGCGGTAGATGCCGACCTTGTCGCCGAGGGCCTGCTTGAAGGCGGCGCCCAGCGCGAGGGCGGTGTCCTCGATGGTGTGGTGGGAGTCGATGTGCAGGTCGCCGTCGGTCTTCACGGTCAGGTCGAACAGACCGTGGCGGCCGAGCTGGTCGAGCATGTGGTCGTAGAAGCCGACCCCGGTGGAGATCTCCGTCCGGCCCGTGCCGTCGAGGTCGATCTCGACGAGGACCGAGGTCTCCTTGGTCGTCCGTTCGATTCTGCCGACGCGGCCTTGGCGAGTCATGCGTGCTGCTCCTTCTTCAGTTGACGTACCGCGTCGAGGAACGCGTCGTTCTCGGCGGGAGTTCCGGCGGTGACCCGCAGCCATCCCGGCACGCCGTTGTCCCGGACCAGGACGCCCCGGTCGAGGATGCTCCGCCAGACCTCGTGCGCGTCCTCGAACCTGCCGAACTGCACGAAGTTCGCGTCGGACTCGGTCACCTCGTAGCCGAGGGCGCGCAGTTCGGTGACGAGCCGGTCC